>NZ_JBNDML010000015.1:0-207915 GCF_050436565.1 Paraburkholderia sp. GAS42 | reverse complement strand
GAGAGATATCTCCAAAACGACGCCGGATAGATTTAGGCAAGCCAACCGCAAAGTCAAAAGTCAGCGTTGCAAAAACGGGGGTGACCATAGATTCCTGTTTGAGAAAGTCCACGCAGACGCGCACCTAAGGCTTACGCGGATGACGGTTTAGGGTCGTACAGCGTTGGCCACGTCAGGCATGAACCGGCCAGGACCGGTCGCCCAAGGAGGTCATTTACGTAGCGCCTGGTCGCCCCGCTCGGGGTGGCGAAACCGCGAGCGAGGAATTTCAGCGATCGCCGCGATCTCGATCATCAGTTCAGGTCGGTATAGACGTTCGACCTGGACGGTCGTTGTGACTGGATATGGCTCGGCAAAAAATTCTTGTCGGATGTCTCCAGTGGTCATGAAGGCCTCAATGTCCGTTGCATAGTGAACCACCGAAATCACATCCGCCATTTGCCCACCCATCGGTGCCAGAACGTCACGAACATTCTCCAGAACCTTGCGCACCTGCGCCCTCATGTCGTTTTGCCCGACGACTTGCCCGTGCCGATCGAGTGACACCTGCCCCTTCAGGTGAACGACCTGACCATCGCCCTGGATGACGGCCATCGAGAATGCGCCGAACGGCGACCAGACATCGGGCGGGTTCACTGCATTTACCATTACCGAACTCCTGTGGCCAGTTGTCCGTGGGAATTATGCATTACCTAAGATGCGGGCGTCGATTAGCCGCTATGGAGACAGTCGAGAGACTGCTTCGGGTTGCAGGCCAGCAATGGAGATTGGCGACTGGTGGGCAGGTTTTCGATCGCACCGGACTGCGCTGCGGTTCGTGATGCCCTGGCGAAGGGGACGTTTCAGCTCGTTGAGCCGCGACTGCGAGACATTCAGGTCAATGGCGGCTTTTGAATGCGGATTCAACCGGTGGATGCAACACACCGGAGATCGCGCGAGCAGGAGGCGTGTTGCAGATGAGCTTGCGGGATTGCTCATAGGCGTGGTCGTCAGTGTTCCAGTACACGCGCCGGTCGTATTCACCGCAATCGAAGCGGTGCCGGTTGCGCGCAGCGCGCGGTGATTGCCGGCGAGCGCGTAAACGTTTCCATCGCCGGCCTGCAGGCTGATTTGCGCCGAAATTCGCCACCGCGCGCTTCACGACCAGAAACACGTCGTCACCGCTAGAGCGAAGCGTCCCTGGAAGTAACGGCTGCATCCAGGGACGCAGCCGGAGGCACAAACATCGGTGCTGCAACTGCGTCGCGGGCACGAAGACATAACCGGCGCGGAATGCCTGCGCGCGGCTGAAGCGTTGCAGACTGCTTCTAAGTTGGGAACCGTACATTACTGATGTCGAGTGCCGACTAGATTGATGTTGCCCGATTGCTGGCAGCGTGTTGCAAAACGCGCGGCATGACCGGCCGGGATCGACAATCATCTATCCGGGAAAGTGGTCATTACGCGGAATTCGTAATTCACCATCCATTCGGATACCTGAGAAATGCGAGGAGAAAGACGGATGCGCATCAATGTCACAAAGCCTTTCCTTCCCGCCATCGATGAGTATGTTGAATTAGTCGAAGACATTTTCACTCGGGGATGGCTGACAAACAACGGACCTTTCGTCAACCTGCTGGAAACGAAACTCAAGGACTATCTCAAGGTGGGCAGCCTCTGCTACGTATCGAACGGCACGACTGCACTGCAACTGGCGATTCGCGCATTGAATCTGTCCGGCGAAATCATCACCACGCCGTTCAGCTTTGTGGCGACGACATCGAGCATCGTGTGGGAACGCTGCCGCCCGGTAATGGCTGACATTGATCCAGACACGCTCAATATCGATCCCGAGCAGATTCGCCGCGCTATTACGCGGAACACCAGCGCCATTCTCGCGACACATGTCTTCGGCAACCCCTGCGATGTGTACGCGATCGAGGACATCGCGCGTGAATATGACCTCAAGGTAATCTACGACGCCGCGCATGCATTCGGCACATCAATCAACGGCGAATCGATCTTCTCCTGGGGTGACATCACTGCGACAAGTTTTCACTCGACCAAACTGTTTCACACCGTCGAAGGCGGAGCCGTTATCGCTCGCAATCCGCGCGTGCACGAGACGCTGATGGCGATACGCAGCTTTGGCCAGGTCGGCGATGAGTTCGTTTGCGTCGGCACCAATGCGAAGAATTCGGAATTCCATGCCGCGATGGGTATTGCGAACCTGCAGCATATCGAAGAAATTCTGGCGAACCGCAAGGCGCTTTCCGACCGGTACGATGAAATGCTCGACGGCGCATATGTGCGCCGGCCGCTGATCTGCGTACCCTGCACCCGCAACCACGCCTATTACCCGCTCATTTTCCAGAGCGAGACAGCGCTGAAGCGGGTGCTCGAAGCCTTGCACCGGGAGGACGTTTTCCCGCGACGCTACTTCTATCCGTCGCTATCGTCGCTGCGCTACGTCGGCGCACAATACACGCCTGTCAGCGAAGACATCGCACGCCGGGTTCTCGCGCTGCCGCTCTATTTCGGGCTTGAGACCGCGGATGTGGATATGATTGCCCGTATCGTCGCGCGCGATTCTGGCCCTCCCAGCTTGCATCGGTCAGAGAGGTGCCCTCCACGACAATCTCACCTTTTGAATATGGCGACTTTATGAAAACAGGAACTTTCGCGATTGGCATTCGTTAGATGGAAAGCCACTGCGTTTCCATCTAACCGAAAAATTGTGACCGACCAGACAAAGTCTCGTCCGTGAGGACACCGACTGCGGAACTGGTTAGCGGAGCCGCAATCGATCTGTTCCAGACAGGGTCATCACGATACGGACGTTGGGTGTATTCGAGATCAATCGCGAGCGTCGACGGGGATTCAACGCCTGGGCCCTTTCATACTCTCCGTTTCCATCGCGGCATTCCGCTCTTCGCTGGCCTCAATAGGCTCCATAGTCTCGTCGATTGAGGCTGTCGCGCGCTCTGTGGCGGCCTTCGTTTCGTCCGCGGTGGCATCGGATTCATCGACGTCGTCACCTGGCGGCTCCAGCATGTCTCTAAGCATGGCCTCCAGCTCCGGGGTGTCCCACGGCGCGCCATGCTGCTTTTTCTTCTTTATGTAGTGCCTGATTTCTGCGTCCTGCTCCGGAGTCAAGGGAAGACCACGAAAGGTGCTTTGAGGGGTAGCGTCGACCATGGCGGTGCTCCGGGAATTTCTCGTTTTGAGTGTAGCGCGTTTGGTCGAAGAGCCTCAACTATCGGTCTATGCATCGGCCTATATAACGGCACGATGCCGGTGCAAATTGCGCCGGGTCATGAAGGACGGCAGGAACTACGAAAAAACGGTTAAAGCGGTTTGCGATCGGGTCCGCGCCAAAGCTGCAGGCTGGTTGTCTCCGGCTGCAACCGGACAGGACTCGACGAAGGCCTGGTGCTCAGGTTTACCGATGGGGCCAGCAGCTACGACTACTCCAGACGCTGTGCATGCGTGTTCCCGGAGCCATGACGGGTCGCGACGACCCGGACGCACGAGCCGACCTCGTCCCCGGTGATCGCCCGAAACGAAAAATCGAACTGATGTCGCAGATCTCAGCTTTTTCTCGACGTCTTTGCGACAAATTGCGTGGGTGTGTGCTGAACCTTCTCGCTCCCGCACTTCGGACAACGCGGATGTGCGGTTTGATGTTCAGCGAGATGTTCGGCGTGTTCGAACAACTCGCCGCAGACTTCACAACGGTACTGGTAAGTCGGCATGACAACTCCTCCAAAGCAAATCCCGCACGTGCTCGCCAGATACGCCCTCGACGCCCGGCACTGTATTTATTCTAGTGCAGGAATTGCAGGCGTCTGCGCTCGCCCGGCACTCATCAAGCAGGCGACATGGGTCGCCTGCGCTAGCCCTGGCGGAATGTTTTCAGCTCTTTCGGCGGACGCTTGCCGTCGATGATCGCCTTCGCTTCCGCAATCGCTGCATTCAGAGCCCAGTCTTCCTGACGATATCCCTCCTCCTCGAGGCATTGGACGGGGATTTGCATGGGTTGCTCTGTATCAAATTCGCGCGGTATAAGCACGAAACCGTTGAATCCGAATATCTGCAAGTGCCCGTCCCCGACGCCCTGTTTCGCGAGCGTTCGAACCAGGTACTTAAATCCGTTGTACGTGTTCTCAGCGTGGGCCATGTCAATCTCCATCATCATTCAGGAAGACTCGCAGCATGAACATCGACACGAACAGGCTGCGTGAGATTGCCGAGCGCACGACGCCGGGGATCGTGGAAACGGTGGACTGGCGATAACGCCAGGCGCCTCAATGCGGGGCAGCCCCGACGGCGGCGTGCTGCATATTGCCATGGTACGCCTGGACTATGCCGACGTCGCCTGCGGCGCTGCCGACGTGGACGGTCGTGGCCCCGTTCGATCAGGTCGAAAGGCTTCTGTTTGAGAATGCGTAACTGTCGGCGCTTTTCAGCACGGCCCGGCTGGCACCTAATCCTGGCCCCATAGCGGCGGGCTCATGGTCGTGTCGTAGGCGGTGAACATGATGTTGAAACTCACACTGATGCGTGGGCGGGCGCTCGTGTTCGCTGACACCGAATGGGGCAGCCAGGCGGGAAACACGAGCAGGGTGCCGTCATTGACCGCCACCACCACCTGGTCGGTGTTGTACGCCGTCAATTCGGTGACCGGCGGACGAATGATCGCACTCTGAGGTCGCGGATCGTGGAAATTGATCGTGTCTGCGCCTGCCTGCGTTTGCAGATAGTAGACGCCGCTCAGGAAATTGTTGGGATGGCTGTGCGTGGCGTGTGCCGCACCCGGGCCCAGCACGTTGACCCAGCAACCCGTGATGCAGAACGGGGCCTCGGGTACCTTCAGAAACGCGAGCACGTCGGCCGCGGCTGCGTTGATGCAGGTGACCAGCTCAGAAAAATCGGGCGTCTGATGCTGTTTGTGTCCGGATTGCCAGGTCGCGCCTGTGCGAGTTCCGCGACCAGCGCGCATCAAGGTTTCGACATACGCCAGCAGATCCCGGTTAAGTGGTTCGTAGCACACCGGTTCGAGGCGGCTCTGCCACACGAAGGTTGGGAACAGACGTACGACGTCCGGAGTTGGGGGCTGCATGGCCGTTTGCGCGCTGCGCTGACAGAGGAACACACATCTGTACTATAGCCGCGAAGGCAGCATGCGGACGGCGTCTGGACACTGCGTGCGGCACGCGACGCGACGCGCGTTCCAGGCCCGTCCGTACTTGTGGCGGAGCACGCCCGCAATTCCAGCGACAGATGCGCCTCCCGGTTCGGCAAGCGGCCGATTCGTCAGGCGTGCCTGATCGTGGGTGGCGGACGGCTGGCGGGCGCAGGCGCACTCCTTCTGTCTGAATGTCTATACTGTAATTTATGTGTAAGAGTTCGCCTTGTTTCAGTACTGTCTGACTCAAGCGGCTGCCCGAACACGAGGTCAAGGCGAATGGGCATGGTCGTGGGGAGACACATATGTTCAAGCATCTGTTGGTGCCGACCGACGGGTCGGTACTCTCCGAGGCAGCCATCCAGATGGCCGTGGCGCTCGCCCGGGAAAGCAAAGCCAGAGTGACGGGGCTTCACGTCATGCCCGAATACCATGTCTTCGCATACGGAACCGAAATGCTCGCCGACACCGAAGAGCAATACACGCGGGCCGCCCAGCAGCATGCGGACTACTATCTCCAGGTCATCGCGAAAGCGGCCCGGCAGGCAGGTGTCGAATGTGATATGGTCGCCACGGTCCGCGCTCACCCCTACGAGGCGATCATTGGAACTGCGAAACAGCGAGGCTGTGATCTCATTGTCATGGCATCCCACGGCCGGGGCGGCGTACGCGCGCTGCTGATCGGCAGCGAGACCCAGAAAGTGCTCACGCACAGCCAGATTCCGGTCCTCGTCGTCAGGCAATCGGCACAGACGGGCACGGGGCGTCACGCGGAATCGGGCGAATTTTCGAGTACGTCGAAGCATTCGCCGACGCAAACGTTCATCGTCGCCCGCGCGGCGCCGGCTCTCCGACCGGCGCGCGTCTCGCGCGGGTCGTCCGAACGATGACCACCCGGCGCCTGCGACGAAACCCGCGAGGAAGTACAGCTGGGAACTGCGCCTTGTGATGCCTCGGGGGTGGGTGTAGCCTGTTTTTCGTTGGTACCCGGCCCGCCAGGAAGTGGCCCGCTGCCAGGCGGTGCAATGGTGGCGAACTGCCGGTACTGACGTTGCGCAGGATGATTTCTGCGCACGTTGTTCTCGAGCGCGGAGGGGCCATGAACAAGCTTGTGTCCATTCTCCTGTGGGGCGTGCTGGCCGCTGCCGGCGCTCTCGCCTTCGCCAGGCTCGCACTCGGACGCGGTGAGAGTGTCAATGCCGTGTGGCTCGTGACTGCGGCTCTCATCGTTTATTTCATCGCTTACCGCTTCTACAGCAAGTTCATTGCCGAGCGCGTCTTGCGACTCGACGACACACGCCAGACCCCGGCCGAGCGCCACGACGACGGCATGGACTATGTGCCGACCAACAGGTGGGTGCTGTTCGGCCATCATTTCGCCGCCATCGCCGGCGCGGGTCCGCTGGTCGGTCCGGTGCTGGCAGCGCAGATGGGCTACCTGCCCGGCACGCTGTGGATACTCGCAGGTGTTGTGGTGGCCGGTGCGGTGCAGGATTTCATCGTGCTTTTCGCGTCGGTGCGTCGGGACGGCAAATCCCTTGGCGAAATGATCAAGATGGAACTGGGCCCGGTTCCGGGTTCGCTGGCGCTCGTCGGCGTGCTCGCAATCATGATCATCATTCTTGCGGTCCTGAGCCTGGTGGTGGTCAAGGCGCTCACGGCCAGCCCGTGGGGCCTGTTCACCATCGCGGCGACGATACCGATCGCGCTGCTGATGGGCGTCTACATGCGCTTCATCCGTCCGGGGCGCGTCGGCGAAGCCTCCCTGTTCGGTGTCGTGCTTTTACTCGTTTCGATCGTACTCGGGAAGGCGATAGCCAACGATCCCACCTGGGGACCGGCCTTTACCCTGACCGGTCCGCAACTGGCCTGGGCCCTCATTCTGTACGGCGCCATCGCCTCCAGCCTGCCGGTGTGGCTGATGCTCGCGCCGCGCGACTACCTGAGTACGTTCCTGAAAATCGGCACGATCGTGGCTCTCGCAGTCGGCATTTACGTCGTCGCACCAACCCTTTCGATGCCACAGACCACACGCTTTATCGACGGTACCGGGCCGGTCTTCTCCGGCACACTGTTCCCGTTTCTGTTCATCACAATCGCCTGCGGTGCGGTGTCAGGTTTTCATGCGCTGATTTCTTCCGGTACCACGCCGAAGATGATCGAGCGCGAGTCGCATATGCGTCTGATCGGCTTCGGCGGCATGCTTGCCGAATCGTTCGTCGCGGTCATGGCGCTGACGGCAGCCTGCGTCCTGCATCCGGGCATCTACTTCGCCATGAACGCGCCGGCGGCGGTCATCGGCACCACCGCCGTACAGGCGGCGCAAGTCGTGTCCGGCTGGGGATTCACCATCACGCCGGATATGATCAGCCAGACGGCCGTGAACATCGGCGAAACCAGCATCCTGTCGCGCGCCGGCGGCGCCCCGACGCTCGCCGTCGGCATGGCGCAGATTCTCGGCCAGGCTCTCGGCGGCCAGGCCATGGAGGCCTTCTGGTATCACTTCGCCATCCTGTTCGAGGCGCTGTTTATCCTGACGGCCGTAGACGCCGGCACGCGGGTCGGCCGCTTCATGATCCAGGACATGCTAGGCCATGTCTACCGGCCGCTCGGCAACACACAGTTCCTGCCCGCGAACCTGCTGGGCACCGGCCTCTGCGTCGCTGCCTGGGGCTACTTTCTCTATCAGGGCGTGGTCGACCCGCTCGGTGGCATCAACACCCTCTGGCAGCTTTTCGGCGTGGGCAACCAGATGCTCGCTGGCATCGCGCTGCTGCTCTGCACCAGCGTGCTGGTGAAGATGAAACGGGAGCGCTACATCTGGGTGACGTTGGTGCCGACAGCGTGGCTCCTGATTACCACGCTCACTGCTGGCATCCAGAAGATATTCCACAGCGATCCGCGCATCGGCTTCCTTGCGCTGGCGAACAGGTTCAGTGACGCCGCCGCGCAGGGGACCGTACTCGCTCCCGCCAGATCGCTTGCGGAAATGCAGCGGGTGGCCTTCAACAACTATCTGGATGCGGTTGTCTGCGGCTTCTTTGTCGTGCTGGTGCTGGCGATGTGCGTCTTCGCAGTCAGGATCTGCTTGCAGGCGCTGCGGCAGGCGCAGCCCACCGTCAACGAGACGCCTGCAGTTGCGCGCGCTCAGGGGACCTGATCATGAAAACGATCTTCAATGGGAAACTCGCGGCGGTGCCGGTTCGCGCCACGAACGCCGAGCCCGGCGGCAACGCGCTGGGGACACGGCTATCGGAACTTGCGCGCACCATGCGTGGGGTCTGCGCGCAGATGTTCGGCATCCCGGACTATGAACGCTATATCTGGCACATGGCCTCGCATCACCCGTGCGATCCGGTGCTATCGCGACGCGAGTTCTTCATTCGGTCCATCGACCGGAAATACTGTGGCAATGGGCCGAGGTGTTGTTAACCTGGCTGCGAGGATGACACCACTTCATGCCCCGAACGAGGTGGCGCGAGGGAGGGCGCGACCGGTTCGGCGGAAAAGCGCGACCGCGGGGCGGGTGGCTCTTTAAGGACGACCCGCACCGAGTGCCTCGAGCAGCGGCCGGAGTGCATCGAGTTCCGAGCCGAAACCGGTCCAGTCGCCCGCCTTCAGCCGCTCAATGGCACGGTTGTAGTGGGCAAGTGCCTCACGGGCGCGCGCGTCCGCCGTGCCGCGGACCGGCGATGCCACTGGGGCGTTCTCCTTGAAGAGCGCCGCCAGGGCTTCGCCCAGGGTTTCCTCCATGACCACACGGTCGCCGTAGGCGGCGATCACCCGCTTCAGTTCAGGCAGCTGACCGGACGCCGCGCGCAGGTAGAGCGGGGAGACGTAGAGGATCGAGTCCTCGATCGGCACGACCACAAGATGGCCACGGATGACGCGCGAGCCCATCTGGTTCCACAGCGAGATCTGCTGCGAGATCTCAGTATTCTGCTGGATGCGCGCCTCGATCTGGAACGGTCCATAGACCAGCTTGTCCTTAGGGAAGGTGTAGACGACAAGCTTGCCGTACCCGGGTGGATCGCAGCGCGCCGCCAGCCAGGCGATCATGTTTTCGCGCTGGCTAGGCACCATCGGCAGCATGAGGACGAACTCGGCGCGAGGCTCCCCAGGCAGCCGCATGATCATGTAGTAAGGCGTCATCGGCGTGGGTGAATTTCCACTATCGATGCCGGCCAGTTCCCGCGGAAACTGCCAGAGATCCTCGCGGTTGTAGAAGACTTCCGGCGCATCCATGTGATAGGCGCGGTAGAGTTGCGCCTGGATCAGGAACAGATCTTCAGGGTAGCGGATATGCTGCTGCAGGTCTTGTGGCATCGCTTCCAACGGCTTGAACAGCCCCGGGAAGATGCGCTGGTAGGTCCGCAGGATCGGATCGTCAGGATCGCTGACGTAAAAGTCGACCGTGCCGTTGTACGCATCGACCACCACCTTGACCGCGTTGCGGATGTAATTGGCGCCGTCGCCGATAGCGGGTTGGGCGTAAGGGAACCATTGGCTGGTGGTATAGGCATCCTGCATCCAGAAAAGGCGCCCGTTGCTCGCGACGATATATGGATCATGGTCGAGGCTAAGGAACGGGGCGATCGTGTGCACCCGGTCCTGAATATTGCGGTGGAGCAGGATCCGGCTCTCGTCCGTGATGTAGCCGGTCAGCAGGATGTTGGGATCGTCGAACTGCCAGGCGAAGAGACTACGTTGCACCGTGCTGCCGATGGCGACGCCGTCGCGTCCGCTGTACGTGGAGTAGACGTTATCCTTGCCCTTGGGGTAGTCGAAATCGGGCACGCTGCCCTTCACGATGACGTAGCCCTGACCGCTTTCGCCGAAATAGAGGCGCGGTTCGCGGATGGCCGGGCCGCCGCGGGTGACGGGCGGAATATCCTGCAGATAGAGGGAAGGTAAGCCTTCGGTGGATTTCTCGGTGACCGGCGACATCACGACGCCGTTGCCGTGGGTGAACAGGAGATGCAGGTTCACCCAGGTCTGGGCGTTGGGCGAAAGCATCGCCGGCTCCAGTTCGCGCGCCGACAGCATCACCTGCCTGTAACCGGCGTCAAGCCGGTAGCGGTCGATGTCCACAGAGAGGAATTTGTAGTAGGTCCTGATCTCCTGCAACTGCGCGTAGGTATCCATCAACGGCTGGACATCCCACAGGCGGATGTTGTCGATGGTCGCGCGATTCGCCTGCAGCGAGGCGAGATTCAGGCCTTGTCCGGCGGCAAACGGTTTGACCTCGATCTTCGCGAGGCCGTAGGCCTGTCGGGTCAGCGCGATATTGTGCCCGATGTAGGGCGCCTCCAGCTGCAGCTCGCTTGGCTTGACATAGAAGCGCTGGAACAGCGCCGGATAGATCAGGCCGAACACAAACGAACTGCCGAACACCAGGATCGCGAGGGCGGCAGGAAGTCGATAGCCCCGCCGGCGCAAATTGGCCCACAAGACGACGGCTGAAGCAGCGGCAACGCCAACGAGCATCCACAGGACCGGCAGCTGGACGTGGACATCGGTATAGCCGGCGCCGACCACGACGCCGTTGTCGCCGTAGAGCAGCAGAAAGCGGTCGAGCCACCAGGACCAGCCCTTCAGCAGAAAGAGCAAGCCGAGCAGTGCCGAGCCATGAGCGGCGGCGGCGGGCGAGAGCCCCCGCGGCGGCTGCTCGAGCACGATGTCGCCGCGCACCGCGTAGACCACACCCGCCACGATCGCGCTGCAGAACAGCAGTTGCAGCAGCCAGTTCTTGAGCGCGATCCAGGCGGGCAGGGAGAAGAGATAGAAGCCGATGTCTTGGCCGAAGACCGGATCGCGCTCGCCGAAGGGCACCTGATGAAGGAAGCGAAGCGCCATGTCCCAGTTCGAGATTTCGCCGACGGCGATGAGCAGCCCCAGGAGGACCGCGACGCCGGCGATGGCGGTGCGCCAGGGAATGCGCGCCGCGATCTGGTCGGGCAGGGCGCTTACGACCTCCGTCGGACCTGAAGAACGGGCTGCTTGCACTTGCCAGGTGCTGAGGCTCCTTGCGTAACGATGTGCCAGGAACCCCGACGCCCATATCGTGCCCGCCGAGGCAGCGAACACCGCGACAAACAGCAGCGCCCTGGCGGAAAGGACCGTCCAGAAAACGTCGACGTAGCCGATCGAGGAGAACCACAGCCAGTCGACCAGGACGCCAGTGATGCGCCCGATAACACTCAGGCCGGCGACGACGATCACCGCCATGATTGCATAGCGTCTCAGGCGCACGCGGGACCTCACTTGCGACCGCATCGATCCTCCTTTGCTGGTTCGTCACACAGGGCCAGCTTCGACGAGACCATTGTGCGCCGCTAATCGGCGAGGAGCGTGGAGGAACGCACACAGCTTCCGTCAGGACCAGCATCGCCGGCGCCCCGCGGAGTGTATAAAGAAAGCTGCGACGCTGCAGGAAAGCACAACCCGCGTTTCACGGTGTCGGGGCAATAACGTTGTGCGCCGCAACGAAGCCGCAGCGCGCTGAATCGACTGGCATCCGGCGCTGGCTTATGGGCTTACGGGCCTGGCTAAAGAGCAGCATCCACTTGTGCGCCAAAGCAATGAACGGCTCCCTCCAATCCGGAACCTTGTGGCCCGCTGTCCTGCGCCAAACGGCGCATGCGCTGAATGGTGGCGCACTGCGCCCGATCGCGACGATCCGCACGACGATCGAAGACGGCGGCGTGCGTTTCCTTATCCGCCAGGTATCGAGTCTCGCCCGCAAGGACGAGGACCAGCAAATGCGCAAGGCCAGGGCGGCAGACAGTTGCGCGGCTAATCCTTTCCTTCCCTACGACCCGGACCTCTTTGTCGCCGATATCTCGGACACCCACATTGTCCTGCTCAACAAGTTCAACGTGATCGACCATCATCTCCTTATCGTCACGCGCCGCTTTGAGCTGCAGGAAGCCTTGCTCAATCCGGCGGACTTTGGCGCGCTGTTCAGCTGCATGGCTCAATTCGATGGGCTTGGTTTCTACAATGGCGGCCCGGCCGCCGGCGCGAGTCAGCGCCACAAGCATCTGCAGATCGTACCGTTGCCGCTCGACGAAGCAGACCGGCAGCTACCGATCGAGCCGCTTCTTGCGGCTGCACGCATGGACGGACCCATTGGCACGGTACCCGGCCTGGCTTTTGCGCACGCATTTGCCCGGTTGGAACCGCTGTTGGCAACGCGTCCGCTGGAGATGGCGCGCAGTGCATTCGACCGCTACCTCGCCTTACTCGATGCAGCTGGTTTGCGCGCAATCGATGTGAACGGTGAACCGCAGCAGTCGGCGCCGTATAACCTGCTTGTCACCAGCCGATGGATGCTGCTCGTGCCGAGGTCCGCGGAGCGCGCGGAGGGCGTCGCGGTCAATGCGTTGGGGTTTGCGGGATCTCTCTTTGTTCGGGACGAGATCCAGATGGGAACGATCAGGAAGCTCGGCCCGATGACAGTGTTGCAGCGAGTCACGAGGCCGGCTTCGGTGTAGGTCCGCTATCCGGCCGTAGAAGGCAACAGAACATCCCCCGGGCCGCTATGCGCGCAGCGGTCTCAAGCCCGCGCGATAGCGGTCCTGTCACTGCCCGTCGGGTGTGCAACTTCAGTGATAGCTTGCGTTTCTGCAAAGGCGGGCCGACTCAAGTGGGACACGTGGTTTACTCAGCCCGCAGCGGTTGCCTCGGTGCGTGTGACGGAGGCAGCCGGCACGAGAAACAATGCGCAAAGCAGGCTGCCGGTGCCCATCAGCGCGATGATGCAACCCATCGGCCACGGCGTGCCGTCGGCGAAGATGCCGACGAGCGCCGAGCCCGTGATGCCGGTGCCGTACTGGATCGCACCGACCAGCGCTGACACGGCGCCCGCCCGTTCAGGGAAGCTGCCGAGCGCACCGGCAATCGAGTTGGCGACAATAAACCCTGCCGCGGAGACAAACAGAAAGAGCGGTATCACCAGGCCCATCAATTTGCCCCAGCCCGTCCATGCATCGAGCGCAAGCAGGATGCCCGCGACTGCCGCACCGAGAGCGCCCGCCAGCATCAGCCTGTCGCCGCCGAGCCGAATCACAAGCCTCGAATTGATCTGGTTCGCGAGCATGATGCCGACGATGCCGACACCGAAAAGCACGCCGTAGAACTGCGGCGATACATGGTGAAAGGTGATGTAGGCGAACGGCGTGCCAGCGATATACGCATAGATGCCGCCATAGAAAAAACCACCAGCGCCCGCGTAGCCGAGCAACCGGCGATGCCGGAGCAGTTCGGCGTAGCCGGCCATCGCGCGCCAGAGCGGTTCGCGGCTGCGCCGCTCCGGCGGCAAGGTTTCAGGCAGTGCGCAAAGTGCCGCGAGCGTCGCCAGCCCGACGCCCACCAGCGTCCAGAAAATGGCGCGCCACGATGCCACATGGAGGATCAGTCCGCCCAGGCTCGGTCCCAACAGCGGCGCGATGGCCATCACCGTCATCAGGGTCGACATCATCTGGGCCGCGCGGTGGCCCGTGTACAGATCGCGCACCATCGCACGGGCAAGCACGACGCTCGCGCAGGCGCCCACGGCCTGCAGCGCGCGCCAGCCGACCAGCATTGCGGCGTTCGTCGACAACGCGCAGCCGGCCGAACCGATGACGAAAAGGACAAGCCCGATGGCGATCGGCAAGCGGCGGCCGTGTCGATCGCCTGTTGGGCCCCACAGAAGCTGACCCAGGCTGAAGCCGATCAGATACCCGGAGATCGTGAACTCGATGGTGCCGGCGTCGGCGTGTAGCGCCGCAGCCATGGTGGGCAGAGCGGGCAGGTACAGGTCCGTCGAAATCGACGCAAAGGCCATCAAGGTGCTCAGGATCGCGAGGATCCGCAGGCTGTGCCCGGCAGCGGCTTGCCTTTCAGGCGACACGTCGGCCTTCAATCGGATAGCCGGGATCGGTATAGCCCGGCGTTGACGCGTGTCCCGGCGAAACGAGGCTGTTGACGAGCGCTTCATCCTCCGCGCCGAGCGACAGGTTCAGCGCTTCGACATAGCGGTCCCATTGTGCTTCGGTGCGCGGACCCGCGATGGTCGCGCTCACCAGCCGGTTTTTGAGTACCCATGCGAGCGCGAAGGCGATCGAAGTCGTCCCACGCTTCGCTGCATGATCTGCGATCGTCTGCGCGATCCGGAGCGATTCCGGGCGCCACTCGGTCTGCTGGATCCGCCTGTCGCCGCGACCTGCGCGCGAATCGGCCGGTGGCGGCGCATCCACGGCATACTTGCCGCTCAGGACGCCACGCGCGAGCGGGCTATACGAGACCACGCCAAGACCGTAGTGCGCCGCCGCCGGCAACTGCTCAATCTCCGCTGTCCGGTCGACGATGTTGTAGAGCGGTTCGCTCGCGACCGGCCGGTCGATACCAAGCTGATCGGCCAGACGCGCGATTTCGGCGATGCGCCAGCCATGGAAATTGGACACGCCGAAGTAGCGGATCTTGCCCTGACGAACCAGATCGCCGATGGCTCGCACGCCTTCTTCCAGCGGTGCATCCGTGAGCGCCCGGTGGAAGTACAGGATGTCGATGTAGTCGGTGCGCAGACGCTTCAGGCTCGCTTCGACAGACTGGATGATCCACTTGCGCGACTGTCCCTGTTCGTTCGGTCCCTGCGCCGTCGGATAGCCGAACTTCGTAGCCACGACCCAGCTGTCTCGCCGGTCCGCAATCGCGCGGCCCACGATTTCTTCCGAACGACCAGCGTGATACACGTCGGCCGTGTCGATGAAATTGATACCCTGGTCGTACGCCTTGTCGATGATGCGCTTCGAGGTTGCCTCGTCAGTCTCGCCGCCGAACATCATCGCGCCCAGACACAAGGGCGAAACCTTGAGGGCGCTGCGGCCCAGATACCGATAGTCCATTCTGTATGCTCCATTCAGGCTGCGCCTGCGACAGAAAATGCCGAAAAAGTCGAGCCAGCCTGTTAAGCCTCGCGGTCGTCGAAGACGCGCCGGGCAATTGAAACAGCCGTGTTTGCTGTCGGCCAGCCCGCGTAAAAAGCAAGGTGAGTGATCAACTCGATCAACTCGTCGCGAGTGACGCCGTTGTCCAGCGCATTGCCGATGTGAAACGGAAGTTCGTTGGTGCGGTAAAGGGCGACGAGGCTTGCGACAGTGATCAGGCTGCGATCACGTGGAGACAGGCCCGGTCGCTGCCAGACGTCGCCGAACAGAACCTTGTCGGTGTAATCCGCGAGCGCCGGCGCGATGTCGCCGAACGCCTTGCGTGCTGCGGTGGGCTCATCAGCCATGAAGTCATCTCCAGCTCAGGTTTGCGGCGCGACCCGTCGCGCGAATGTCTTGCGCCCATGTGGGTTCGATCTACAGCCGCAAATTTACTGGCTGCGGTAGCATGTGACTAGAGGGTGGAATCGGCAAACCCATATGAGCGAGATTCATGAATGGCGCGCGAAAACCTTAACGATCTGCTGGCATTCGTCGCCGTGGCGCGCGAACAGAGCTTTACCCGGGCAGCAGCGAAACTTGGGGTGTCACAATCGGCGCTGAGCCACACCATCCGTGGGCTCGAATCAAGGTTAGGGCTGCGGCTGCTGACGCGGACGACGCGCAGCGTCTCGCCCACGCCGGCAGGCGAGCGTCTGCTGGCGACGGTGGGGCCACGGTTCGACGAGATCGACGAAGAACTGGCGGCATTGAGCGAGCTTCGGGATAAACCCGCCGGCACCATCCGCATCACGACAGACGAACACGCGGCGGCTACCATCCTTCAGCCGAAGCTGGCGCAGCTTCTGCCCGACTATCCGGACATCAAGATCGAAATCGTCATCGACTTTGGACTGACCGATATCGTCGCGCAGCGGTTTGACGTTGGCGTACGGCTTGGCGATCAGGTGGCCAAAGACATGATCGCCGTACGCATCGCGCCGGACATGCGCATGGCGGTGGTGGGTGCGCCGTCCTGTTTCGCGAATCGAGCGCGGCCGAAAACGCCTCATGACCTGACCGGGTACAACTGCATCAATCTTCGGCTACCGACCTATGGTGGCCTGTATGCCTGGGAATTCAAAAAGGCGGGTCATGAAGTGAAGGTGCGTGTCGACGGCCAGTTAGTGTTTAACGGAACCAACCAGATGCTCAATGCGGCGCTGGCTGGCTGCGGCCTTGCGTACATTCCGGAAGATCTGGCGCAACCGTATATTGCCGATGGACGACTCAAGCCGGTTCTTAAGGATTGGTGCCCAGTTTTTCCAGGTTATCACCTGTATTACCCGAGTCGCCGTCAGTCTTCACGAGCCCTGGCTGTGCTGATTGATGCGCTGCGCTACAGGTCTTAGCGTGCCGATGCGCGATCCGGCCGTATCCGTCTGCCGCCGTCACTCCGTTTCGCTGTCGTCGCTGTCGTTGGAGTCGGCATGGGTGGTCAACGTGCATCGGGAAAAAAGATGCAGGCAACGCTCAAGAATGGCGAAGTTTTGCCGATAATGCGTGCGGAGGCTTTGTGGGCGAAATTCCCGAGCGCTCGTCGCATGTGCCGGGAAGACGTCGCGTTGAGAAAGCGTACAAAAAGACCTGACCGGCCAGGAAAAAGACCGGCTGGACATGCCGTCGGGTCGCGGTTGCGGTTGCGGATGAGAATTCAAAATGCGAAGTACCGCTGCGGAGGCGCTGTGATTCGAAACTGGCTTGGCGGTGTGCTAATTGCGGTGTGTGGGGTGAGTAGTGCCTTCGCGGGCGGACCGGACTGTTCCCGGCCGTTTACGCTCGGATTGCACGACCATGGTCTGCTCTATTCGCTTGATACGGATAGCGGCATCGACAAGGACTTTGCGGAAGAGTTGATTCGACGTAGTGGTTGCCAGATCAAGGTCAGCCTGATGTCGCGCGCACGTATCTGGAAGTTGATCGAATCAGGTGCACTCGATTTCAGTCTTTCGGGAATCGCCACTGAGGAGCGTAATCAATATGCATCGTTCGCGTGGTACTTCAGCAACAAATACTATTTGCTTGTGCGCAAAGACGCGGGCATCCATGGCGTCGCGGATTTTGAGGGTGATGGGCGCTCCCAGCTCGGCGTGATCCGCAGTTTCCGCTACAGCGATTCGGCCAATGCGCTGGTCGACAAATTGACTTCAGAGAACCGTATCAGCCTGGCGGGCGGCCTGGAGCCGCTCTACCAGGCGCTCATTCTTCGTCGCATACAGGGCATGATTATTGAGCCCTTCGATTACCCCGCCCTGGACGAGAAGAAGATTCGCGAAGTAACGACGATTCTCGAGTTCAACGATCCCTCCGTGCCGCACGGTCTGATCATGTCAAAGAAAGCGCTCCCGGATGCCGAGCGGGCGAAGTGGAAGGCGCTGGTGGACGAAATGCGTGCTGATGGAACGGTGCGCCGCATCTTCGAAAAGTACTTCAAGCCTGACCTGGCCGAATCCATGGTCAACTTCCAGGCATCGCCATGAGGTGGCGCTCCGTCCTGCTCCCACTACTGGTTCTTGCTACGTCGCTTTGCCTGACGTGGATAGTATGGGATCACGAGCGGCAGGCTACCCGAAAAGAACTGCGCACCCAGTTTGAATATTCAATGGGTGACGCCGTCAGCCGTGTCGAACAGCGGATGGCCACGTATGAGCTGATGTTGCGAGGCGTGCAGAGCCTGTTCGCCGCGACTGGAACGATTGACCGCGACAAGTTCCGGCGCTACGTGGGCGCGCTCAATCTCGACGTAAACTTTTCCGGGGTCCACGCCGTTGGTGTCGTCGAGTGGGTGCCGGCGGCAGACAAAGAGTCCCACATAGCGGAAATGCGCCAGGGCGGAATAGCGGGATACACGATACAGCCCGACGGGCGGCGCGAGGACTATGCGCCCGTCATTCAGCGCGAGCCCTATGTTGGCCGCACGCGTAGTTCGCCCGGCTTCGACACCTGGGACGATCCGGTGCGGCGACTTGCCATGGAGCGGGCCCGTGATTCCGGCATGGCAGCCGTCTCGGGAAAGGTTCGCCTTTCGATCGACATGGAAACGGACCGCCCGCCCGGTTTCATCATGTACCTTCCCATCTACACGCCCGGTGTCACGCTGGATAACGTAGCGCAGCGTCGGGCGCACATCACCGGTTGGGTTTATGCGTCGTTCCGCATGCACGACGTGATCGCCAGTCTTTACGGTGAACAGCCAGCCGGCATCTCGCTGGCTATTTACGATGGCGTAGAACCATCGGAGGCAGCGCTCCTGCATCGCACTTCAGATGCAAACAGCGGGAATTTGCCCACGCTCATTTCCGCAAGCGAATATCTGGTTGTCGACGGACACGACTGGACGTTGTCGATGACCGCTTCCGACGAGTTCCGGTCACGACTGGGTCGTAATGCTGAGGCGCTGATTGCGGTCGCGGGTACGGGGCTGAGTTTCCTGCTGACGCTTCTGACCTGGCTCATGATGACAGGGCGGGGCCGCGCGATGCGACTGGCCTCGGCAATGACACAGGAATTGCGTGAAAACGAAGAAAAATTTCGCGCCATTGCAGACTGCACGGTGAATCTGGAAATATGGTGGGGGCCGGACGGGAAGCCGCGCTGGATCAATCCGTCCGTTGAGCACTACACCGGCTACACGGTCGACGAATGTATGGCGATGCCCGACTTCGCACGCACGCTGATCCATCCGGAGGACATGTCGCGCGTTGCGCCGGAGTTTCAGAAGGGGCTGCAGGGCTTTCGCGGCGACGACCTTGAATGCCGCTGGGTGCGCAAGGATGGTTCGCTCGTCTGGCTGTCAGTCTCCTGGGTCCCGATCAGTAACGCGAGGGGCGACTTCATCGGTTTTCGGACGAGTGGCCGCGATATCACGGAGCGCAAGCAGATTGAAGCTGAGCTTCGCATCGCCGCCGTTGCTTTCGATTCGCAGGAAGCGATGATGGTCACCGACGCGGAGAGCACGATTCTGCGCGTGAACTCGGCTTTCACCGAGTGCACCGGATATGCACCGGAAGAAGTCGTGGGGCGAACGCCGCGCCTGCTAAGGTCAGACCTCCATGATGTCCATTTCTTCCGCGAGATGTGGGAGACCATCCGCCGCGTCGGTGGTTGGCAGGGTGAGATCTGGGGGCGTCGAAAGAGCGGCGAGATCTATCCCAAGTGGCTGACCATCTCGGCGGTGACCGGTGAAGACGGTGCTGTTACGCACTACGTCGGTACGCACCACGACATCACTGAGCGTAAGAAGACGGAAGAGAAGATCCGGGAACTTGCCTTCTATGACACGCTTACCCGCCTGCCCAATCGGGCGCTGCTGCTCGATCGCCTGAGGCAGTCAATGGCGTCCAGCGGCCGGAAGAAGGTCTGCGGCGCGCTCATGTTTATCGATCTCGACCATTTCAAGACGCTAAACGATACGTTAGGTCATGACAAAGGCGATCTGCTCCTGCGGCAGGTTGCCTATCGCCTGTCGAGCAGTGTCAGTGAGGGCGATACGGTCGCCCGCGTCGGCGGTGACGAGTTCGTTGTCGTGCTGGGGAACCTGAGTCTGGACAAGGCGAAAGCGACCGCGGAGACCGAGGTGGTGGGAGGACGGATCCTCGCCGTTCTTGGCAGCACCTACCAGCTCAACGGCGTCCAGTTTCGCAGTACCGCCAGCATTGGCGTCACTGTATTCGATGGCGAGCAGACTTCCACGGACGAGCTTTTCAAGCAGGCCGATCTCGCCATGTATAAATCCAAGGAGCGCGGCCGCAATGCAATGTGCTTCTTCGACCCTGCGATGCAGACGGTTGTCCTGAAACGAGCCGAACTTGAGGTGGGTCTGCGCAATGCCATTGAGGAGAATCGCTTCGTGCTCCACTACCAGGCGCAGGTCATTGACGGCGACTTCATAACAGGCGCTGAAGCGCTGGTGCGCTGGGAGCATCCTGTGCGCGGCATGATACCTCCGGCCGAATTCATCCCGCTCGCGGAGGAGACGGGGCTCATCCTCGAGATAGGACAAGGGGTACTGCAGTCCGCGTGTACCCAGCTCGCCGCGTGGGCGGCGCGGCCATCGATGGCGCATCTTTCGATAGCAGTGAACGTAAGCGCCCGGCAATTTCGTGAGCCAGACTTTGTAGACAGTGTGATGACGGTCATCAATCGAACGGGGGCGAGGGCAGACAGGCTGAAGCTGGAACTGACCGAGAGTGTTCTCGTCGAGAACGTCGAGGACATTATCGAAAAGATGAGCGCCCTTAGAGCGCGAGGCGTGACTTTTGCGCTGGACGATTTCGGGATTGGATACTCATCGCTGTCGTACCTGAAGCGGTTGCCGCTGGACCAGCTGAAAATTGACCGATCGTTTGTGCGCGACATTCTGGTCGACCCCAACGATGCCGACATCGCCAGAACCATTGTGGCGCTTGCCCGAAGTTTCGATCTGGGCGTGATTGCCGAGGGCGTCGAGACTGACGCGCAAAGGGATTTTCTGGCGGTAGCAGGATGCCACGCCTACCAGGGTTTCCTGTTTTGCAAACCGCTTCCAATCGAGGGCTTCGAGCGGTTTGTCAGCAGATTCGGCCCCCGGGATCAGGCGAGAAGCCGGTCCGGCAGAAGGGGCGAGAGAAACGTCGATTCAGGCACGATGACCTGATCGGTCGACACGCGCATCCGCCCGATATGGGCGAACTTGCGTGACGTAACGATCGAAAGTCTGCCGCATCTCGCCGCCCTGGGCATGCGGCAGGCTTTTGCTATTTCGCTAACAGTCAAGAGCAGAACGCGTGCCCGATAACGATGGGCTGGCCTGTTCGCGCCCCCATGTACTGCACTCCCACACATGGAAAGCGGGCGATAACAGTGAATTCGCAGTTACATTATGTTTCATTTTCTAGCGCATTTCGTATTAATTGTTTTACACATTTCAGGTGAGGAAATTTCTCCTCTCTATGCTTCCTTTTCCAGCATAGCTCAAAACTATTGTATCCATTATTTTGTCTTATAAATCAATATAGTACGACTATATTTAAACATCAGACAAGTAAATATGCCCGAAAGAACATGTATTTCGCAGAGGTATTTCTGTCGCGGCTGCTTTTGCTAATTTCCTGTGAATTATTTATTCGGTAATAAATTGGCGCCGCCTGCCCATATACTCCGCCCCGTTCGGTAATTTTGGGGGGCAGTGGAGATGAGCAGGGCAGTAAAAGAAGCAAACGTTGTCGCAGTGGCGGCAGAAAGTGCAGTCCCCGCAGTGCGCGGTTCGACAGTCAATCCTGGCAATACGCTGGCAACCCGTCGCCGATTCCTGGCAGGTCTTTTCGCAGGCGCTGGTAGCCTGGCGCTCGCCGCTTGCGGCGGCGGAGGTGGCAGTGACCCCATCAGTGGCGGCGCCAGTGCAACGGCGAACGCGGCCAGGTCGCAACGTGCGCAGGCTGCGAGCCTGTCTGGCGAATCCGCTTCCGGCACGACCATACCGTCGGCCACCTCGATCACGGACGCTAACGGCGTCCAGTGGACCCTGTCCGGGGGTGCGGTGCTCCGCGCGGGCGTGAACTCGGGATGTCCGGTGCTGGTGTCGATGCTGCTGTACTACAACCACACGATCTATGGGTGGGACGCATCGGGCCTGTGGTACGTCTACCAGAACAATGCCTGGAACAAATCGCACGATCCGCGCGAGTCCGTTTCGGGCCTGACCATGCCGCCGGCCAGCGCAATGACCGACGCCAACGGCTCGGCGTGGTCGCTGTCGGGCGGTGCGGTACTGCGTGACGGCGCCCAGACGTATTGCCCGGTTCTCGTGTCGATGCTGCTGTACTGGAACCACGCCGTCTATGCGTGGGACGCGTCGGGGCTGTGGTACATCTACCAGAACAACGCCTGGCTGACATCGAACGATCCACGCGAATCGACGCAAGGCACAACGGTGCCGCCCGCGAAGGCGATTACCGATAACGCCAGCGCGGTATGGACGCTGAGCAACGGTGCGGTACTGCGTGCCGGCGCCCAGACCTGGTGCCCGGTTCTCGTGTCGATGCTGCTGTACTGGAACCACGCCGTCTACGCGTGGGACGCGTCGGGGCTGTGGTACGTCTACCAGAACAACGGCTGGGCCGCGACGTCGGATCCGCGTAACGCAGGGACTCCCGCCGCCGCCACCTCGCTGTTCTTCGGCATGAACGGTCACATGGCGTGGAACTCGACCGCCTACCAGACACTGACGCCCGCGCAGCAGGTCGCGATCCTCAAGGATCTCGGCGTCACCAACTATCGGGTCGACGTCGCGGATGCGGGCATGGCGCAAACCGTCCAGAAGGCGCTGACCGGCGCGTTCAAGGGTAGCGGCGTCTCGATCCTGCCGTGTATCAACCCGATGAACTACGACCAGACCGCGTCGGAATCCACGGCGTACAACTACGGCTACCAGCTGGCGGTGTCGATCATCACGCCGCTCAAGGGACTCGTGAGCCACGTCGAATGCGGCAACGAACTCGATGCGAACGGCCTGATCAGCAACGGCGCAGGCAATTCGCCGTCGAACTACAACACAGCCTATTGGCCTGCGTTCCGCGGCGTGCTTCGCGGCATGATCGACGGTGTGAAGTCGGTTGACTCGTCCATCAAGTGCGGCATTAACGTTGGCGTCCCGCTTGCCTACACGGCGCTGCAGATGTTGTGGAATGGCCAGTCGCCGAATGGCACGGCGACTGCGGTGTCGAATGCGACGCCGCTGCGCTGGGACATCACGATGTTCCACTGGTACGAAACGTCGGGCGACATCGTACGTGCGGGTTCGCAGGGGCTCACGAATGTGCTGCAGATTCTGCAAACATTCGGCCTGCCGATCTGGCTGACGGAGTGGGGCTACTACACGGGCGACACGCCGGCCGCCCAGGCGACTTACGTGGCCAACACGCTGAAGGAGTACTACTCGCTCCGCCAGACGTACAATCTGCAGTCGGTCATGATGTATCAGCTGATCGACACGCCGGGTGGCGATGTGTTCGGCGTGCTCGCAGCGGATGGCGTCACGAAGAAGACGTCGTACGCGGCGTACAAGAATTTCACCGCTGCAAATCCTGCCTGATCACTGATCTCCCCGATCGGTTACCGAACAACTCAGGCAGGCGCACGAGGGCGAACGGCAACGTTCGCCCTTTTGCGTTCCTGCACGCGTCTTGTCGCCGCGCCTTCATCTTTGTTGTGCTACGTAAGCCGTCGTCGATGGCAGATGATGCAGGGCTGGCATGATGCCAGCAAGAACCGCTGCGTAAGCGGCGGCTACACATAATCCGCCCGCTGTGCCCCAGATGTCGCGCGAGACGGCGCCATGACGCAATTGCACGGGGATGCCAACCGCGAGGTATCCGGTTACAAACGCCAGCAGCATTGCCGCGATCGGCGAAACGCCTGCCAGTGCGCTGATGCAGTTCCCGATCATTGACGCGAACATGTTCCTGGCTCCGGTTAGCGTGTTTTTCGCACGCGATTGATTGAACGAACTTGTGTGAGACAAAACGTGTCGGGCCACCGGTTTCACGGTCCTTAATCCCTTGCCTTGCCACCCAGCAACGACTCGGGATGCTGCTTGAGATAATCCGCAAGCTGGTTCAGCGTTTGCAGCGTCCGGTTCAGTTGTCTGAGCGCCTCGCGCACGTCAGCCTGTAGCGGGGCGTCCTGCTGCAACGTCGCCTGCGCGGTACTGAAAGTCTGTTGGGCCGCCTGCAGGGTGTCGCGGGCCTGCGGCACGAGTTCCGTGTTGAGTTCGTCGAACAGACTGACGGCGCTACGGAGTGTGTTGTTCAGGTTCGCGCCGATTTCGGCGAACGGCACCTGATCAAGCTTTTTCGCGATGTCCGCGATCTGCACCTGCAGTTCCTCGAGCGTATTCGGCACGGTCGGCAACTCTAGCGGCGTCCTGGTCATGTCGATGGCGACGGGGTGCGCGTTTGGGAACATGTCGAGCGCCACATAACGCTGGTTCGTCAGCAGGTTGCCGGTGCGCAACTGCCCGCGCAATCCGCGCGCGACGAGCTTGCGCAGCAGGGCCTTACCTTCCTCCGGGTCGCGGTGAGCAGCCGATTCGCGATAGCGCAAACCGAGCCGGTCCGGGAAGAGGCTCATCGTCACCGGCATCTTGAACTCACCGCGCTTCGGATCGTATTCGACGTCGATCGCGGTCACATAGCCGAGTTCAATGCCATGGAAGTCCACCGTCGCGCCGACCGACAGCCCGCGCAGCGACTGATCGAACTTCATGACGACCGGGGCCGCCGGGCCATCCGGTGCGCGCATCGCATCGGCCTCGTCGTCGGCAAGACTGAACGCGGCTCCGTCCTGAGCCGCTTCGCCCACGGACTGGTTCGGATGCGGCTGCTGGAAAGCGATGCCGCCCGCGAGGACTGTCGCAAGCGATTGGGTGTTGAGCCTGAAGCCACGCGAGTCGAGCTGCAGATCAACGCCGCTTGCATGCCACCAGCGTGATTTCAGATCAACGTACCGGTCGTAGGGAGCATCGACAAAGACATCGATGGTCACGCCATGGCCGTCCCGGTCAAGCGAAAACCCCATGACTTGCCCGACCTGTGCATGCCGGTAATAGACCGGTGAACCGATATCGATCGAACCGAGCGACGTGCCGTGCAGCACGTAGCGTCGCCCATTCCGGTTGCTGGTGACGATGGGCGGCGTCTCAAGACCGACAAACTGCGAACGCCGCTCGCGCGAACGACCCAGATCAACACCGATGTAGGCGCCCGACAGCACTGTTTCGAGTCCGGAGACGCCACTCGTGCCGATGCGCGGCCGCACGACCCAGAAGCGTGAGTCTTCCACGGCAAACTGTTTCGCGGTGTCCGTCAACTGCGTATCGACGAGTACTCGCGAATGATCGCGCGACAGGCGAATCGCCTTGACCGATCCGATATCGAGGTTTCTGTAACGGAGCTTCGTCTTGCCTGGCTCGAGTCCTTCGGCGCTCACGAAGCTGATCGTAACAGTCGGTCCGCGAGCGATAAGTGCCTCTACGGCAAGCGCGATGCAAATCAGCGCTGCGGCAAGCGGCACGAACCAGATCAACGAGGACGGCGTGCGTCGGCTGAACACGGCCGGCTCATCAACCCCGGCTAGTTCAGTTGCTCCGCGAGCGCGTCGGCACCTTTGTCGATACCGGTCTTCGCAGCACCGAGCGAGCCGAACGTCGCCCCAATATTCATCGCGTTCGGATACTGCTTCGTCACATAGGCTTGCAGAAGACGGTTGGTCGAAGCATCGTAGATTTCGACTGCGTAGGTGACGGAGCCGGTGAACGCGCCCTTGCCGCCGCGGACGGCCTGGACGCCGTTGTAGATACCGCCGGCGATATCGAATCGCGAAAAGGTCGAAATGACTGCGGTACTCGTCTCGGCGCCAGTGAGGGTCAACTTCAGGCGCAGCGTATCCGGGCCTGCCGCGTTTGCCATCTCGAACCGCTTGCCCAGTTTCTCGGTAAAGGTCGACTGCATGTACTTCGCAAGCGTCGTCTTGTCCGCATCGTGCATCTCGCCAAACTGATTGTCAGCGCCGCGGTAGACCGTCACCGGATCGATGATCAGTTTCCGGTAGCCGTACCAGTCCGCCTGGGTCGTGTAACGGTATGGAACCCGCGCAGCGTCGCCCCGCGAATTGGGCTTCAGGTACGCCGACGAGGCGATTCCCGAGTAAGCAACCGGCTGTTCACTCGCGCAGCCAGCCAGCGCTGCACATGCGATTGCGATCACGAGAAGGCGTACGTTGTCCGATTTTTTCATTCCAGGCTCCTTTAAAGTTTCCGCGAACGGGGCGCCCAGGCCAGATCGTGGCCTGCCCGTGATGCGAGAACGAAGCGTAGCACCGACAGTTTCGGATGTAAACCGGATGTACGGTTTGTTTTTGTGATGGTAACTTCACTGCGACGGCGCCTGAGCTGCCGGATGACCTGTATGATGCGTGCGCGCAGTTTCGCCGTCGGCCGTGCTATCGAAGCCCGGCTGTCACGTCGTCCGGACCTGATGCGAGTGGATGATCGCAGCGCTCGCAGAACCGCGCCGGCGCCTGCAAACGGGCCATAATCACTGGACCGCTTTGGGTCTCGCGTGCGGGTCGGTTCAGCGAGACCACGATCTGCGCGCGCAATCGCAACTCTCTTTACTGGAGCCCATGGACAATCCCACCCGCTCGGAACGATCCCGTAACGCTGCCATTCAGGCCGCTCTTGCCATTCTTGCCCGGGACGGCCCGGGCGAACTGACGTTCGACGCCCTGTCGCGCGAGAGCGGCATCAGCAAGGGCGGCCTGCTGCATCAGTTCGGCAACAAGATCGGCATTCTCAAAGCGCTGCTGGCGCACCAGGTCGAATACTTCGAAAATTTCTCGCAGACGTACCTGGCTGGCGCCGACCCTTCGATGCAGGAGCGCACGCTGATGTCGACGATCGCGACTGCGCGGGAGGCTATCAACCAGTCACACTCGGTCGCTCTCGCGGTCATCGCGGCGCTGGTCGAAGATCCCGAGCTGCTCGCCTCCACCCGGAAGCTGGATGCGAAGAAGATCGAATCCATCAAGGCGGAAGCCGCTGATTCCGATCAGGCATTGGTGCGTTGGGCGGCCGCCAGAGGGCTGATCTTCACCGAACTGCTCGGCCTTTCCCCGTTGTCGAAAAAGGAGCGCAACCGGTTGTTCGATTACCTGCTCGACGAGGAACGATGGGGACCGTCAGCGCTGGATGAGTGACTCTGTGGTGTCCTGGCAGGCTTCCTGGTGCCTGGGCCGACGTGTCAACCGGCCTTCGCCGGAGCGGCGAAGCCGGCCGTCACGTGTGCGCGGTCTGCGCGCGCGAGTCGTTGCGCTGGAATGAAGTCGAGAAGAAGAGAACCTGATACTGGATCGCGTTGGCCCAGTACTCCCACGTGTGGCCGCCGGGACGCTCCGCGTAATCGTGCTGCACGCCTAGCTCGACAAGCCGCTCGTGCAGCGCGCGATTCGATTTGACAAGGGAGTCGTTGACGCCGCAATCGATCGTCAGCGCGATATGGGCATTTTCAAAGCTGCGGGCATTTTCGACGATAGCGTTGCTGTTCCAGAAGGCAGCGTGTCGGGCGGGGTCGCCGAACACGTGGCTGATGCCGGGCTCATCCTTGCATCCGCGCGGATCGACCGCGCCGCTGATGCTCCCCGCAGCACCGAATGCGTCGGGCCGGTCCAGCGCGATGCGCAGGGCGCCGAAGCCGCCCATGCTCAGACCGGTGATCGCGCGTGCCTGTTTCGTGGCGATCGTGCGGAAGTGCGTGTCGATATAGGCAACGACTTCCGTACCCACGTATGTTTCGTAGCGGCTGCGCGGATCGACAGGGCTGTCGATGTACCAGCTCTCATGACCGCCGTCCGGCATCACGAGGATCACGTGATAGCGGTCTGCCAGCCGGCCGATCTGCGTGTTCGCGGCCCAGTCGGTGTAGTCGCCGCCTGATCCGTGCAGCAGGTAGACAACCGGGAAACGATCGACATCGTTGCCCCGCACGTACTGGTCAGGTAGTACGACTGTCGCCTCGAACGACTTATGCATCGCGGCGCTGGGAATCGCGACAACCCTCGACTGAAACGCCCAGACAGGGTTCGTGAAAAGCAGCGTCAGAATGAGCCAGAATGCACGGGCAGTATTCATGGGTTGTCGCTCTCGTCCTTTCTGCCTGTTTGCAGGAACCCGGTCCGGCGTCCGGCGGCGAAATGCTTTCAAGGACTGTAACAACGGCGACTTACAACCAAATTTCAACGAACCATACGGTCTCGTCAGCTTGGGGCGACGCGGGCCTCAACCGCGGGCTTCAACCGCGTGCCGCCGACATACCCCGGTTACGGGCAGCACGCTCACGCACACACCCATCAATCCGTCCGCTCAGGCGACATCCAGCCATTTGCCGCGCTCGCCGCCGCCACCTGCTTCGCGATCGAATCGGCCAACCGCTTGGCATCCGCGGAAATGCTGTCGCGCTTCACCTCGGACACGCCATGCAGGGCAGCGCCTGTTGCACCCGCACTCGCGAGATGACCGGCAGCAGCGCCTGCCCCGGCTGTTTCAGCCACGCCCGGCATGTGGCCGCTGTCCGCATCGGCCGAGAAGCTTTGCAGCGGCATCGGCGAGCCGTCCGCCGGCTTGTACAGGATCTGGACCGACGCGCCGACCTCGCTCTTGCCGGCGCCAAGACCGATCAACACGCGACGCCTGCGGTTGCCTTCATCGATCTTCTGAAAATTACCCTCGACGATCAGCGCATTCCGGTCTGCGGGCACGGGGCCGTCCGAGCGTGCCGCACGCAGTCCCATCGATTGCAACTGCTTCACGATTTCATTGGACACCTGCTCGCGCGCTTCGCGCGCCGTCTGGTTCTGCGCGCTCGCAGTCGACTGGCCGGCGATCATCGTTTTCAGCTTCTGTGCCATGCCGCTGTCCATTTTCACCTGATCTGGCGTGGCGTCGAATGAATCCACATAGATGATGTCCGCCCGCACCTGCGGCTGGACGGTAGCCTGGCTCACGCCGGTGACGCCCGCGGCGCAGCCCGTAAGAAACAGCGATCCCGCCACCAGTGCTGCGCCTGCCAGACGAGTAGCGTTGTCAGCGAGGAATCTGAATGAAGTCTGCATGTTGAATGTTGATCCTGTCATCGGCACCGTCGTGCCGTCAATTGTCGAAAAGATGTCGCCGACAATCGTTCGATCCACAGGATCGCAAACTATCGGAGAGCACGCCTGCGTGAGTGCAGCCCGTCTGTTATCGGTGTGTGCCGCAACACGCAGACGCGAGTATGGGAGGAAGCGGCTCTGCGCGCCATGCGGGAATTATGTCGCGCCATGTCGCCCGTACGTTGCGTTCGGGCGTAAGGCTCGCGGCGGATCTTCGGCCTAGGCGGAATGCCGGTTCAGCGGCAACGCGACCACGGCTTCGAGACCGCCGCCGTCACGCGGGCGAAACTGCAACGAGCCGCCGTGCAGGCGCGCAATGCGCTCGACGATCGCGAGTCCGAGGCCGGTGCCGCCCGAATGGCCGCGTGCATTTCTGCCGCGACTGAAGGGCGCCTTGAGCTGCTCCAGTTCCTCCGCGCTGATGCCGCTGCCGCGATCGCATACGGCGACGTACGCCGAGTCGCCTTCGGTCCACGTGCGCACCAACAAACCGGTCCGTCCGTACACGACTGCGTTCTGCATCAGGTTCATCAGGAGACGCATCACGCTCACCGGCCTGAACGCAAACACCGGTATGTCGCCGGGCAACAGCTCGAATTCATGCCCGAGCCCCGCGAAGTCCGCAGCGAGCTGACCGACGAGTGCATTGAGATCGCCGGGCTGCGGGACCTCACGCTCGCCGCTGCCCGCGTAGTCCATGAACTGCTGGAGGATCGTGTCGATCTGATCGAGATAGCCTTCCGCGGATGCCACGAAGGTATCGTCGGCGCCGCGCGGAATCGCCATCGCCATGGCGAGGCGCAGTTTGGTCAACGGCGTGCGAATGTCGTGAGACACGCCGGCCAGCATCAGCGCGCGCGTCGCTTCGGCCTGCTGCAAAGCCAGGGTCATCTGGTTGAAGGCGCGGCTGACCTGGGCGATTTCCGTCGGACCGTTGGTGGGAAGCGCGACGGGCGCATCGCCCGCGCTGACGCGCCGCGCCGCGCGTGCCAGATCCTGAAGCGGACGGTTGATATGCAACTGGATCAGATAGCCCGTTAGCGCTGCCAGCAACGCGAGGCCTGCCGACAGCGCGAGAGTCATGGCGATACCGCTCGCGTGCGCATCTTCGGTCATCGGCAGGGTGATCCAGCGGGGCCCGCCGGCGACATGCACGCGAATCCATAGCCGCTCCCCGTCGCCGCTCTGCCATCGCACCGGGATGTCCGGCGGCAGATAGCGTTGCAATGCCTCGACAAAGACATCGCGCTGATAAGTGCGAAAAAAACGGATCGCACTGGGGCTCGGCTCCAGTCCGGTGTGTTCTGGCAGCTGCGTCTGCCCGCCGAGCCGTGCAGCCGCCGCGCGGCCTTCATCGCCCGGCATGGCTGCAAACACGCCATCGAGCGTCTTCACGTAATCGGCGAAAATGATCGCCGCGCGTTCTATGCGCGGGCGTTGCACATAATGCAGGAGGACGGTGAGCGAGCAGACCTGGGCGAGGGCGACCAGCGCCACCAGCAACGCGATGTTGCGCGCGAGCAATGAACGGGGCAACAGAGGGAACAGCACGCGCCGCATCACGACTCGATACCGGCGACCAGCATGTAGCCGACGCCCCACACGGTCTTGATGAAGCGCGGCTTCGAAGGATCGTCTTCGACGATCTGGCGCAGCCGCAGGATCTGCACGTCGATGCTGCGATCGAGCGCGTCGTGGTCACGGCCGCGGGCGCGCGCGAGCAGATTCTCGCGGCTCACCGGCCGGTTCGGCGACGACCCCAGCGCGTGCAACAGCAGCATCTGCGCGGAATGAACCTCGACCGGTTCGCCCTGGTGCAGTAGCGTCTGCTTGCCCGCATCGAAGAGAAAGTTGCCGAAGCGCAAGGTCTGCGAGGTGACGGTCGGATCGCCTGCCGCCATTTTCTGGCGGCGCAGCAGCGCGCGGATCCGGGCGACCAGTTCGTCTGGCAGGAACGGTTTGGCGAGGTAGTCGTCGGCACCGGTCTCGAGGCCGACCACCCTGTCGACCGGGTCGCCCTTCGCGGTCAGCATCAGGATCGGCAGCGTCTGTCCTTCGGCGCGCAGCCGGCGGCAGATGGACAGGCCGTCTTCCGGTTCCATCATGAGATCCAGCACGAGCAGGTCGTACGGCTCGCGTTGCAGGTAGCGGTCGAGCCGCTTGCCGTCGGCGACCACGCGCACCTGAAAACCATGCCCGGTCAGGAACCGTTGCAGCATGTTGCGCAACTCGGCTTCATCGTCCAGCACGATAATCCTGTTCACCGGGTCCATGGCGCCTCTCTGGCAATCAGCGGGTCATCGCTTTCTGCCTCATGAAGTCCTCGATCTGCGACAACGTGACGAATCCGGCGTGCTGCGTGTCGATTTCGTCGAAGTGCTGGGCGAGCATCGGCATGCCGGCTGCGGCCTGGTCTCGCGTCAGTTTGCCGTCGTGCGTCGTGTTGGCGCTGGCGAAGCGTGTCTGCACCTGCTGCATTGCGCGCTCCACCCGGGCCCTGCCGCTTTCCGGTGGCAGGGCGCTCTGAGCTGAAGCCCCTGCTGAAACAATACACAAGACAAGAACCGCGATCATCTGTTTCATGAGTTTCTCCGTGGTGTAGCCGACGCTCATCGCCGGCTGGGTAATCGATCCGATATTGCTGTTACGCCCAGTGCGCGGGCACCCAGAGGCCGCCGGCCCAGTGTCCCGGAATCCATATCGCCGCACGCGGTGCCGGTGTCACATAGACGGCGCGCGGCGCGACATACACTGATCGGGGCAGAGGCGGAGCCATATAGATGACCTTGGGCGGAGGGGGCGCGACATATACGACCTTGGGCGGAGGCGGCGCGACGTAGACCGCCGGCGGCGGAGGCGGCGCGACATAGACAACCTTCGGCGGAGGCGGCACGACGACCACCGCGGGCGGCGGGGGTGGCGGCACATAAACCGCCGGCGGGGGCGCGACGACCACCGGCGCGGCGCCGACCACCACCGTGGCGCCGCCCGTCGTCACCGTACCGCCGGTTGTGACAGTTCCACTGTGTACGACCGTCGTGCCGCCGCTCGTCGTCACGACACCGGTCGCCACGCGGGTCGCGCTGCCTGAATGCGTGACGGTCCCGCCGTCCGCGCCGGTCACGGTCCCCGAACGGGCGCAAGTGGATCCGGCGCAGCTCGTCGATGCCGCATGGCTGACCGTGTTGCCGTTCGAACCGGTGACCGTGCCCGACGACGAGTACTGACCCGGGGCGTCGCGCGTCACGCTGCCTGAGGTAGAGGCGGTGTGGCCGTCAGAGCCGGTGAGGGTGCCGGTGTGTGTGCACGTGCCGCCCGCGCAACTGGTGTCGCCGGCGTGCTGAACCTGGCCGCCGTACGGTCCGGTCGCCGTGCCGGAATTCGAGAACTGCCCCGGCGCGGTACGGGTCACCGTGCCGCTGTTCGTCGCGACGCCGCCGTAGGGGCCGGCGACACCGCCGGCGTGGGAACAGCTGCCGCCTTCGCAGGACCCGTAGTGCGCGCCGTTATAGGTGCCATGCGGCGTGTAGGCTGTGCCGTGGCCGGACCAGCCTGCAAAGGCCGGCGTGCTTGCGAGGATGAGGAGCGAGGCGGTCGCTGCGGCGAGGTAACGGGGTTTCATCAGATGTCCTTTATGGTTCGGGTCACGTCACGCACTGCGGCGTGGCAACGGGACGAACTATAGAAGGAGGGCGCGAAATAATCGCTACGGAAAAGATGTCGCGGTGTTACATCGGCCTGGCGGCAGCGATGGCGAGGCAGCGCGCGGCGCCCGCGTCCTCGGGTCCGGCCAGCCGCCGGCGCCAGCCGGCAGATTCGCTGACATCCGGCGACATATTTCCTGCATGGTTTTTAGCCAGGCCGCCCACTAAAGTAGCTTCACCCGACGCGATGGCGGCCATTTCCGCAGACAAAGCGTCCCACCCGAACCCGCTCTGTACCCATCATGCTCACCATCGGAAAAATCGCGTTTTACGTCACCTTGTTTATCGTCGCCGTCTCGCTGATCGAGGCGTGGGTGCTCACCCGAAAAAACCGCAACACTGCCACGCCGTTCGACTGGTATGAGGTATGGATCTCGCTGGCCGATCTGGTCGGCCGCAAGCTCGTCGCGCTGCTGCCGCTCTCTCTTGCTACGCCGGTCTTCGCTTTCGCCTGGGATCACCGCCTCTTCACGGTCACGATCAACAGCGCGCTGATGGTGCTGCTGCTCTTTATCGGCCAGGAGTTCTGCTACTACTGGTATCACCGCGCGTCGCATCGCATCCGCTTCTTCTGGGCGACGCACGCGGTCCATCATTCGCCGAACCAGTTGACGCTGTCATCCGCTTACCGGCTCGGCCTGACGGGCAAGCTGACCGGCTCGGCGATCTTCTTCACGCCGCTCGTCTGGCTCGGCGTGCGCCCGGAAGTCGTGCTCGCGACGCTGATGTTCAATCTCCTGTATCAGTTCTGGCTGCATAACACGTGGACCCCCAAGCTCGGCTGGCTTGAATACGTGTTCAACACGCCGTCGGCGCATCGCGTGCATCACGCGTCGAATGTCGACTACCTCGATGCGAACTATGGCGGTGTGCTGATCGTATTCGACCGCCTGTTCGGCACCTACGTTGAGGAACGTGCCGACGAACCGTGCCGCTACGGCCTCGTAACGCCGACGCGTTCGCGCAATCCGCTGGTCGTCGAGTTCGAGCACTGGGTCAGCCTCGCGCGGGATATCGCGTCGTCGGGCAATGTGTGGACTGCGATAAGCTATGTGATCCTGCCGCCGGGCTGGCGCCCGGACGGCTCCGGCGAATCAACGGAGAATCTGCGCCGGAAGAACCAGACGGGGCAAAGCGCGGTTTCCGTGAGCAGCAATGTGAGATGACCGCAGCCGCAACAGGTGAAGTGCAGGCTGATCGCCTTGATCGCCGATCGGCTTGACGGATGAGATCGGCGACGAAAGCGCGCGTCTGAAACCTGGTCGACTGGCCGTCTGGCGCGCGTTCGACGCCGCGTCAGGTCGCCTTAAGACAGTTCCGGTAGGATCGCTTCGTTTTTTGCGCCCTTTCGTGACCCGGTGCGTGGGCGTCGGGTTCGGGTTGGGCAGCCTGTTCGGTTCATTGTGATTCAAGCTACGGGAGGAAAGGTAATGGAGAAATCATACGGCGTGGGGCGTGGAGCTTATGACGGGGGCGCTCGCTTCCTTCACTGGCTGGTCGTGATTCTGGTCGTCATGCAGTTTGTGATCGGCTGGACGATGCCCGACGTGCACAAGGATACGAAACCGGACGGTCTGATCGCCTGGCACCTTGGCGTCGGCGCTGCGCTGATCGCCGCGATGGTGATCAGAATTGTGTGGCGATTGACCCACCGGCCCGCGCCCGATGCGCTTCCGCCGATGTTGAGCGCGATATCGCGTACCACGCATTTTCTTCTCTACGTCGTATTGTTTGCGGTACCGCTGCTGGGATGGATCAACGCTTCATCACGGGGATGGTCTGTCCGGTTGCTGGGCGTCGTGCCGTATCCGGGGCTGTCGGAGACGGGATCCGGGTTTGGACATGCGATGGGCGATGTGCATGGCATCCTGGCTTGGGTGCTTTTCGCGCTGGTCTGCCTGCATATCGCGGCCGCACTTTTTCATCGCTTCGTTTTGAAGGACCAGGTGCTGCAGCGGATGTTGCCATGACACGCTCTTGTGCCCGCCATCGCGTCGAACGAAGGTAGTGGGTCGACACGGGGTGAGATAAAGCCTCCCCTGGCTGCACCTGACACCGGTGCAGCCAGGGCACGCTGCTGACGCAGCTACGATGGCGACCAGACCGTCACCGTCCTAGGCCTTCAGATGCGGTCCCAGCAGCGACAGATCGGGATGTCCAAGACGGTCGTGCGCGGTTTGCACCTGGTGCCAGTAGGGATAGAGCAGGGGCGGCGCGCTTACCTTGTCGAGCCGCTCGCGCTGCTCGACAGTCAACGTGAGATTCGCAGCGCCGAGGTTATCGCGCAGTTGCGTTTCATTGCGCCCGCCGATGATGACCGAGGCGACAGCGGGGCGCCCGAGCGTCCACGCGAGCGCAACCTGCGCGGCCGAGACCTTGTGCTCGCCGGCAATCTCGACGAGTACGTCGACGATCGACCACAGCCGTTCCTCGTCACGGATCGGCGGCTCGGTCCAGCCGGCAAGCTGGCGCGTGCCCTCGGGTGTCGAGTCACGGCGGTGCTTGCCTGACAGCAGGCCGCCTGCGAGCGGACTCCAGACGAGAATGCCGAGCCCCTGATCGAGTGCAATGGGCGCGAGTTCGTATTCCGCTTCGCGCGCTTCGAGCGTGTAGTGGATCTGCTGGCTCACGAAACGCGGCAGGCGATCACGTTCGCTCACGTGCAACGCCTTCATCAGGTGCCAGCCTGAATAGTTCGAGCAGCCGACATACCGGACCTTGCCGTGTCGGACCAGCAGGTCGAGCGCTTCGAGCGTTTCTTCAAGCGGCGTGAGCCCGTCCCATTGATGCACCTGATAGAGGTCGATCACATCGGTTTTCAGGCGACGCAGGCTCGCCTCGCAAGCCTGGATCAAATGATGCCGCGACAGGCCACGATCGTTCGGGCCGTCGCCCATCGGGAAGCGTGCTTTCGTCGCGATCAGCACTCCGCCCTTGCGCTTGCCTGCGAGCGCCTCGCCGACGATCTCCTCCGACGCGCCATTCGAATAGACGTCCGCCGTATCGATCAGGTTCACGCCCGCATCGATGCACATGTCGATCTGCCGGCGCGCATCGTCGAGGCCGACTTCGCCGACGCTCGCAAATTTGCCCTTGCCGCCCATTGTCATGGTGCCGAGCGTGATGGTCGACACCTTGAGGCCTGAACGGCCGAGTTGGCGATATTCCATGATGAAGCAATCTCCTATGAATGTTGCTCAGGATTCAGGACCGGCGCGCGCTTCGCCATTCCCTTGTCTGCGTGACGCGCCCGAGCATTTGACGATAGCGGAGTTTCACTTACCATTCAAACAGAAATATGTGATTGAATTGAGCGTTTTTGGTGATTAATAACCGAAGGATGAGAGGTCAGCATGGACCTGAAACAGCTGGAACACTTTATGGCGGTAGCGGAAGAACGTCATTTCACGCGCGCGTCACGGCGTCTCAACCTCGTTCAGTCCGGGTTGTCGGCGTCGATCCGCTCGCTGGAGGCGGATCTGGGTGGACCTTTGTTCATCCGCAGCACGCGGCGTGTGGACCTGACCCATGCCGGTGAAGTGCTGTTCGAAGAGGCGCGACGCGTGCTGGCTGCCGCGCGTGACGCGCGGCACGCCGTGACACAGGTGCATGGACTTGCACGCGGCCGGCTCAGCATCGGCGCGATTCACGGGCTCGAGCCTTTCGTTGACCTGCCCGCTTCTCTGGGGCGGTTTCGGGCCGCGTTCGGCGGGATCGATATCGAGCTCACGCTCGACGGCTCGCGCGCATTGATTGACGAGGTGCGCGAAGGGCGTCTCGACCTCGCGTTCACCCAGCCGTCGGATCCACTGCCGGACGATCTCGGATTGCGCATGTTCGCATGCGAGGGGATGGTCATCGTCTGCGCGGCGGATCATCGGCTCGCGGGGGCAAGCGGGGTCAAACTGTCCGATCTCCGCGAAGAAACGTTCGCGGACCTGCGTCCGGAGTGGGGCGTGCGGCGGCTCGTCGATCGAAGCTTTGCGACCGCAGGGCTGCAGCGCCGGACCAGCTTCGAGGTCAACGACATACCGATGCTGCTCGAACTGGTCGCGCAAGGGCTTGCGATTACCATGGTGCCGGAATCCGTCGCTGCAACACGGGTGCGCGACACGCGTGGCGCGCCCGTGGCGACGGCGACCCTGCGCGAAGCTGAGGAGCCGTGCTGGGAGCTTGCGGCAGTCTTCAAGGGCAGTGCGGGCGAACCGCTCACACCGGTTGCAAAGGCTTTCCTGAACCTGCTTAAATTGCCGGACGTGGCGGCCTGACGTTCGGACGGCCCGGTACGCGCGTACCGTTCCCGGGCGCATCGGGTTATGTTGCGTTATATATGCTGCTGTCCAGAACAGTCACCTCAAGGCCCTCCAGCGATGCCCGATACTCCCATCCCCGCTGCCGTTACCCCCGAACCGCAGGCCGTGTCCATGCAGGCGAAGCGGAGCGCGATCTTCATCGTCGCCACTGTCAATCCGGACGCGGCGAGCCGCGACACTGTACGCGCATGGTGCGCGGATATCGCCGCACTGGTGCGGGCGGTGGGCAAGCGGATACCTGACGGCGGCCTGTCGTGCGTATGCGGCTTCGGTTCCGACGCCTGGGATGCGCTGTTCGGTACGCCGCGACCGGCCGGCCTGCACCCGTTCCGTGAGTTCGGTTCCGGTGAGCGCCTTGCGGTGTCGACACCGGGCGACATCTTGCTGCACATTCGCGCCGACCAGATGGATTTGTGCTTCGAGCTTGCGACCCAACTGATGGGGCGACTCGGCACGGCGGTAACCGCGGTCGATGAAGTGCACGGATTTCGCTATTTCGATCAACGCAGCATGGTCGGCTTCGTCGACGGAACCGAGAACCCGACCGGCAGCGAGGCTGTCACGTTCACGGTGGTCGGCGGGGAGGACCCTGAATTCGCAGGAGGCAGCTATGTGCTGGTGCAGAAGTATCTGCACGATATGACCGGCTGGAATGCGTTGCCGGTCGAAACGCAGGAACGCATCATCGGCCGCACAAAACTCTCCGATATCGAACTCGACGACGCTGTGAAGCCAACCTCGTCGCACAGTTCGCTCACGACGCTCGAGGAAAACGGCGAGGAAGTCAAAATCCTGCGTGACAACATGCCTTTCGGGCGGCCCGGCTCCGGCGAATTCGGTACGTACTTCATCGGCTATGCCCGCTCGCCGGCGCCGATTGAACAGATGCTGGAGAACATGTTCGTCGGCCGGCCACGAGGCAACTACGACCGGCTGCTCGATTTCAGCCGCGCGGTGACGGGTGGCCTGTTCTTTGTGCCTTCCGCGTCGTTGCTCGAAACGCTCGCGGATCGCAGCCCGGCTGCCGCCGCGAGGACGGCCAGGCAATGAAGGCGCAGAGATTCCATCTAGAAATGTGATTGGCGCGACAAAACGGTTTCGGCGCATCGGGCCTAAAATTAAAGGTGGCGTTGGTCCCTTTGCGTGGGACCAGTCGCCTTACTCCATTCCATCCACGGCAGGCGGCCATGGGCACTCACGATGCGCGTTTCGTTCGCCCGGCGCTGGCAGCACTCTGCGTGGCTTCGCTCGCAACGCTCGTCGCGTGTAGCGGCAGCTTCTGCGTCGGCGTCGACGGTTGTGGCGGCGGAAACGGGTTGCAAAACGTCGCCATATCCGGCACGGCCGCCACCGGCAAGGCGCTCGCCAGCGCGATGGTCAGCTTCAGTTGTGCGCAGGGTTCGGGCTCCACCCTGTCAGACGGCGGTGGACACTACAGCGCCACGTTCAACGCCACGCTTCCCTGCATCCTCACCGTGACCTCCGGCGGCACGACCCTGCATTCGCTGGCATTTGCCGGCGGCACCTTCAATACGACGCCTGAGACCGAACTGATGCTCGTCTACCTCGCTTCGCAACTCGGTACGAGTGAGACCAGCCTGATTGCGGGTTTCCCTGGCAACGCGCAGTTCCAGCAGGTGCTGGCAAATCAGACCGATGTGCTGGCTGCGCAATCGGCGGTCGTCACGAATCTGCAGCAACGCTATGCGGTCACGCTGACGGCACCGGCGTTTCTGACGACGCCGTTTTTCGTCGGGCAAGCGGGCGTCGACAGCGATCTCGGCGCGCTGGCGACAGCAGGCGCCATCGACGCCAATGGCATGCCCGATCCGGCCGCCGTCTCGCTGCTGTCAGCGGCGGGTCTCGCTCATCCGCTCACAACGACGTCCGCACCGTCATCCGGCACCGGCGGCACAGGCAGCGGCACCGGCGGCATGATGTGAACTGAGGGGTGCCGATGCCTCGGCCTGTGCGGTTGTGCGGACCCGGAAAACGAGAGACGGGGCTCACCTTATGGCGGTATCGACCGGCTTGCCCGGAGGCTGCGCAGTCCGTAGCCGGACGCACCTCGCGTGGTGGTCGCGCCGCAAGGCGGACTGAAGGGCGAGCAAGGCAACGGCCCATTCCGCCAGGTCAGGCGAAGAAGGGCAATTGCCGACGAGAAACGCGATGCGCCCAACGAGGGCACGCACGGCACCCTCATCGTTTGATCAACTCCAATGGCTGTTGGGAGTGCGCTTGCTGTGGTGTAGATTCGCACTCACCCGCGTGTTCGAATGCGAATGGGAGTGATCTGCATAACCCGCATGAATGCCGGTATGGCTCGTTTGAGCGTCGGCACGATCTGCCTGCGTGTCCGATCGATCCGCTGCACGGGCAAGCCCGGCATCGCGGTCGGCTGAACTGAAGCCGTTCGTGTTGCTCAGGCCCTTGCTGCTCATGTGGCCGGCGGACAAGCCGCCCGCGTTGCCGCCCAGACCACCGTGTCCGGCGCCTCCGCTGCTTCCTCCACCACTACCGCCTCCACCGCCGTTCCCACCGCCACCGCCGTTCCCGCCACCATTACCACCCGCCCCCGCAAAGGCTGACACGGACGCAAGTGCCACGAGGCCGGCGGCAATCCATTGCACTGTTTTCATTTTTGCTTTTCCATGGTCTGCTCGAACGCTTCGATTGTACGAACGACGCCCGGCCGTAACACCTGACAGTTGTAATGAACTGTAAATGACGGTGTAGTCGCGCTTGAGCGGACTGTTCGCGTCCCGAGCCGCTTCCAGTTGTTGGTCAGCTGCATGGCCCGCATTGAGCGGTGACTGTCGCGTCCTTATCACTGGCACAGACCGCGCTTTGGCAGTGACCTTCCATGCGCTTACTTAGTCTGGCCCATCGTGACCTCTCGCAGCGTGGTTGTAATGCGCTGCCGCGTTCATCCCTGTATGACGACCACCTGCGCACAGCCGGCCATACCGATGGCGTCTGTTACAAAAAATTTCACACAGGCCTTTCGTACGACCTAAATTCCATTGCATTCATCCTGGCGGTTGTGATCGACAGCACCAGGGGCAAGGTTGGCAAACATGCTGACAGCCAGGCGAGGCTGGCGTTGGTAACGAAGTCGTAGCCGACGCGCTGGCGGTGACCAGCGCTGGTGGCCTGCAGCGGGTGAAGCGGTAGTCAGTCTGGCGAGCAAAAAAATGGCAGGAACAAGGAGCGCCGATGCCGTCGTTACGACCTCAGGCAAGGAGGCGCGATGCTGCCGCGTCATTTAGCAGCTGCCGGGATGCTATCGATTTACCGGTTACGGGTCGCATATCGATGAGGAGTCTTATATGCCCTGCAACAAGCCTGGTGCACTTCTGATCGGAATCCCACTCGCTGTCGCGTTGGCGGCCAGCACAACAAGCTGGGCGGCGCCAATACTGGTATCGGGTCCCAGTCCGTTTGCCAACTGCACCATTGGCGGACCCGGGACGATCTATGTGAATGCGGAGGTCGAACCCTGGCTGGCCGTGAACCCGGCCAATCCTTCGAACCTCATCGGGGTATGGCAGCAGGACCGCTGGTCGAACGGCGGCGCCCACGGTCTGGTTGCCGCCGCTTCGTTTGATGGCGGCCATACGTGGAAACAAACGAAGCTGCCTTTCAGTGCATGCGCCAATGGACTCGGGTATGAGCGGGCCTCGGATCCCTGGGTGTCCATTGGGCCGGATGGCACTGCGTACTCTGTTTCCATCTCATTCAATCAATCCAGCAACAACAATGCGGTGGCCGCCGCTGTTTCAAAGGACGGCGGGCTGAGCTGGGAAAACCTGAGTGTCATCATCGCCGACAATGAGCCGACGCTGCAGTTCTTCAACGATAAGGAATCGGTGACCGCGAACCCCACCAGGGCGGGCGTCGCATACGCGGTATGGGACCGGCTCGAACTGCCGAACGGTAATCCGTACGCGAACTTGCATACCGTTGCGTTCCGGGGCCCGTCGATGTTCTCGAAGACCGTCGACGGCGGTGTCACCTGGAGTTCGCCCTCGGTCATCGTGAAGGTGCCGTCGCGGCAGCAGACGATCGGCAACCAGATCGTCGTCAATTCTCGTACCGGGACGCTCTATGACTTCTTCGACCTGATCAGTCCGCCGTTCAACAAAGCTGCCGGCAAGGTCGCGTTCATCAAGTCGACCGATGACGGTGCCACGTGGACCAAACCGCAAATCATCGCCGGTCTGGAGACGGTGCCGGTCACGGATCCCAACACCGGTGAGCCTGTGCGCACGGGCGACGTCATCCCCGAGCCCGCGATTGATCCGGCGACGGGGCAACTCTATGTCGTGTGGCAGGATTCGCGTTTCAATGGCGGCCAGTACGATGAGATCGCACTGTCGACGTCCTCCGACGGTGGCCAGACCTGGAGCGCGCCCCTCCGTGTCAATACACCCTCAGGACGGCCGGCGTTCAATCCTGGTGTTCGCGTCAATTCTGCCGGGACGGTTGCCGTGACGTACTACGACTTCCGCACCCTTTTAGCCGGCAATACGTCGACGCTGCCGACGGACTATTGGCAAACCACGTCGACGGATGGCGGAAAGAGCTTCAGCAGCGAATTGCATCTGGCTGGCTCGTTCGACCTCAAGACCGCGCCGAATGCCGAGGGCTTCTTCGTCGGCGACTATGAGGGGTTGGACGCGAGAGGGACGGCATTCGTGCCGTTCTTTGTGCAAACGAACGGTGATACATCCAATCGTACAGACGTATTTGTCGCGCCGTAGTGTGTGTATATCCAGCTGAAAACGTGATCACCCAGAGATGCCTGGGCGATCACGTCAAATGAGGAATTATAGCCACCCCTGTCGCGTCGAAGGCGTTCGCCAGCGGCGACAGCGCAAGGAGCGCGCCGGCAGCCAGCACGGCGATGTATCGGAAAGTCATGGGAACTCCTTTAGGTAAGGAAGTCGCTAATATGGCCTTCCTCGGCCTTATGAGCAATGGCGCGAGCACGCTTGCGGCTTGAGTAAGCCCGTCTCGACTTCGGTCAGCAGCTTGCGTTTGGGATGGCCTGGTTTTCCGATGACGGTCGGAAAGAGTTGGGACTCTCATCATGTCACCCGATCCACATCGAGAAGTGCTTCTGAAAGGAGATTGCGATGGCTGAGCTCGTAACATGCCTGTGGTTCGATCAAGGTAGAGCGCGCGAGGCGGCGGAGTTTTACGCCGCTACCTTTCCCGATAGCCATGTCGATGCAGGTCATGTATCGCCGATACCGGGCATTGGGCAGGGTCCGGAGTTGACGGTCGAGTTCACCGTCCTTGGCCGGCGCTTCGTAGGGCTGAACGGTGGGCCCAACTACAAGGCGAATGAGGCGGTAAGTTTCATGGTCCAGACGGATAGCCAGGAAGAGACCGACCGATATTGGAACGCCATTATCGGCACTGACGGAGAGGAAGCGCCTTGCGGCTGGTGCAAGGACCGCTGGGGGTTTTCGTGGCAGATCACGCCCAGGCGGCTGCTAGAGCTTGTCAACGGGCCCGATTATGATGCCGCAAGGCGTGCGATGGAGGCGATGATGACAATGAAGAAGATCGATATTGCCGCGATAGAACGCGCGGCGGCGGCAAAGTAAGAGCGCACGAAAAGGCGCATCGGTTTTTTTACGGTCTCTGGCGACTACGCATTCGCAGGTCGATTGGAGAGATCGGTTTTGGGCTCAGTCATAGGGAATGCCGGTGGCCAGGTCGGAACGTGCGGCCTGGTCGACTGTACGAGTTCTCGAAGCCTGACCAGCTGGCGCGACTGCAAGACGAAGTTCCCGGTAGGCAGTCACCAGCGCGTCGAGGCTGAATGTCCGGTTCAGGCCGCTGGGATTTGGCAACACCCATGCGCGCGCGCCGCCGAACGGTGTCGGTTGCAGGCCCCAGTGGATGTCGCGCCTGCCCGACATTGCGCAGAGCGCCATCTTCCCGAGGAAGGCAACGCATTGCGGCGCATATCGTTCAATCTTCCGCTCGAATTCCGTCGCAGCCGCTTTGAACTCCCATTGTGATAGTTCGTCCGCTCGTGCGGTTGGACGCGAGACCACGGTTGTCAGGCCACAACCATACTGCAGGAGAGTGCGATCGTCCTTAGGACAGATTTGTTCGGGCGTAAAACCCGCCAGATGAACGGCCCGCCAGAACCGATTGCTTCTGCCGGCAAAGTGGCGGCCGGTCGATGCCGCGCTGACGCCCGGATTGATGCCGCAAAACACCACGGATAAACCCGGTTCAAGGATATCAGGAAGACTTTGAAGCAAATCGGAGCGGGTCACGGATGGTATAAGCCTTTTCGTGAAGTACATTCGAGCCGCCGGGTGGGAACAACAGGCGACCTCGACGACACGGTCTTCTGATTGCATCGAGATGCTCTGACGGAAGGGCCGGAAACCATCCTCGCCTGTTCCTTCATCGGGAGTGGGGCTCCCACAAGCGCAGCAGTTTGGGCCACACCGTCACGGCGGACAACCGGCAAGAGGGTCGATTTCAGGTCAAATGTGCCCCGATTCTGGCCAGCGACGGTCTATGCCACTGGCTCGCCACCCGAGGGGCGCCCGCGCTAACCAGGCCAACTTCGGGTAGACCGGAAAGCCATCCCATACTTTCCATCCCTGCTGATCCGACTTGCTCGTTGACACTGCTACAAGCCCACCGTTGCCTGCATACCTGCCTCACCACGGAATCGCTGGCGATACTGTCTGGGCGTTACGTTAAGCCGCCGGAAGAAAGTCGTTCGCATATGCGTGGCGCTGTGAAAACCACAATTGAACGCCACAGTCTTGAGAGGAGCATCTGTCTCCTCGAGCAACTTCCTCGCGGTGTCAACGCGAACCTGTTCGACAAACGCGGACGGCGTCACCTTTGCATACTTCGCAAATAGCCTCGAGAAGGTACGTCGGCTGACTGCAACTGCGCTCGCAAGCTGTTCGATCGACAGCGTATCGGTTATGTGCTCGGTCACGTATCGGAGCACCTTGCCGACGATCGGATCGTGGTCCTTCCGTACTCCGACGTAAGGGCTGTATTGAGACTGCCCACCTTCTCGCTGGATGTAGACGACCAGACGTTTCGCAACCCGCACCGCAAGCTCGTGCCCCCAGTCCTCCGCCACGAGCGATAGACACAGGTCGATGCCTGCCGTCACGCCGGCAGAGGTAAAGAGGCGTCCGTCACGGATGAAAATCCTGTCGGGCCGCACACAAGCCTGCGGAAACTCGTCGGCGAGGCGGTCCGCATCGGCCCAGTGGGTTGTCACTTCCTTACCGTCAAGCAGCCCGGCGTGCGCGAGCACAAATGCTCCGTTGCAAACGGAGCCAAACCGTGCTGCGCCGCGCGCCTGGTCTTGCAACCATTTCAGAAATTCGCTTCGTAGCTGGGCATCAGGCAACTGCGGTCCTCCTGCTATCAACAGCAGGTCACATGGAGTATCGAAGTCCGCATAACCATAAGGCACTGAGAGTCCCATCCCGTTCGAGCAGGACACGGTGCCAGCCTCGTATCCTATGAGAGAGACCTGATATCTCTGATGCTCAGGCAGAAATGTATTTGCTTCTGCGAATACGTCCAGGGGGCCAGCAACATCCAGCGCCTGCACACCATCGAATATAACAATGGCGACTTTCATGCCGTGACCCTCATTGATTGTAAGCACGCCGCCATTGGTACGACTCCGCGCCGCCCGGTGGGCGGCTTGCCTGCCGGTTCGCGACATAAATTTGTCCTGGATGGAACGAAGTTTATAAGCGAAGCGTGGCGGGATAAAGGGTCCGTGCTGAAAGTCACTTGTTACATGGAGCATGGGTACGCAACCGAAGAATGCTGGTAAGGGTCCGCGTACGAGTGACGCGAGGGTCGCGTCGCGCTTCACGAACTGTTCGCGGCCGACGCCATGCCGACAGTTGCAACGTGGCTCAAATCTCCAGGGCGGCGACCGTTTGCATGTTGTGGGAAAGCGGCGGGGCGGTAGTGGCATCGTAATGGCCGAGATTCAGTCTATCGTGGCCCATATACGACCTTCTTGGGCGTGTGTGCAGCTTCAATCATTGTCAGAATGGGTAGAACCATTTCTCACGATTCTTCCAGACGCACATCAAGAAAGTGCTAGATGGGCTGCGCTTTGTACGGAGAACCCGTCAGAGCAGTCGTCCATAAGCTGGTACGGAACATACGCTGTTCTCGAGTTGGAAGGGAAATCGCCCTTTGATTTTGGGCGCTGATATGTCAGCGCCCTTTCCCATGCGAGCCAGCCATGACCAAAAACCCAAACGCTGCTTTAAAAGTCCTCCCGAAACCACCGCTTGCCGGCGAATCGATGTCGGGTGCAGACATCATCCTGCGCGTACTCAGCGAACAGGGCGTCGATACCGTATTCGGTTATAGCGGCGGCGCGATTTTGCCGACGTACGATGCCGTCTTTCGTTTCAACGAAATGCACGCGGACAATCCCGAGCGCCAGATCAACCTCGTTGTGCCCGCCAATGAACAGGCCGCCGGCTTCATGGCCGCTGGTTATGCGCGCGCGAGCGGAAAGGTTGGCGTATTCATGGTTACGTCAGGCCCCGGGGCGACGAACGCGGTGACGCCGATCGCCGACTGTAACGGTGATTCGGTCCCGGTTGTCCTCATCTCCGGACAGGTACCTCGAGCCGCGATCGGCAGTGATGCTTTCCAGGAAGCGCCGGTCTTTAACATCATGTCGGCGTGCGCAAAGCAGGTGTTTCTGGTTACCGACCCGGCAAAGCTGGAACAGACGCTACGGACCGCATTCGAAGTCGCGCGCACCGGCCGTCCTGGCCCGGTTGTCGTAGACGTGCCGAAGGACATCCAGAACTGGACTGGCATTTACCATGGGCAAGGTGCATTGGAGTTTCGAGGTTACTCCGATCGTCTTCGAAAGGTGGCCAGAGGCGCTCGTCTCGAAGACGACAAGCGCAGCGAATTTTTCGATCTGCTGGCGCGGAGCAAGCGACCGCTGCTGTATGCCGGCGGCGGTGTTATCACGGCCGGCGCGACGGCTGAATTGCGTCAGTTTGCAGAGCGCTATCGGATCCCCGTGGTGACCACGTTGATGGGGCTTGGCGCAATATCCGTAAAACACGAACTGGGGCTCGGTATGCTGGGCATGCACGGCGCGGCCTGTGCGAACTACGCGGTGGAGGATTGTGACTTCCTGATCGCGGTGGGTGCCCGATTCGATGATCGCGTCGCCGGTGGCCGTCCTGACGCATTTGCGCCCGGAGCGCAGTATGTCGCGCATATCGACATCGACGAAGCGGAGATCAACAAGGTTAAACGGGCGCACTGGACGCACGTAGGCGACGCGAAGAATACGTTGCTGTCACTGATGAAGCACGGTCCAGTCGCGCAAGCGCCTTTAGACTGGCTCGATCATATAAAGGAATTGAAGCGGGTCTACGGTATGAACTATGACCGGAGCAATCCGGCGATTCAGCCGCAGTTCGTTGTCGAAAAGCTCAGCGAAATTACCGGGGGGCGAGCGATCATCACCACAGGCGTCGGCCAGCATCAGATGTGGGCTGCGCAGTTTTTCGACTTCGTCGAGCCTCGAAGCTTCCTGACTTCGGGCAGTATGGGGACGATGGGTTTCGGGTTGCCCGCAGCTATCGGCGCTCAACTGGCGCGACCGGATGCCCTTGTGATCGACATCGATGGCGACGGCAGCATCCGCATGAATATTGGCGACCTGGAGACGGCAACCACGTACGGCGTGCCTGTCAAGGTACTGCTGCTCAACAATCTCGGTGACGGGATGATCCGGCAGTGGCAGCGTCTCTTTTACGAGGGTCGACTGTGCGTGAGCGACAAGTCGCTTCATCGCAAGGATTTTGTCATGGCAGCTCGGGCCGACGGGTTTGAGTTTGCCTGTCGCGTTGAAGCAATGAGCGAACTCGAGGACAAACTTAAGGCCTTCGTAGATTTTGACGGACCGGCATTTCTCGAAGTGATGGTCGACCAGAACGCTGACGTGTTTCCGATGGTGGGGCCTGGGCAAAGCTACTCGAATATGATCACCGGGCCGTTTATCCCGTCACGGTCTGAGCGAGAACCCGGAGGGAAGGGCGCAGAGCGTCAAGCGGCTGCGGATATGTTCTAACCATACTTCGCGCAACGAACCTCGACATGTAAAGAAAGACGCAACAACAAACAATGGACAAGATTTCCGCAATGAAGGCGTATGTGAAGGTGGTCGAATCGACCAGCTTCACGAGAGCCGCCGAAGTGCTGCATACGTCGGCAGTCTATGTTAGTCGTATGGTTCAGGCCCTTGAGTCGGATCTGGGCGTGAAACTTCTTAACCGGACAACCCGTCGAAGCAAGCCGACGGATGCGGGCCTTCGCTACTACGAACGTTGCGTCACGCTTCTTCGGGATCTAGACGAAATGGACGCCGACGCTCAGGCTTCCAGGGGAAGCAAAAGTGGAACAGTCCGTGTCAGCATGCCCTCGCTAGTCGCGAAGTCGACCGTGATCCCGGAACTACCGAATTTTTTCGCCAATAATCCTGATATTCGACTGGACATCAGCATTGCTGATCACCACCCCGATCTGATCGAAGAGGGGCTCGACTGCGCCCTGCGCGTGGGAACGGTAAGCGAACCTGGACTAGTCGCTAAAACAGTGGGTCATTACAAAACGCTGACCTACGCGTCGCCCGACTATATCCATGCCTATGGCGAGCCCTTCACCCTGGATGACCTCAGCGATCACATCGGCGTGAGTTACGCCATGAAGTCAGGCCGTATCAGAAGTTGGGAGTTTCTCGAGGGAAACGAGGTCCGTTCCGTTCCGCTGAAGAGCGCGATCCTGGTTAACGACGCAGATACCTACGTGGCATGTGGGCTTGCGGGCCTCGGATTGATACAGGGGAGCACCTTTATACTCGACGCTCATGTGCGATCGGGCCGACTGAGCAAGGTTCTGAGAGACTATCCGTTAAATCCCCGCCCTGTGTCCGTTGTGTATATGCCTAATCGAACCAAGCCGAGGCGGGTCGACATTTTTATCGACTGGTTAATCGATTTGTATTCGACTCAGCTGACCGAGCAAAGCTGATTCGCATCGGCGGCGACTGGTTTCGGGTTTGACAACTGACGGCTGACGTCGGGTCCTAACACGAATCATCTACGGATCAAGTCGCGCCAATCACCGTTGCGCGAGGCAAATGCAACGGGTGAATCGACGTCTGCGTCGTGCGATCCGGATGTTGGCGAGCGTGACTGCACCAAATATGCGGGGAAGCGCACAGAGTCATTGGGGTCGGGGCGATACGCTGTTCGATCCGGCAGAAAAGTCTCCACCTGATTTCCAGGAGCAGCATTTCTGCACGTCCTTCGCAAGCCCCAGCTCTACGAGCAGTCGGGGAATGATCGCTCACAGCACCAGGTCGACGTCGGGGAGCCGCGCTACGCCGCGGAAAGCAGCGTTAACGCAATCAGGGGCCACCGATGCGTCTCCAAGCCATCAAATATGCCTTGATCCTTGCCTGCGGGTGCATGGCAGTCGCCGATGCACTGGCCGCCGATGCTGCCGGCGTCGTCAAGACCCTCAAGGGCACGGTGCAGATCGAGCGGGCTGGAGCAAGTTCGGGCGCGGCCATCGGCAGCGAAGTTTACGGCAGCGATCGTATCGTGACCGGCCCGGAATCCTCGGTCGGCATCACGCTGCGTGACACCACCCAACTCTCCGCCGGCGCCAATACCATCCTCGACCTCAACAAATTCGCGTTTAATACCACGACCCATGATGGGGTGCTCGACGCCAGCATCAAACGTGGTTCCCTGGCCGTGATTTCCGGAAAGCTGGCGAAAGCGAATCCGGACGCCGTCCGTTTCAGCACGCCGACTACCACACTGGGCGTGCGCGGCACTGAATTTATCATCGAAGTCGGCGCTAACGGGGAGAGTGCACGTTGAAGGCCGCACACCGACGTCATCGGCGGGCATCTGCGGCGGCATTCGTCATGGTGGCTTTCCTGGCCGGATGTAGCACGCCCCCGGACAGAATTATTTTATTGCCGGATCCGGAGGGCAAAGTCGGCGCGGTCATTGTCCGCAGCGCCACCGGAGAGCAAACCATAGACAAGGCTTACGCTGGGGTTGGCGTCACGAAGGGCGGCGCCATCGAAAAAACGATGGATAGTCAATCCAGTGTGCAGGCACGATACGGCGAGCTGCTCGCGGCCCGGCCTCCGCGCCCCATGACATTTACGATTTTTTTTCTCTTTGACTCTGCCACCGAGTTGGCCCCGGAGTCATCCGTCACGGTTAAAAAGTTAAAAACCGTCCTGGCTACCTGGCCTGCGCCTCAGCTCGTGGTGGTCGGTCACACCGATCAGGCGGGCTCTCAGGAGTTCAATGACAGACTGTCAATACGGCGGGCGGAGAGTGTTGCAGCGTTCCTGATCAAGCAAGGCATTCCTGCCCAACAGATAGAGACTGCTGGCCGGGGCAAGCGCGAGCCACTGGTCCCCACGGCAGATGGTGTTCCCAATCGCATGAACCGACGCGCAGTCATTACAATTCAATGACCCGCGTCAGTTATCGACGCTCAATGGCCTTTCTTTGATGAAACGCTATTACGACCCATGGCTTGCCCGGATCAGGAATCTGCTGAAGGCGGCCCAGGGGCGTCCGGTGGCGCTGGTGGTGCTGTTCGGCCTGAGCCTGCTCAACCTGTCCAGCGAATGGCCGGGCAACATAGCACGTCCGGCTTTCGTGGGCGCGCTTGACGAGACGCTTCCTGACTCCTTTAGAACGGCCCGGCAACTTCTGTTCGACCAGTATCAACGTCACTTCCCGCGGATTCCGACTGCAGAGCCCGTGACCATTGTCGAGATCGATGAGGAGACGCTGGAAACCGTCGGTCAATGGCCCTGGCCGCGAAATCGACTCGCGAGCCTGATCGATGCCATTGCGGCACTGAAACCGCTGGCTATCGGTCTCGACATTTACATGCCGGAGCCGGATCAGACCTCTCCCGACAAGGTGGCCGGCAATCTGCCGAAAACGGCTGCGGCCCTGGCCGCCGGCTTGCGGGCCCTTCCCAGTCACGAAGCCATTCTCGCCAGATCGTTGCGCGCGGCGCCGACCATACTGGGTGCCGCGGCGCTCGATCATGCCGCCTTCACCACCAGCACCGATCTGCGAAGCGCTCCAATCCTCGTGCATGGCACCGACCCGCTGGGCCGCGTGCGACGGTACGACTACGTGCTCGCCAGCCTGCCAGAATTGCAGGCGGCGGCCCACGGGCAGGCGATGCTGAGCGTGGCGCTCGAACAAGGCGTGGTCCGCCATATTCCTCTCATCATGGGCTTGGGGGAGAAACTGGTCCCCAGTCTGCCGATGGAAATGCTCCGCCTCGCCACGGGTTCATCGGCGATCGACGTCTTTGCCGATGCATCGGGCGTGCAGGCGGTGGGTGTCGCGGATGTGCTGGTGCCCACGCAGCCCGGCGGTGACATCTGGTTGCATTTCGCGTCCATTCGGTCGACGCTGAACCGCTACGTGTCGGCACGCGACATCCTGCAGGGAACAGTCGATCCGGAACGGATCCGGGACAAACTGGTGCTGGTCGGCCTGACTGGCGCCGGCGTGACCGACATGCGCACGACTGCGTTGGGGGAACTGGTGCCGGGTATCGAAATTCAGGCGCAGGTCATCGAGACGATTTTCGAGGGACGTTTCCTGCGCCGCCCCACCTGGCTGAAATGGGCAGAAAGCGCCTTCATCATGACGTTCGGGTTGCTGATTATCTGGTATGTGCCTCGCCCGCAATCGCGGTTCGCGATGTTCATAAGAGTCGTCCCCAAAGGGGTCGCCGCTCTGGGTGTCTTCCTGCACGTGCTGAATATTCTATGCTGCTTCTATATTTTCATGCGTGTCGGACTGCTGGTCGATGCGGCCTCGATTTTCATTATCCTGTCCGCGGTCATGGGCTGCTTCTTTACACCCGCGTTGCTCCACGTCGACAAACAAACCAGAACAGAAGCCACCCACGCGCAGGGGCGTGAAGGCGACAACGACCGCACAGGCAAGGCGCCAGGACCTTGAGGTAGCGGTCGCGCGAATGGCCGTTGCAACTTGCGGATTCAACGGGGGATGCAACGCACTAAAGACTGCGCGATAGAAGTTCATGACCAGGACCTGAATCTCTTTTCGGTCGCCGGAACGCCAAAGAAACTGCCTTGATTGCCTTGTCGACAACTCCCATCGGAGAAATGGAAATAAAATGCCTGGATGACTACGTACGCCGCTCTCTTGCGGGCCGTGAATGTTGGCGGCACCGGCAAACTTCCCATGTCCGAACTTCGTGCGATGTGCGAATCACTTGGCTTTTCCAAAGTCCGCACATATATCGCTAGTGGCAACGTCGTATTTGAAAGCAGGCTTTCTGAAGCGAGTGTGAAGGCGAAGCTTGAGCGTTGTCTGGAGACGTACGCCGGCAAGCCGGTAGGGGTTCTGATCCGGACGGGCGCCGAACTGGCCGCGGTTCTTGCCGGGAATCCCTTCAGGTCAGCGGCACCGAATCGAACAGTCGCAATATTTCTGGATGCGCCGCCGCCTGAGGACATCCTCGCGAATGTAAGTGGCCAGCAGACAGAAGAAATCGCGCTCGGGACGCGCGAGATTTACGTGTACTACGGAGAAGGAATAGCGCATTCAAAACTGAAAATTCCGGGCGCCATGACCGGAACCGCCCGCAACATGAATACCGTAGCCACGCTCGTCGAGTGGACGGCTGCGTAGCCGCCGGGCGCAATCAGGAAGGCCGACGACGGCTATACGTATCTGAATCCGGCGGATTTCCAGAAAGACTCTGCAGTTCAAGGTGCCGGCTTCGTCTGTGCGGTCTGGCCTGCGCTCGTTACCGCATTTCTTTCTGCTCGATGTTTGGCGGCAACTTTTTCTTCCGCGGCCTGAAGATCGGCCGGGTATGCGCCGTCGTCGCCTTGGGATGGGTTATAACCCGCCGCCTCTAGTTCTTCGAGTTCATGCATGACCTCTGCACGGGTGACTTGATGAGTCGTGGGCTCCTGCATGGTTTGCGCGTACACGCAGACTGAAGTCGACATAAGGACTGCGCCTGCGAGAGCCAGGCTGCGCCATGGCTGATCAGCAAACCGATTCTTTGAATCAGATTTCATAGTGGTGCTCCCAGAGTGTTGGGGTGCTTGTTTATGCGGATGACGGGTCGAGCTGTGAATCACCTGAGTGACGTGGGGCCAGCACCAACCCGCCGGACAAAGCGCATGTTCAATGAGCCGCGCTGTTCGAGCCAGACGCGTTCTGATGTGCAAGACGTTCCTGCTTCATGCGCGCGACCTGGGCCGCGTAGATCGGGTTGACATCCGGGTACGAGGTATCGGTGACGTAGTTCAGACCGTTCTGCTGTGCTTCGATCAACTCCTGATATACCTCGGCGCGTGTCTTGCTCTGGGCAAATGCACTTGACGAGGCGAGAGCTGATAGCGAAATGGCTATCACGAGATATTTCTTCATTTCAGACTCCTAAGTGTTTGCAAAGGATCGTGCGGTGTGCATTGAGTAAACTCCGCGATGCCGCTGGTTATTCCCAGTCTTTGTGAAAAGACGCTGGTTTTATCGAAGCGTGACCGGTTCTTCTTCGCAGTCTTATAGCGGCGGTCTCGCCTGGTCTGTGAATGCGCTAGGCATTCAGCGAGGTTTTCCGCAATCGTCGACGCTCCAGCCAGTTGCGCAAATGGCCGGCGACGAAAGCGCTGACGATCAGCGACAGGTACAGGGTGATGAGATTGTGACGCCAGGCATCGAGAGCGAGTTGATGTGCGACCAGTTTCGGATCGGGCGCCGGCAGGACGACGCTTTTCGCCACGACGGCCTGCATCATCCTCACAAAGCCGGCCGCGGACAGCAGTGGCAGCAGGACAACGAATGCCAGCAGCGCGGGCTTCGCGCGGCGCGCCAAAGGATAGGGGCGCAAACGGAACCACAGTCCGAGGCAACCGTGTATCCACCCGGGCGCGAGCAGCGCAAGTTGCAAGCCTTGTGTGCCACTCGTGAGCAGCACGATGATCACGCGCTCATAGTTCGGTTCGAAACCATAGAGCGAGGCCGAGAGCCGGGTCGCGACTGCATGGCGGATGAGTAGCAGAGGCAGGCTGAGGCCTGCCCACAGGCGTATCCATTCGGCGGGCGGCAGTGCCCAGTGGCGACGTCCGTATATCGTGCGCACCGCAAGTGCAAAATGCAGGGAGGCCGCACCGTACAGTGCGATCGTTCCGGGCACGCTATGCCAGAGTCGCAGCGCCAGCGTGAGGCCGCGACCTGCCAGGTCGAGCGACCAGATTCCGAGTGCATGATTGACCAGGTGGAGAAAAAGATAAATCAGCAGCACGACGCCCGACCCGAGTTGAAAACGACGCAGAACGGATTGCATGTGGACCTTCAACGAGTGGTAGTGGCCGACGTAATGCCCGCCGCTTTCCCGGCTGCGTGCTGTTGGGTGAGATGCTCCTGTTTAATGCGGGCAACCTTTTTCATCTCAGTCTCCTATGGGTGTTACGCGATATGCGATGAGTAGACGCTGCTTCATCGCCGTATATTCCCGCGCTTTTGATAGAACACTGGGTGCCTCGTCGACTCGCCGTCGAGGACCGGCATGGCGTACTGGATGAGGCGGCATCTGCCGCCGGTCAGGCGTTGCGGGAAGTGGGAGCAGGCCATTTACTCCGGGCATGAATGGGCGTGCCTGGGTTCCTGGCGCGACTACAATGCCCGTGAGATCAGTCATCTACGCCGCTCGCTGAGAGCGTGGGGCAGTGTGTAAAAAGGCGTCGAATGGTGTATCGGCTTAACATGCGATGCATTCCGGCGACCGTCCGGGAATAAAAATGGCATGCCGGTGGTTAGGTAACTGTCGGCCACGGATTGCGGTTACTGCAGGAATTTCATTTCACAATGGCCGATCCCATCCTCGCGAAGCGCTTCGAAACGCTCGTATTGCCTCATATGAATTCGGCCTTCAATGTTGCGCGATGGCTGACGCATAACGACCAGGACGCGCAGGACGTGGTGCAGGAGGCGTATCTTCGCGCGTTCAGGTTTTTCGGCGGATTCCGCGGCGACGATGCCCGCGCTTGGCTATTGAGCATCGTGCGTAACACCTTCTACACCTGGTATCAGCAGAACCGGGGCCACGCACCGGGTACGCTGGAGTTTGAGGAAGACATGCACAGCCTTGAGATGAGTACCGCCGACCATGACGACAGTCCTGAAGCGATGCTTATACGCAGCCAGAGCCAGAAGCGGGTGCATAAGGCGTTGCAGGGTTTGCGTCTGGAGTACCGGGAGGTGATTGTGCTGCGGGAGCTGGAAGAATTGTCGTACAAGGAAATCGCCACGATTGTGGGCATCCCGATGGGGACGGTGATGTCGCGCCTTGGGCGTGGCCGCCAGCAACTCGCGACGCTGCTCGCATCGACGGATCGGGAGGCGTGATGGATCACGAACAGGCGTCCGAACTGCTGCCGGGCTATCTCGATCAGGAATTGAGCCTGTCCGAAGCGCTCGAATTCGAGCGCCATCTGGCTGGCTGCGAACAGTGTCAGCGGGTCTACGCGCAACACCGTGAGGTGAGTGCGCAACTCCGGCAGGCGGATTTGCGCGTCGAGGCGCCAGCGGAACTGGTGAAACGCATCAAGGCTGCGTTGCCGGGACGGCCCCCGCTGTGGCAGCGGCTGGTCGAAGGATTCGGCTGGCACAGCGGCGGTGGGTCGTTGAACTGGGCGCCGGTTGGCGCGATGGCGATGAGCCTGGTTGCGTTGGCCTGGAGTGCGGGTTTGTACCTCTCGGTGCCGTCCGGCGAGACGCGCCTGACTCAGGAACTCGTGGACAATCATATTCGCTCGTTGCAGTTCAACCACCTCTCCGATGTGATTTCAACCGACCGGCACACGGTCAAGCCGTGGTTTGACGGCAAGCTGGATTTCGCGCCGCCTGTCGTCGATCTCGTGCAGCAGGGGTATCCGCTGGTCGGCGGGCGCCTCGATTACCTGAACGGGCGGCCGGTGGCCGTGATGGTCTATCGTTACAAGCTGCACCCGATCAATCTTTATGTGTGGCCGGGTAACGACGCGGGCTCCACGCCTCACATCGACCAGCGGCAGGGCTACCATCTGGCGCACTGGAGTGCCGCAGGCATGAATTACTGGGCGATTACCGATGCCGGCGACGCTGAACTGAACGGTTTCGTCATGAACCTGCGTGCGCATACCGTTTCGTAGCGGTCGTGGTTTCGGGCGCGTTGCCGCTGGCCGGTGCGGCATGTCGTACACGCCCCTTCTCATGCATGGTGCGAAGTTCTTTGCGCGCGCTTCTGGATGTCTTTCTGCTTCGCTGCGCATTGAAGGACTGCATCGGCAAATCGCTGCAACGCCGATAAGGAACCACACACGCTCTGGTATTCCTCGCGGCCGATTCTGCCCTCGAGCGTAACGGCCATTCCCGATGCACGGGCGATGTCGATGATGTCCATTTTGAGCCCCTTTTCGTGTGTTCCCGTTCGTAAGACCGGCAGCTTGGGACGGTTATTCCCGAATCCGGCCGGCTGCGGGAAATGGCAGCTCACCGGGCCTGAGCGCCGGTTTCAACAGGCTCCTGCACGTTCTGGCCGGGCAGTGAAGGGTGCGTGACGAACTGATCGCGAGCGGCGCGGTTTTCGATCATGGAATAAAACGGATGTCGCGGCAGTCTACCTCTTGAATCCGGTCCGGAGGCCCGTCGGATGATCCTGCGGCCCACCTCCCGAACCTTTATCGTGAGGTCACTATGTCGTCACATGTTCCATTTGATCCGTCGCGCCGCGGCGCGTTGAAATGTCTCGCTTACGGTGGCGTCGGCACGGTGTTCGTCCTGGCCGGCGGTATCCTCACGCCGGTGGAGTTAACCCTTGCCGCCAACGCGAACGATTCCTCAGCTGCCGCGGGCGTCCCCCTGTTTCTCCAGATCAGCGACTCGCACATCGGCTTCAACAAGGAGGCCAATCCGGATGTCGCGGGCACACTCAAGCAGACGATTGAGTTCGTCAATGCGATGCCGGTCAAGCCCGCGCTGACGATTCATACCGGCGACATCACCCATCTTTCCAAACCGGCTGAGTTCGATCTTGCGGCCCAATTGTTGTCGGGCCTGAATATCACCGAGTTGCATACTGTTCCTGGCGAACACGACGTTACGGATGGACCGGGGACGGAATACTTCAGCCGCTTTGGCCAGGCCTCGGACAACAAAGGCTATTACAGCTTTGACCACAGCGGCGTGCACTTCGTCGCGCTCGTCAATGTGATGCATTTCAAGCCGAATGGTTTGGGCGGTTTAGGCGACGAGCAGCTCGCCTGGCTGGAAAACGATTTGAAGGGCCGTTCGTCCAGCACGCCGATCGTCGTCTTCGCGCACATGCCGATGTGGACGATCTACGAGCCGTGGGGTTGGGGCACGGGTGATGCGGGTCAGGCAATGAGCTATCTGAAGCGCTTCGGTTCGGTGACCGTCCTGAACGGCCATATTCACCAGATCGTGTCGAAGGTCGAGGGCAATATCACGTTCCATACGGCGCGCTCGACGGCCTACCCGCAGCCGACCGCCGGCAATGGGCCCGGCCCGGGGCCTCTGACAGTCGCGAGCGATCAGCTTCCAAAGATGCTGGGCGTGACCAGCATCAAGATCGTGCGCCGGCCGCTCAAGGCGACGCTCGCTGACTCGACGCTTGTGTGATTCCAGATACCGCTCACTAACAGGACCCACTCATGCTAACGACTATCTTTCGCGGCGCCTTCATCGTTCCCCTCCGGGCCGGGATGCTCATGGTGGCGCTGTCTTTTGGCTTCACTGTCGCGCACGCTCAGGACTCTAACGCCGTGGTGATCAAGAATTTCATGTTTTCGCCGATGTCGATTACGGTTAAAGCCGGGTCGACGGTGACCTGGAAGAATCTTGATGGCGAACCGCATACCGTTGTGAACGACGCCGGCTTGTTCCGCTCCGCCGCGCTCGACCAGAACGACTCGTTCCAGTTCAAGTTCGACAAGGCGGGGGTCTACAAGGTGTTCTGCGGGATACACCCCAATATGAGAGAGACCATCACCGTGCAGTAGGCGCGCTCAGCCCGACTTCAGATTCGACCGGACGGTACGGCGCGGATTTATATGAGCCGTTCCGTCCTCAAGACGGCGACGTCGTCGCAACCCGCCATCGCGTGTTGCGCGAGCCGACCAACCGGCCTGTCGCCGCTCCGGGACAAAATACGTTCGTGGGAGGTGCATAATCCGGGTTGAATTGTATTTCCCGTCAGTTGCAGGACGCGTCGCAAGTGGCGCACCCCTTACCTGCAACGTTGGCGGACTGACGCGAATCCCTGGTCTGAAGGAGTTTGGGAATGACTCTCAGCAGCGTGGCGCCAAACGAACCGATCAACGTAGGTCAGTTGACCATTCAGTACCTGATAGATGGAACTGCCACCGGCGGGATGGGTGTTTTTGAGTTGACTGTGCCGCCCGGTTCGCAAGTGCCGCCGCCACACAGCCACACACGTAACGAAGAATGCGTCTATCTGCTCGAGGGCATACTTCGGTACTCGGTCGATGGGGTAGTCCGAGACCTTACGCCGGGAGAATGGATGTTTACCCCGCGTGGATCGGTCCATCACTTTAGCAACCCGCACAGTGGCACGGCGCGCGCACTGATCGTCCTTACGCCCGACATTGGCGCCCAGTATTTTCGTGACGTCGGAACAATCGTAAATGCCGGTGGCCCGCCCGACCGCTCAAAGCTTATCGGCGTCATGTCCAGGTATGGGCTGGTGCCGGCGCGCGTTTCCTGAGCTGCTTTTGAGCCTCTGATAGTGCAAGTTGAGATCCGCTGCTCCTTACCAATAGTCGTTGTTTTTCGCCTCAAGGCCACTTGCTGGTTGACGCCCGGTTGCGCTCAGGAGCATGACTTGTCATGACGGCCGATCGGCGCAAAGGCGCGCGTCGCCTGGGCGTCAGATTTCCTTAAGGTCATTCCGCTTGCAAAGCCATGCTATATGATCTCGTTGAGCTGATCCCACACCAGGAATTTGACAACGAATCACTATGGAGGTCGCGATGCAAAGGCGGAATTTCATACGGGCAGGGGCTGTCGCCGGTCTTGCGTTTGCCGTTTGCACGGCCACGATGAGTCATGCAGCAACCAGCGAGAGCAATTCAGCGAAGCGGCGGTCGATCGACGCAAAGGTCCGGGGCACCATGTCGCGGCTCTACGCGAACGTCAAGGGTTCGCGGGAACTTGTCGCAAAGGCGAATGGCGTGCTCGTATTCCCTTCCGTGCTTCAAGCCGGCTTCGTCGTGGGCGGTCAGTACGGCGAAGGTGCGTTGCGCGTGGGCGGGCAGTCGGTGGGTTACTACAGCACAGTATCCGGATCGTTCGGCTTCCAGGCGGGTGCCCAATCGAAGGCCATCATCTTCCTGTTCATGACGCGCGAAGCGCTGGACAGCTTTCGCAACTCCGAGGGCTGGTCGGTCGGAGGCGAGGGATCGGTCGCGCTCGTGAAGGTAGGTGCGAACGGGGCGATTGATACGACCACGGCAACTGCGCCGGTAGAGGTGTTCGTGCTGACCAACGCCGGTCTGATGGGCGACGTCTCGCTCTCGGGGACCAAGGTGTCGCGTTTGAAGATCTGATGACGGAGTTGACCCGTGGCTTCGCCCGGCTGAGAACGGGCAGGCCGGACGCGTCAGATCATCGACGCATCCGGCAAGTTGCGCCCGGGCTTTTCCGCTCGCCGATACGCTAGCTCGCCGTTGCCGCGATCCCGTCGCTGCGGACAGCCCGTCCGCCGACCAGACACACGATCAGTGCGGCCACGACGAGCACGCATAGCGCCATTCGCAACCCGAGGAAGCCCGCGCCGAATCCAATCAATGGCGGACCGACCAGAAAGCCCGCGTAGCCTGCAGTGGCCGCCATCGACACACCGATCGCGGGCGTCAGCGTCGAGCGGCCCGCTGCGCTGAAGATGACCGGGACGATGTTGGCCAGACCCACGCCGACCAGCGCGAATCCCACGCAGGCGGTCAGGACATTGGGCAGGCCCAGCACCAGGGCGAGCCCGGTTGCCGCCACAAGACCACCGATGGCAACCACCTTGCTGGAGCCGAACCGATGGACGGACACGTCGCCGATAACACGACAGGCCGCCATCGAGAATGCAAACGCGGAGTAGCCGAGTGCGGCAATGCTGGCCTCGCCGCTCAGCGTCGAGCGCAGGAACACGGCGCTCCAGTCAGCCACTGCGCCTTCGACCATCATGCAAAGGAAGGCGAGCGCAGCAAGCTTCATCACACCTGCACTGGGCAAGGCAAATCCGCTGGCAGGGGGCGCGGCCGCACGCGGTCCGAGGTCCCGCAGCGCGATAACGGCAGCGATCAGCACAAGTCCGCCGATGAACACGTCGGGCAGCACCAGACCGCCGATAATGCCGACACTCCATTTCTGGATCATTGCGCCGGTCGCGGCACCGAGCAGGCCGCCCGCACTCCACGCCGCATGGAACGAGGACATGATCGGCGACTTCCACTTCGTTTCGATCGTGCTCGCGTGTCCGTTCATCGATACATCGAGCGCACCATTCGCCGCGCCCAGCGCGAGGAGCACGAAGCAGAGCAAAGCGAGGTTGGGCACGAGCGCCGGTAGCGGCAGCGCAACGACGAACGCCGCGCCGAGCAGTGCAGTAGCCCGGCCGCTTCCGAACCGGGGCGCGAGCCGCCCGGCAAGCGGCATCGCGACGATGGCGCCGAGCGCAAAGGCGAACAGCGCGATCCCTAACGCGGCATCGCTCAGCGCAAGGCTCTCCTTGATACGCGGGACTTCGACGGCCCAGGCGCCAATCCCGAATCCATTGGCGAGAAACACCGCGAGGGTGGCGATCCGCTCCCTGACTGGCTTCATCATGGTGCAACCATCACGGTGTCGCAGGCCGCTTCGAGGCTGGCCAGCCGGTCGGCGGAGAGCCCGGATTCCACGATCAGATAATCGACGGCCGATGCTGGCGCAACAAGATAAGGCGCGGCGGTCATCAACTTCTCCGAGGTGACGGCAATGGCGACCAGCCCGCTCGCTTTCACCATCGCCCGTTTGAGTTCGGCATCTTCGGCTTCGAATGCCGCGACGCCTTCGGTGGGGTCGAGCGCGCACGCGCCGAGGAAGCACAGGTCGGCCCTGATCTGCTGGATCTGGAGCAAGGCGGTGGCGCCCGTCGAACCCGCCACGCGCCGACCGACGCGCCCGCCGATCAGAATGACATCGAATCCCGGCCGGTCCTGCATGCGTACGCAGGCCTCGGCCGAGTTGGTGACAACCGTGAGATCCGCATTGTCCGGAAGCGCTTCAGCGATCGCGACGTTGGTCGAACCGGCGTCCAGCAAAATGATCTGCCTCTCCCGGACGATCGACGCCGCGACCCGGGCGAGGCACGCCTTTCGATCGACGCCTTCACGCATGCGAGTCGATGCCGGAATGCCCGCCGGCGAAGTGAGCAGGGCGCCGCCGTAGACCCGTTTGCAATGTCCCGCGCCGGCGAGATCGCGCAGGTGACGGCGGACCGTGTGCTCAGACGTCTGAAGTTCGGCAGCGAGTTCGGATGCCAGCACCCGGCCCTGCGCGCGCAGCCGCTCCAGAATCAGCCTTTCGCGTTCCTCGGGAAGCAGCCCGTCGATTGCGTCCTGTCGTGTTCGTTGCATGTCTTGCCCGTTTGCCCGGTGGATGAATCAATCACAATCGAGCAAAACATATCATAAACGAGCAAAGCGGGCAACAGGGCGCCTTCTGGACCTTGCGGCGCATGTGCCGGCGCCGCGTTCGTGGGCTAATGCAGAACGGTTTTGAATTCGTCGAGGCCCAGTCGCACAGGCTCGGTCGGTTTGAAGGACTTTCTGTGTTCCGCCACTTTCAGAATCGCGCACAGGGCGTCTTCGAACGCCACGAGGAGGTCGGTGCGGCGTCTGCTCGCTGCGCCGCAGTACGTCATCAGTGCTTCAGCACTCACTTCGAAAACCTGAACGCGATCGTCAAAGCACACACGAAAGGCCACCGTTGCGCACTCCGTGACGCACGGCCTGAAAGCTTCATCAACATATACCGACATGGCGATCTCCCAACACAGCACATCCGAGTGAACAGGATGACAGACCGTCAAATCCAGTCTGTGGGAAAACCGCCATTAGTCGCACATTGACGCGCGCTTCACGCTTTTCTCGCTCAGCCGCACGCCCCGATTTCCCCGCACGCGGTACAGAAATCGCAGCCATCCTTTCTGATGACCGCATTGGCGCCGCAGTATTCGCACTTGCTGCCGAGCATCGTGGGCGCGAGTTCGGGGCCGCTGGTTTCGCTGCGGATTTCGTCAGGCGTTTCATCCGCACTGGCCGCGTGTGCGGTTTCGACCATGTGTCCGCGCGGCAAACGGGCCAGTACACGCGCAGGCACCTGATTGCCTTCCGGGTCGAGAAAACCGCGACGGTGCAGAATCTGCTGGATCGCATAACTCAACGCCGCGACCTCGGAGTCATGCCAGCGCGGCGAACGATGTCCGTCGGGATGCTGGACCTCGCCAAACCGCACCTGGCCGCGATCCCACGAAACCTTGCGCATGTCCTGCAGATTGCGTGCGACGAAGCCGCCACGCGCGGCCAGCGAAAGCGAGCGCATCGTCGCCGTAATCCATTGCTGCGATTCATCGCGTTGCCCGGCCGGGATGAAAAATTCGATCGGCCGCTCGATCGTGACTTCCTTGCCATTCAGGCGTCCGGTCACTTCGATAAACGACACCGCCACGTAAAGCGACTTCTTGCCCATCTGCGTCAGGTACTCGACCTTTTCGATGATCGCGGGCAATTCGCCCTTCGGACGATGATCGATCGTCACGCGCAGCGGATCGAGATCGGCTGCACTGAGCGTGTCGTCCGGTATGTCCGCTTCGGCGGGCGACACACTCAGCACCGCACCGAGCGTGTCGTTCGGGCGATACGTCGCGAGCCCTTTCAGGCCGCGTTTCCACGCATCGAAATAGAGGCCTTCGAAATCATCGAACGGATAATCGGCCGGGACATTCACGGTCTTCGAGATCGACGTGTCGACGAAGGGCTGCACCGCGGCCATCATGTCGAGATGGTCGCGCGCGGACATTTCCAGCGCGCTGACGAAGTATTCGGGTAGCGCGCTCACCTCGCCGCCGAGTTCGCGGTAGAGACGCCAGGCATGATCCTCGACCGCGAACTGCTGGCGGCTGCCGTCAGCCATGATCTTCATGCGCGTGTACGTCCACGAGAACGCGGGCTCGATGCCGTTTGACGCGTTGTCCGCAAACGCGAGGCTGACGGTGCCCGTTGGCGCGATCGAAAGCAGATGGCTGTTGCGGATGCCGTGACGACGGATCGCGTCCTTGATGTCGTCGGGCAGGCGCGAGGCGAACGTGCCATCCTCCAGATACTGCGCTGCATTGAACAGCGGAAACGCCCCGCGCTCGCTCGCCAGTTCGACCGACGCGCGATACGCCTCGTCACGCATCAAGCGCGCGACACGCGCTGCGAAATCGCGACCTTCCTGCGCGTCGTAGCGCAGGCCGAGCATGACCAGCGTGTCGCCAAGACCCGTCAGACCTACGCCGATGCGACGTTTCGCGGCGGCTTCGTCGCGTTGCTCGACGAGCGGCCAGAGCGTGACGTCGAGCACATCGTCGAGAAAGCGCACCTGCGTGCGCGTACGTTGGGCGAGCGCTTCCCAGTCGAACGAAGGCGTGCCGCCATGCATCTGCGCAAACGGATCGCTGACGAAACGCGTCAGGTTCAGCGGCCCGAGATTGCAGCAGCCGTATGCCGGCAACGGTTGCTCGCCACACGGATTGGTGGCGCGGATCGTTTCGACCGCGCGCAGGTTGTTGTCCTCATTCATCCGCGAGATGAACACGACGCCCGGTTCGGCGACGTCGTAGGTCGACCGCATGATCATGTCCCAGATCGCGCGCGCGGGTTTCTCTGCATAGATCCAGTAGCCATCGTCGCGTTGCTGCAGATCGCGTTCGGCACGCAGCGCGGGCGAAGGCTCGGCGCGATGCACGAGCTGCCACGGCTGGTTGTTTTCGACCGCGCGCATGAAGTCGTCCGTCACGGCGACCGAGACGTTGAAGTTGTTCCAGCGTCCCTTCGAATGTTTGGCTTCAATGAATTCGAGCAGGTCAGGGTGGTCGCAGTCGAGCACGGCCATCTGCGCGCCGCGTCGCGAGCCTGCGCTTTCGACGGTGCGGCACGACGCGTCGAACACATCCATATAGCTGCACGGCCCGGAGGCTGACGAACTGGTGGTATGAACCCGCGCGCCTCGCGGACGGATCGCAGAAAAGTTGTAGCCGACGCCACCGCCGCGCCGCATGGTTTCGGCGGCCTGCAACAGGGCGACGTAGATGCCGGGCAGGCCTGCTTCATCGACGCCCTGAATCGAATCGCCGACCGGCTGCACGAAGCAGTTGATCAGCGTGGCGGCGATGCCGCTGCCCGCCGCGCTCATGATACGGCCGGCGCCGAGCGCACCGTGCAGGAGGTTGTCGACGAAGCGCGCTTCGATTACCGGGCGCAGCGCTTCGGGCTCTGCCAACGCCACGCCGCGCGCGACGCGCCGGTAGACGTCGCCGACCGTCTGCTCGTCGCCCTTGGCGTACTTTTCAAGCATGACGTCGGTGGAGAATTGCTGCGGAGCAATCGATAGCGTCGGATCGTTTTCAGCCATGGTCCCGTCCCAAATGGCGTTGCGCGGATGTTGTAACGCGGTGTGCGGCGCGCGCACCATGAGCGTAATGACCCAGTTCCTCTGCCTGGCGCCGCGGATTCGTCTCACGGTACCGCACACGGGCGCTTGCCGCAATCACAGTGGTGGGCGTCTGCGAAGCGGCGGGGCGCGGGCGCGGGCACGCAGGATGCGCCGGCGCATCGGTTCATGCGACTGCTTGGGGCATCGGGTGGCAGAATGTCCATGCCGGGCGGTGGGTTTGCCGCCGGTCAGTCGTCACGCCCTGCCGGGCTCGCATTCCCCGGCAGCCTCAACGCCAGCACACGGAAACCCCATGCCAGACGAAACGCCGCTCATTGTCTACCGCGATAAGGTGCGCCCCGAATGGGTGGACTACAACGGCCATCTGCGCGACGCGTTCTATCTGCTGATTTTCAGTTTCGCGACCGATGTGCTGATCGACCGGATAGGTCTCGATGACGTGACCCGAAAGGCGCGCGGACGGTCGATCTACACGCTCGAAGCGCACGTCAACTATCTGCACGAGATCAAGGAGGGCGCGCCGCTACGCGTCGAGGTGCGCGTGCTCGCGCACGATGCGAAGCGGCTGCATATCTATCTGGAGATGTTCACCGATGCCCGCGACGCACCCGTGGCAGCCGGCGAGCAGATGCTGCTGCACGTCGATACATCAGGCCCGAAGGCCGTCGCATTCGATGACGATATCGAGGCCCGCGTGCGTGCGCTCGTGCTGGCGCAGTCGCAGGCCAACCAGCAGCGCGCGACGTATCGTGGGCGCGTGATCGGCTTGCCTTCTTCGAAGGCGTAGATCGATCCGGATCAGGCGTCGAGCAGGTTGCCGAGAATCTCGGCGGAAATCATCGCCGCTGCGTTCGATGGCGCGGGACGCTCAGCCGGTTTGAAGACGGCGTCGCCACGACGGATCTTGCTGCGCGACAGCGCGCAGGTGCCCGACGTATGTGCCGACCGGCGACGCCAGCGCTGCTCGCCGTAGTGGCAGCGTCCCGGCTCGACCCAGCGAATGACCAGCGTCGTGTCGGAGCGCTCGAGAATCTCAATGCGTACGCCTTCTGTTCCGCTCAGAGGTAAGGACGCTATGGTCTGCATGGTCGGCTCCCGTTGTGTGGTGTGCCGAATGTAGTCCCGCGCGCGCAAGAAGAACATTGTGCGTCCGTAGAAACACCGTTCCAGGATTAGCAATAATGGGGCGGAAAACGGCTTGTGGCACGAAACAACGCAGCTGGACGCCCGTCGCAGCCGATAGCGCGGGTTTTTGCAACGCAGTGTTGTTCGGCGCGCGACATGCGGGTGGCACTGTGGACGCCATATCAAGGAGCCATATCAAGGAGCCATATCAAGGAGCCATATCAAGGAGCCATATCAGGGAGCCATGTCGGGGCCGGTTGCCAGCCGTTCGACGCCCAGCGTTTAGCTTCCTTTAAGATGCGGGATCGCTTCGTGCGATGCGCTCCGGGGGCTTCGTCCCTTCAAGCCGCATCGTGCGCCGTTACCATTCAAGTTTTGAGGTCTCATGATCCAGCGTCCGCCCGCTTCGCCCGAGCCGCAATCCAGCGGCCAGAAAGCCCAGAAAGTGGGGCTGCAGGTACTTTACGTGGCGTTGGTGCTGCTTGCGTTGTGGATCGTGCGCTCGTTCATTCCCGCAGTGGTCTGGGCCAGCGTGATCGCGATTGCGCTGTGGCCGCTGCTGACACACGTGGAGCGTCACCCCCAGTTCCAGGGCCACACGACGGCGATTGCATTCGTGTTCACGGCTGCGATCTCGCTGCTGGTGGTGCTCCCGGTCGGGCTTGGCATTGCTCAGGCCGTCAGCGAGGCGCAAAACCTGCTCGCGTGGTTCCGCGATGCGCAGGAAAACGGCATCCCGGTACCGGCCTTCATCGAGCATCTGCCGTTCGGCGTGCAGCAGATCACGATGTGGTGGAAAACGAATCTCGAACAGCCGCTGCGCGATTCGGCGGCGATGAAGGGCCTGCACAGCCAGACTGTGCTCACCTATGGACGACATTTCGGTGAGCGCGCCGTGCATATCCTCGTCGTGTTCGGCTTCATGCTCATCACATTGTTCATGATCCTGCAGGCCGGCCCGCGGCTGTCGGACACGATGCTGAAGGGCGCGCGGCGGGCGTTCGGCTCCGATGGCGCGCAGCTGATCCAGCGCATGGCGGGCGCAGTGCGCAGCACGGTGACAGGCCTGGTGGTGGTCGGGCTCGGTGAAGGCGCGCTGCTGGGCGTTGTCTATGCGCTCGTTGGTGTTCCGCATGCGGCGCTGCTGGGTCTGATCACTGCGGTCGCCGCGATGCTGCCGTTCTGCGCGCCAATCGTGTTCTGCGGCTCGGCGCTATGGCTGTTCGCGCAAGGCTCGGTCCCAGCGGCGATAGGGCTTGCAGTGATCGGTTTCGTCGTCGTGTTTGTCGCGGAGCATTTCGTGCGGCCGGTGCTGATCGGCGGCTCGACGCGGTTGCCGTTTCTGCTCGTGCTGTTCGGCATTCTGGGCGGCGCGGAGACGTTCGGCCTGCTCGGACTCTTTATAGGCCCGGCGTTGATGACCGTGCTGATGGTGCTGTGGAACGACTGGGTACGCCGGTGACGCTCGTTGCGCCCGCCTGGCGACGGCTCGGACGCAACGTGATGAAGCGCGAAACCGGCCCAGACGCCTGCGCGACGAGCAGCAACGAGCCGACCGCGATCACGTCGGCGACCAGACCGAACGGAACATCGAGCAGGCCGTCCGTCGCGTGATACAGCAGCGAATCGACGACGAGTGAAATCGCCGTCCCGGCGACAAAACACAGCAAGCCCTTGCGCCCGATCAGGCAGATCCATGGCAGCCGCTGCGCGACCTTGCCCACCCAACCCGTGCGGACCAGCCTCGCGACCAGCCACGCGATCGCCAGAAAGTTCACCGCCCGCAGCCACATGAGATTCTGTTTGAAGCTCGGGTCGAGCGGCGCGGTTTCGACGAAGAGCTTGTAGTACGCAGCCGCCCCGACCACGCACGCGGCCGCGATCGTGACGAGCCCGCCCGCGCGATGCGCGTTGATACGCTGATAGACCGGCTGGCAGCGCGCAATCACGCCCAGCACGAATAGCAGTTGCCACGCGAGCGGATTGAAATCCCATGGTGTGTCTTCGACACCCGGCAGCCAGCCGGCCAGATGCGGCGCACACGCCCACAACGCGACGCTGCCCGCGAGCAGCCGCCACGGCTTGCTGCGCGCGAGCGGCAACACGGCGGGCACCATCAGTGCGAAGAACGCGTACATGGGCAGCACCGACGCAAGATACGGCTGGCGGCGGAACAGCAGGATATCGCCAAGCGCCTCGAGCGGCGCGTCGATCAGGTCGTCGAGATCGTTGATGGCGAGATTCGGTGCATCGATACTGAACGCGACGAGCACTGCGCTGACGAGCAGCATCAGGCCCGCAGTCACGAGAAACGCGCGGTAGATCTCGAGCGAACGTTTGAGGAAGCGGTTGCGTGCGATGGCGTCCGTGCGCCGCTCCGCGAGCGCAGCCCACGCGGTGGCGGTCGCAAAGCCGCCGAGAAACACGAAGACTTCTGCAGCATCGCACAGCGCATACGCGTGCAGCGTGAAGCGCGACAGGATGCTGCCGCCGATGTGGTCGACGACGATGATGAGCAGCACGAGCCCACGGAAAAAATCGAGCTCGACGAGACGGGGTTGCGACGTTTGCATAGGTATTGCCAGAACGACCTCGCGCAGACGCATGCTTGACGCATGGCTGGCAGCGCGAGGTTTGCTGAATGGGGGAGCCGATATCGCATGCGCTGCCGCGAAGGCGCGCGACGCGAGGCCGGTTGGGCAGGCGAAAAGGGAAACCCGCTGCGGGACTGGTAGGACTGACCGGTGGTGGTGGCGGAAGTTCCTCGGCGCGGCGGAGGTTCCACCACGTTGCGCAACTGGCCGATGTTAACAGGTTTGAATAGACTGCTCAGCGAGAGGCGCAGATTCTGCCGGTCTGTCGCGAACTGGGGATCGGCGTGACCGCGTATGGCGTGCTGTCGCGTGGGCTGCTGAGCGGTAAGTGGTCGGCATCGCGCGAAAACAGCAAGGGCGATTTTCGCAGCATGAGCCCGCGTTTTCAGGGTGAAAACCTCGAACGCAATCTCGCGCTCGTCGAAGCGCTGCGGACCATTGCGGAGGCACGTGGCAGCAACCCGGCGCAGATCGCGATTGCGTGGGCGCTTTCGCGTGGCGACGACATCGTGCCGCTCGTTGGCGCGCGTCGCCGGGCGCAGTTGACCGATGCGATCGTTGCCGCTGGATTGAAACTGGAACCGGGCGAACTGGCTGCGATCGAAGCCGCGGTTCCGCCTGAAGCCGTCGCCGGGACGCGCTACAACGAGGCGCAGATGGTGCATCTCGATAGCGAACGCGGCGCGCATTGAATCACGCTGACCGACGCGATGGCGACGGGTTGCCGCGCGTCAGACGCGGCAACCGCCGCTCATCGTGCGAACAGATGAAGCGCAGCGTACTGCAGCAACATGATGGTTTTGCCATCGGCGATATCGCCGCGCCGGACCATCGCCAGCGCCTCGTCGATCGTGAGTTCCAGTACCTCGATGTCTTCGCCTTCGCCGGCAACCCCGCCACCCTGGCTGACCTTCGACGCAGGATCGTATCGCGCGACGAAAAAGAACAGCTTTTCGGTGACCGATCCGGGGCTCATGTAAGCCTCGAAGACCTTGCGCACGTCGTGTACGCGGTAGCCTGTCTCCTCCTCGACCTCCGCGCGAATCCGCGTTTCGGGCGACGCCGCTTCGAGCAAACCGGCCGGCGCTTCGATCAGCATGCCGTCGTGGCCGTTGACGAAAACCGGTAGACGAAACTGCCGCGTCAGCACCACCGTAGCGCGCTCCGGGTCGTACAACAGCAAGGTCGCGCCGTTGCCGCGGTCGTAGGTTTCGCGGCTCTGACGCTGCCAGCTGCCGTCGGCACGCTGGAAATCGAACGTGGTTTTCTTCAGGACGTACCAGTCGTCGGACAGCACTTCAACGTCGACGATCCGCACGCGGTCGGCAGTTTCGTTCATGGAATTTCCGTTCAGACCGATCGATTACCTTTGAAAACCATGATATCGTGCATGTTCGTGCAAAAACAAGTAATTTCGTGTATTCAACTCCCATGCTCACTTCGCAAAGAAAACAGCTGATCCTGGACGCGCTTGCCCGCGATGGCCAGGTTGTCGCCAAAACGTTGAGCGCCGCGTTCGGCGTATCGGAGGACACGGTGCGCCGCGATCTGCGTGAACTTGCAGCCGAAGGGCGTCTGCAGCGCGTGCATGGCGGCGCGTTGCCATCGTCGCCGGCCGCGGTGGATTTCGCGGGGCGACAGGGCATCGGATCAACGGCGAAAGCGGCGATCGGCAAGGCCGCCGCGCAGATGATCGCGCCCGGGCAGATCGCGATCATCGATGGCGGAACGACGGCCGTGCAACTCGCGCGCAATCTGCCACGCGACCTGCGGGCAACGATCGTCACGCATAGCCCGAGTGTCGCGGTCGAACTGGCGGATCATGCTGCGCTCGACGTGATCCTGATTGGCGGCAGGTTGTTCCGGCACTCGATGGTAGCCGTCGGCGCGGCCGCCATCGAAGCGCTCAGTCATATCCGCGCGGATCTGTATTTCATGGGCGTGACGGGCGTGCATCCCGAGGCAGGATTCAGCACGGGTGACTTCGAAGAGGCCTATGTGAAGCGCGCGCTGGCTGCGCGCGCGGCAGAGACCATCGTGCTGGCGTCGGCGGAGAAGCTCAACGCGGCCTCGGCCTGCATGATCGCGGAGATCGCGGCCGCGAGCGCGATCGTCGTCGAGAAGGAGACGCCCGTTACGTTGACTGCGCCGCTCGAAGCGCTGGGCGTGACGATCGTGCGCGCGTAAATACGTCAGTGCGTGAGTGCGGAAGTCTCTGGCTTACGATGCTTCGACCAGTGCTTTCAGCGTGTTCAGATCGCGCGCGACCCATTGAGCGTCGGCGTCGAATTTTTCTCCGCTGATGCCGGGCGGACGGAATAACGTGAACAGCACTTCGCAGCCTGTGCCGTTCGCGATCACGCGTAGCGGAATATAGATTTCGCTGCCGTCGGGCAACAGCACATGATGATCGAGCACGCCATATGCATTACGTTCGCTGAAGCGGACTTTCACCGGGCTTTCGGGTCCCTCGAACACCCACACCGCACCTTCTTCCCGTAGTGGCTTGCCAAGCCCCGACGCCCAGCGCGCGAACGAAGCAGGCGATGCCGTGAAGTCATAGACATCGTGCGCGCTCCGTTCAATGCGCACGCTGATCGTTTTCGATTCGAAGGTTTGCACGATGTCTCCGTTCAGATAGCGGTCGATTCCGCGTGCGTTGAAACTCGCGCGCGTAAGGCTGCTCAAATGATATCGCGCGCATGTCGACCGGCCCGGACACGCGGGTCCGGTTTGTGCGCCGCCATCTCGTCACGATATCCGCCACAGGCCACGCCGAGGAGAACATCATGAGCAATCGCGCCACGCAGATTCTTCCGCATCACCGTTTCGTCTACTCGCTGGGCGCGCCGTTAGCCTGCGTTCAAGGAACGATCTCGCGCGTTTTCGCCGAACCCGAAAATCACAACGGCGCCAATCATCAACACTTCGTGATGAAGATCGATACGGTCGTGAAGTTCGAGGGCGGCCAGCAGAATCTGACGGGCACCGAAGTGTTCGTCGCGGTGCGTTTCGGTGACACCGAAGGTCTCAATCAGGAAATTCCCGGTCTCGAGGCTGGCCAGCCGATCGAAGTGCAGGGCGAATATATTCCCGAAGCCAGCGCCTATCCGACCCAGGACAACACCAACCCGGTGCTGCCGGTGCTGCATTTCACCCATCATCCCGTCGGTTACGTGAAATACGCGGGCGAATATTACAGCTGACAGCCGCGCGTATCCACGCTGTGCCTCAAGTTTCGCGCGCACGCTGCCGTTAAGAAGATGCGGTCGTGCTAGTAGCCAGGAGGGTTCCAAACCTGAGCGGTTGCACCGTGCTGGACGAGTCACGGGGCTACGATCGCACCCCACGTCCGGTCATTGCCGCCAGTCGCGCCTATGTCGCGCGCGGTGTCGATGCGAACCGGCCGAAAGATTCCCTTCGTAAGCATTTGTATCGAGTTGTTTGGGGAGCGCGCAGATTGTGATGCGGCCATTACAATGCTGCGTGAAATTTAATCGATAAATCTGGCCCTTTTTGTATGAGGAATGTGTCCCGGTTGCGAGAGTGAGAAGGTGCTTCATGTGCTGACTGGTGCGAGCTGGTTGCGGACACAACGATGTGAGTCTCCCGTCGCTGCGGTCTGCGCAAGACGCCAGTACGTGAATGCATGCCTTCTGCGCAACGTACGAAAAGCCTGGCCATTGAAAGACGCAGGAGTCGAACATGTTGAGAAGTCGCTTCGACAGGACAAGGGCAGGCCTCGCCGGGTTATGGATCGCCGTCGCGATCAGCGGCTGTGCGAATGTTGGACAGCAGGGCGCTTCAGCGGATAACGCGGCTTCGGACGCTCAGGCTGCGGCAGCCGCGGCAACAGCGGCATCCGATGCAGCGGCGCAGGCGCAACAGGCTGCAAGCGATGCGGTGACGAGCCGCACCGTCACGACGACGAAGACAACCCCCTACCGCGTGAAGCGCGGCGACACGCTCGCGGGTATCGCGCAGAAGAACAATTGCAGCGTGAAGGACCTGCTGGCCTGGAACCGGATGAAGCCGTCAGCGCACGTGAAGAAAGGCCAGGTGCTGCGTATCGTCACGCAGCAGACTGTGACGATCACGGTCGCGGCGAATGGCAAACCGGTCGGTTCGGGTGCGTCGGCAGGTTCGGCGGATTCGCGTCAGATGACCGCGCAGACTGCACGCGCTGCAAAGAGTGTCGCGCTGGCGTGGCCGGCGCAGGGCGCCGTCGTGGAGCCGTTCCAGGCGGGCGAAACGCGCGGTATCGAGATCGCGGGCAAGGCCGGCGATCCAGTGCGGGCCGCCGCGGACGGCAAGGTCATGTACGCCGGGACAGGGCTCAACGAGTACGGCAGTCTGATCATCGTCCAGCACAACAAGGACTTTTTGACGGCTTACTCGCACAACCGCAAGCTGCTCGTTAAAACCGGCGACGTCGTGCATCAGGGACAACAGATCGCTGAAATGGGGAATGAGAACAATACGCGCGTGTCGGTGCTGTTCGAGTTGCGTCATGACGGCAAGCCCGTCGATCCGATGCCTTACCTGCCGCAAGGGCGGGGCTAGCCGCAACGTTCCGCTCACGCTCTGACGCGTTAGCGCAAAGTAAAACGGCCCCGGCAAATCGCTTGCCGGGGCCGTTCGTTGTGGTGACAACGGATCTTCCGGCCACTGCATTCGCGACGGCCAGCAACGCAACGCGATAAAAACGCCTCCCGCAGAACCTCACCGTTGATCAAGTCAGGTGTGGAAACAATCGCAACAACAAGCGATGCATTTTTGCGCGATGGACGATGCAAGGCGACGCCGATCAACGAACGATGCATAAAAGCACCTGAAATAAGGGGTTTTCGCACCGTGCGAAGTGCATGAGGAAGGGATTGTCAATAGATAAACATCCTTTCCTCGATGGAATGCATGCATTTCGTCTGCGTCAGATCGAAAACCTAATGGTGAGGATATTCGGGATCAGGTGGCCCTCAAAGACAGCAACCATACCGTTCGATAACGCGGAACCTTCCAGAGGGTCGCGCAATCGAATCGCACGCATGACTGTCCCGGCAAACCTCACACGATCAATCCAACGATGACTCATTCGCCCTCCCGTCGCGTACTGCTGCTCGCGGCTGCATCCACGCCCTTCATCGCTGCCTGTTCTTCATGGGCGACCGATATGTCTAAAGCCTCTTCGCCCGAAGCAAAGCTTGCGGCGCTCGAAGCGTCATCAGGAGGACGCCTTGGCGTCGCGGCATTGAATACGGCGAATGGCGCGCAGCTCGCTCATCGCGCGGACGAACGCTTTGCGTTATGCAGCACGTGCAAGGTGATGATCGTCTCCGCGATCCTCGCGCGCAGCGCGAAGGAGCCGGGCTTTTTACAACAACGCGTCCGGTATACGAAGGCCGATCTCGTCGCGTATTCACCGATAACGGAGACGCACGTCGACGAGGGCATGACCATCGCCGAACTCTGCGCGGCTGGCATCGACTATAGCGACAACACGTCCGCGAACCTGCTGATGAGGATTGTGGGCGGTCCGTCAGCCGTCACGGCGTTCGCGCGCTCAACAGGCGACGATACGTTCCGCCTCGACCGCTGGGAAACGGAGCTGAACACGGCGATCCCGGGCGACCCGCGCGATACGACGACGCCCGCCGCGATGCTGCAAAGCGTGCAGCGGCTCGCACTGGGTGATCTGCTGGGCGCACCGCAACGCGACCAGCTTCAGGTGTGGATGCGTGCGAACACAACGGGCGGGGCACGTATTCGCGCGGGCGTTCCAGCAGGCTGGGACGTGATCGACAAGACAGGTACGGGCGATTACGGTACAACCAATGATGTCGCCGTGCTGTGGCCGCCCGCAAAGCCGCCGATCGTCCTTGTGACTTACTTCACGCAGAACGATAAGGACGCGAAATCGCGCAGCGACGTGCTCGCCGACGCCGCGCGTATCGTCGTGGCTGCATTCGCATAACGACTGGCGCGCGCTACTTCTCCGCCACTTCGCGCAGCAACTGCGCGACCTGCCCATGCGCGTGCAGCATGTCGGGATTCATCTGTAGCAGCGGCAGATAGCGCGGCAGAAAAATCGCATTCGGGTCGCCGGGTGCGAACAGCGCAACGACAGCCTCCGCGGCGCCGGTTTTATCCGCGGGCGTCGCTTTCTTGTCGTCGACGACTTCGTCGATGTTCGCGATGATCGTCGAGAGCGGCGTAATCCAGCGAAACCCCGAGCCGTTGATCAGCACCTGAAGAAACGCCGCTGGCGTGATCGGACCAAACTCTTTCTCATACGATGCGCGTTCGTGGTCGAGGATCGTCTTGTGCAGTGTCAGTAGCGGTTTGCGGATGGCATTCAGAAATTGAATCGCGCGCGCTTCGTTCATCGTCTTCTCCTTTCAGTTCATCAGCCGATTCTGACAGCAAGCCAGCAAACGTGTTGGCAGCTGGTCAACACGTAATTTCAGTCGGCGCTACAATCTTTTCGCCCTTTCGTTCATCGCTGTTCGTTGCTATGCCGATGCGTTCTCAGCGCCAGTTGCGCTGTTCATCAGCATAGCGCTGTATTAGCGCTGGCCGGCAGAATAAATTCCGTCAGCCCATTGCGAATTCAGTCTACGTTCAAACAATAACCCCACAATCCGGAGCAGCTCATGACAACGCTTACGATAAATGGACAGGCTCATACTGTCGACGCACCGCCCGATATGCCGTTGCTCTGGGTGTTGCGCGACCTCGTGGGGCTAACCGGCACCAAATTTGGTTGTGGTATCGCGCAATGCGGCGCATGCACTGTGCATCTCGACGGCGTCGCGGTCCGCTCGTGCGTGTTGCCGGTCGCAGCCGTCGGCGATCGCAAGGTGACGACGATCGAAGCCGTCGGCGATACGCCTGCTGGCAAGAAAGTGCAGGTCGCGTGGCGTCAGCTAGATGTCGTGCAGTGCGGCTACTGCCAGTCGGGGCAAGTGATGTCCGCGGCCTCGCTGCTCTCGTCGAATCCCAATCCCAGCGATGCCGATATCGACGCCGCGATGGCGGGCAACATCTGTCGCTGTGGCACGTACAACCGCATCCGCGCGGCCATCAAGCAAGCCGCGAAGGAGGCGTGATATGTCGCAAGGATTGCTCGACGCACAAAATGGCGACACGCGCGGAATAGAGGCGCATGGTATTTCCCGCCGCACGTTCCTCAAGTTCGGCGCGACGATAGGCGCGGCGGCGGGCGGCGGTCTGCTGCTTGGCTTCAGTCTGCCAGCGGCAGGTCAGGACCAGCCGCCACACAGGTCAGTGATCGGTGGCGATGGCATTGAAGCGCCGCAGGAGGGCGTGTTTGCGCCGAACGCGTTCGTGCAGATCGACCGGACCGGCAAGGTCTCGCTGGTGATTCCGAAGGTCGAGATGGGACAGGGCGTGTACACGTCCATCCCGATGCTGATCGCGGAAGAGCTCGAAGTGCCGCTCGACAGCGTCACGATCGATCACGCGCCGCCGAACGAAAAGCTCTTCATGGACCCGCTGCTCGGCGGCCAGCTGACGGGCGGCTCGACATCGATCCGTTACGCGTGGGAACCGATGCGGCGCGCCGGCGCAACCGCGCGTGTGGTGTTGATCAACGCGGCCGCGCAACAATGGCAGGTCGATCCTTCGACGTGTCATGCACAGGCCGGCAAGGTCGTTCATGCGGCCAGCAACCGCAGCATCGCGTATGGCGATCTCGTCGACGCAGCCGCGAAATTGCCGGCGCCTCAAAACGTGACACTGAAAAATCCAAAGGACTTCAAGCTGATCGGCACCACGGCGAAGCGACTCGATTCGCCGGAAAAGGTCGACGGCACGGCGGTGTTCGGTCTCGACGTGCGCGTACCTGGCATGGTCTACGCGGCCATTGCAACATGCCCGGTGTTCGGCGGCACGCTTGCAGGCGTCGACGATACGAACGCAAGGAAGATTCCCGGCGTGCGTCAGGTCGTCAAATTCGACAACGGTGTGGCGGTGGTCGGCGATCACACGTGGGCCGTGAAACGCGGCGTGCAGGCACTCGATATCAAATGGAACGAAGGCGCGGGTGCGCAGATATCGATGAAGCAGATCGTCGACGATCTCGCGAACGCATCGCAGCGCGAGGGCGCGGTGGCGCGCAAGGAAGGCGACGTGAACACCGCGTTCCCGTCCGCGAAAACGCGCGTCGACGCTGTGTATCAGCAGCCGTTCCTTGCGCACGCAACGATGGAGCCGGTCAACTGCACGGTTCATGTTCGGCCCGATGGCTGCGAGATCTGGCTCGGCACGCAGGTGCCGACGCGCATTGTCGATACGGCTGTGAAGATCACTGGTCTGCCGGCAGAGAAGATCGTCGTGCATAACCATCTGCTCGGCGGCGGCTTTGGCAGGCGGCTCGAGTTCGATATGGCGACCCAGGCGCTGAAGGTCGGCAAGCAGCTCGGCGTACCCGTTAAGGTGGTCTGGACGCGCGAGGAAGACATCCAGCACGACATGTACCGCCCGTACTACTACGACAGGATCTCCGCGGGACTCGACGCGAACGGCAAACCGGTCGCGTGGCAGCACCGGATTGTGGGCTCGTCGATTCTGGCGCGCTTCGCGCCGCCGGCCTTCAAGAACGGGCTCGATCCCGATGCCGTCGAAGTGGCCGCCGATCTTCCGTACGATCTGCCGAACCAGCTGGTCGACTACGTCCGTCAGGAACCGCACGCGGTGCCGACGGCATTCTGGCGTGGTGTCGGTCCGACGCGTAGTACGTTCGTTGTCGAGAGTTTTGTCGACGAACTCGCCGCGCAGGCCAAGGTCGACCCCGTTAAATATCGTCGCGATCTGCTTGGGCATTCACCGCGCGCGCGTAACGTGCTCGACGTGGCAACGCAGGCGGCGGGTTGGGGCAGTGCGGTGCCGCAAGGTCAGGGGCGCGGCGTCTCGGTGATGCACGCGTTCGGCAGTTTCTTTGCGATGGTTGTCGACGTGGCCGTCGACAAGGGCGAAGTGGCTGTGAAGCGCGTGGTCTGTGCAGTGGACTGCGGCATGGTGGTGAATCCGGACACCGTCGAGGCACAGGTGCAGGGCGGCGCGATCTTCGCGATCACGGCAGCGCTGTACAGCGAAATCACGATCAAGGACGGCCGCGTCGAACAGAACAATTTCACCGACTACCGGATGCTGCGGATCGACCAGACACCGCCGATCGACGTCCACATCGTGAAGAGTGTCGAAGCGCCAGGCGGCATCGGTGAACCGGGTACGGCGGCGCTCGCGCCGGCGCTGACGAACGCGATTTTTGCTGCGACGGGCAAGCGGATCCGGCAATTGCCGGTCGGCAGCCAGCTGCAAACCGCCTGACCGGAGACCGTCGATGAACATCACACTCAAAGCTGTATCCGCGGCGCTGGGCATCGCCTTGCCGCTGGCCGCGTATGCCGCCGACGACGCGCTCGTGCAACGTGGCGCGTATCTGGCGAAGCTCGGCGATTGCGTCGCGTGTCACTCGGCGCCGCGCGGCAAGCCGTTCGCGGGCGGCCTGCCGATGAACACGCCGATGGGTCAGATCTACACGACCAACATCACACCCGATCCGGATACGGGCATCGGCCGCTATACAGAGGAAGACTTCGCGCGCGCGATGCGGGAAGGTGTCGCGAAGGACGGCCATAACCTGTATCCGGCGATGCCTTATCCTTCGTATGCGAAGGTGAACAACGACGACACGCATGCGCTCTACGCGTATTTCATGAACGGCGTTGCGCCGGTTAAACAGGCGAATCGCGAACCGGACATCAAATGGCCACTCAACATGCGCTGGCCGCTGAAGCTCTGGAATATCGTATTTCTGGAAAACGGCGTGTATCAGGACAAACCAGGCAAGGACGTCGTCTGGAATCGCGGCGCTTACATTATTCAGGGCCTCGGGCATTGCGGATCGTGTCACACGCCGCGCGGCTTCGCGTTCCAGGAGAAAGCGCTCGATGAAAGCGGCAGCGCGTTTTTGACGGGCGGCCTGCTCGACGGCTGGTTCGCCGCGAACCTGACTGGCGAACATAACGTCGGGCTGGGGCGCTGGTCGGAACAGGATCTGGCCACGTTTCTGAAGACCGGCGCGAACGCGCATGCTTCAGCGTTCGGTTCGATGACGAGCGTGATCAACAACAGTACGCAGGCGATGAACGATACCGACGTCAAGGCCGTGGCGCAGTATCTGAAGTCGCTGCCGGCGTCAGGCGGTTATGGCGGCGCGCAGTACGCGTATGACCCGAAGGCGACGAAGGTGTCGCTGAACCGGCCTGCAAACGATCCGGGCGCGAAGGTCTATACGGCGTATTGCATGCACTGTCACGGCGTCGATGGTCGCGGTTTTGCGCCCATGCTCGCGCCGCTGGCGGGCAATCCGAACGTGCTGGAGAAGGATGCGTCGTCGCTCGTCAATGTGACGCTGAACGGGACTGGCGATCTGGTGGTGGATGGTATTCCGGCGCCGTATCCCATGCCGAAGTACGCGCCGGTGCTGAACGACCGGCAGATCGCCGATGTATTGACGTTTATCCGGGCAGGCTGGAATAACAACGCGCCTGCCGTGCAGCCGGATGATGTCGCGAAGTTGCGGAAGTCGACTAACGCGGCGCGTTAAATACGCCTGCCTGGTGCGGTTAGCGGTTCGTAAAAAAAGGCCACTGCGGGAAATCACCGCAGTGGCCTTTTGTCGTTCAGTCATTCAGTCATGGGGTCTTCAGGCGATGCAGCAGCAAAACGCTACCGATGCTGCCCAACCCGAGCGCGCCGCTCAAGCACACGCGCATACCACGTCAGCGGGAAGCACATTGCGAAGTAAAGCAGCGCGACCATGCCGTAGATCGGAAACGGGCGAAACACCGCGTTCGTAATCATCGTGCCGGTTTTCGTGAGTTCGACAAAGCCGATGATCGACGTCAGCGCCGTACTTTTCACAACCTGCACGAGAAAGCCGACGGTCGGCGCCGTCGCGATCTTGCGCGCCTGCGGCCACACGATATAGCGCAGCTGCTGGGCGTGCGTCATGCCGAGACTCGCGCCGGCGGCCCACTGGCCGCGCGGCACCGCTTCGACGCAGCCGCGCCAGATATCGGCAAGATACGCGCTCGTATACAGCGTGAGCGTGACAGTCGCGGCCACCCACGGCGACACATCGATGCCCAGCAGCGGCAAGCCGAAGAACGCCAGAAACAGCTGCATCAGCAACGGCGTGCCCTGAAAGAGCTCGACGTAAAGCGACACGGCGCGCCGCATCCACGGCAACGGCGACACACGCGCTGCGAGCAGGATCAGGCCGACCGCGCCACCGCATACAAACGCGATCAGCGAAAGAAGCACCGTCCAGCGTGCCGCGAGCAGCAGATTGCGGCCGATATCCCAGAGCGTAAATTCCATCATCACGAACGCTCCGAAGGCAACGCGCGCGCCGTGCGCCACGCAGACAGAATACGGAAAAGCCCGCGCGGCGCGCTGGCCGAGTGCGGCATACGTCCCGCGAAGAGGCGCGCGCCGAGACGGTTTATCACCTGCCGCAACGCGATCGACAGGAACAGATACGTCGCGGTAATGATCACGTAGCTCTCGAACGAACGGAAATTGCGCGACTGGATGAAGTTCGCCGCGTAGGTCAGGTCGGGCACCGAAATCTGCGAGACCACCGCCGAACCGAGCATCACGATCAGCACCTGGCTCAGCAGCGCAGGAAACACATTGGCAATGGCCTGCGGCAGCACGACGTGCCTGAACACCTGACGTCCATGCAGACCGAGCGCCATCGCCGCCTGTACCTGGCCGCGCGGAATCGAATCGATACCGGCGCGCACGATCTCAGTGGCGTATGCGCCGAGATTCACCGTCATCGCGAGAATCGCGGCCGAGACTTCGTCGATATGAATGCCGAGCCCCGGCAAACCGAAGAAAATGAAGAACAGCTGCACGATGAACGGCGTGTTGCGGATCAGTTCCACATACGCCGCCACAACCGCACGCGACCAGCGTGGGCCGCCGATGCTGATGCCCGCGCCGGCAATGCCGACGAGTCCGCCCAGCACCGTCGATACGGCGGTGAGCCCAAGGGTGACGCCGACGCCGCGGGCAAGCATGCCCGCGTACATATCGAAGCCGCTGAAGTCGAACGCGTAGCTCATGGGGTGCTGGTCATCGTGTGGTAAGGCCCGGGTTCAGCTGAAGCGGCCCGGGCCCCCGCTGTCGGCTTAGAGATCAGCCGGCAGCGGCGTGCGCAGCCACTTCTGCGAAATCGCGTTCATCGTGCCGTCCTTGCGTGCTTTGGCGATCGTTTCGTCGACCTTTTGCAGCAGGCGCGGCTCGTTCTTGTTGAGGCCGACGTGATCCGGCGAGCTGAAAAGCGCGAACTTCTGCTCCGGATCGATCGCGGGGTGACGCGCGAGAATCGTCGCACCCACGTCGTTGCCGACCACCATCAACTGTACCTGACCAGAAAGAAATGCAGAAATAGCACCGTTCGGATCGTCGAAACGCTTGATCGTGGCCGTCGGCGGGGCAATTTTGGTGACGCTCAGGTCTTCCAGCGTGCCGCGCGCAACCGAAATCGACTTGCCGGCGAGGTCATTTGCGTTCTTCACGGCCAGCGTTTTCGGGCCGAATACGGCCAGATAGTACGGCGCGTAGGGCTTCGAGAAGTCGATGACCTTCTCGCGTTCCGGCGTCTGGCCGACTGAGAGCAGCATGTCGGCCTTGTGGTCGGCGAGGTACGCCATCCGGTTGTCGCCGGTGACTGCCACCAGCTCGACCTTCGCATTGAGCGCCTTGCCGATCAGGTCGGCGACGTCGATGTCATAGCCCATCGGCTTCATGTCCGGGCCGATCGAGCCGAACGGCGGATAGTCCATGAAAACGCCGACGCGGACCACGCCGGATTTGGCAATCGTGTCGATCGCGTCGGCGTGGGCGGCCGGCGCGTAAGCGGTGAGCGCGGCGGCGCTGGTCAGCGCAAGGCCGGCCGCAGTGGCTTTCAGCAGGCGACGGGCGTGTGCGTGGAGTGAGTGAAGGGTGGTCATCAGTCGTTCCTCTGTCGAAAACGTTGGTTTTGGAAAACTCAATGTGCGGCGCGCGCTGCGATCAGTTTGCATGCGTGTGCGGGCAGTTCGGCGAGGACGGGCATGCCCGTCCGGAGTCCTGGCGTTTCGCGCGGCGTGGTCGCGGCGGTGAGCGTGAAGCCGGCGCAGTCGATGGTTGCTTCGAGTGTGGCGCCGACGTCGCGGATGAAGGTTACCGTGCCGGCAAGATGATTGCCGCTGCTTTCCGTCGAAGCAGGTTTGACGCAGACGTCTTCCGGCCGGATAAGCAGGCGGATTTCGTCGGTTGCCGCGGAAGCAACGCGTCCAGGGTTGGCAACGATGATCTGTTGACCGCCCGGCAGGTTGACGCCGCCGAGTCCGTCATGCGTAACCGGAAGGATGTTGCCAAGGCCAATGAAGTCGGCGACAAATTCGCTGACCGGATCACGGTAGATATCGAGCGGCTTGCCGACCTGCGCAATGCGGCCTTTTTCCATCACGACGATTTCGTCGGCCATCGTCATGGCTTCGCGCTGGTCGTGCGTGACCATGATTGTCGTGATGCCAAGGCGTTGCTGCAGCAGACGGATTTCAACCTGCATCGCTTCGCGCAGCTTGGCGTCGAGCGCCGAAAGCGGCTCGTCGAGCAGCAGCAGTTTCGGCGACGAAGCAATCGCACGTGCGATCGCCACACGCTGACGTTGACCACCGGAAAGCTGCGTGACGGGGCGGTTCGCCATATGCGGCAACTGGATCAGTTCCAGCAGTTCGGCAATCCGTCGCGATTGCGCGGCTTTGTCCATCTTGCGCAGCCGCAGGGGATACGCGATGTTCTCCGCAACGCTCATGTGCGGAAACAGTGCCAGCGACTGAAACACCATGCCGAAGTCGCGCCGGTTCGCGGGCACGTGCGTCACGTCCTTGCCGGCGAACATCACGCTGCCCGACGTCGGTGTTTCGAGCCCGGCGATGATCCGCAGCAGCGTGGTCTTGCCGCAACCCGACGGGCCGAGAAAGCAGACCAGCTTGCCATCGGGCACACTGAGATCGACGTTATCGACGGCGGTTGCGCCGTTGAAGCGCTTCGTCACGGATTGCAAGGTCAGATGCGTCATGATGATTCCTTCAGGTTGGCGCAGCGGCGCGTTAAAGCGCAACGCCTTCGTCGCCGATCAGTTTTTCCAGCACCCAGATCAAGGCGAAATCGATCGCGACGATGAACACCGCGAACGAGAACACAGTCGGATCGAGCGACGACACCGTGCGGCTATACAGCCACACCGGCAGCGTCATCGTGTTGATGCCGTAGAGGAAGAACGTGACCGTGAATTCGTTGAACGAGATGATGAACGCGAACAGCATGCCGGCCAGAATGCCCGGCTTCATCAGCGGCAACACGACGTCGATCAGCGCGCGGCGCGGGCTTGCGCCCATCACGCAGGCGGCTTCTTCGAACTCCGGGCCGATCGTCGCCACCGATGCCGCGCAGTTCTTCACCGTGAACGGCAGTGCGAGAATCACGTGCGCGATGATCAGCCTGAACACGCCGAGCTCGACTGGCAGCACGTTGAACACCAGCAGCAGCGAGAGCCCCAGCATCACGAGCGGATAGACGAGCGGCAGCGCGACCAGCTGTTCAACGGCGGGTTTGCCGCGAAAACGAAAACGTGAAAGCGCATACGCGGCGGGCACGGAAACCAGCGTCGCGATGATCATCGTTGAAATTGCAACGATCAGGCTTGTGGTCAGTGCGCTGCCCATCGAGAGCACGTCGCTTGCATCGGGCGAAACAAACGTGTGCCATGCCGCGCGATACCACTGCAGGCTGTATTCGTGCGGCGGAAAATCGAGCGTGTCCGATGCGCTGAACGACATCGTGATCATCGTCAGGATCGGCAGCGCGGCGAGAAACAGCACGATCGCGGCCAGCAGACTCGATACCTTGCCGAGACGGCCAGGCATGGTGGTGGGCAGACGGAACGTGCGCGAAGTGGCGACGGTGCTCATGCTTTCGGCTCCTCTTCGAGACGCTGCGTGCGGCGCACGAGCCGCTGGGAGATAGTCATCACGGCGAGTGTCGCGACCATCAGCACGATGCCCGATGCGGAAGCCGCCGGCCAGTTCAGCAGCGGCGCGACCTGATCGTGGACGAGCACGGCCAGCATCGGCACGCGGCGCCCGCCGAGCAGCAGCGGCACCGCGAACGCGCTCGCGTTGTAGGCGAATACCAGCAACGCACCTGATACGAGACCGGGCATCGCGAGCGGCAGCATCACGTGACGCAGCGTCTGCATGCGCGTCGCGCCGAGTGTGGCAGCGGCTTCTTCATACGAGCGGGACACGGCGCGCATCGCGCTCGAGAGCGGCAGCACTGCCAGCGGAAACGCGGTCTGGATCAATCCGAGCAACACGCCATGCTCACGATAAAGCCACTGCACAGGACGATCGATGAAGCCGCCTGTGATCAAGGCATGGTTAAGCAGACCTGCCGGCCCAAGAATCACGAGCCAGCCATAACCTTGAAGCAGCAGGTTCACGAGCAGCGGCAACAGCACGCCCGCCAGCAACAGACGACGCGCGAGCCGGGATTCAGTCCGCGCCATCGCCAGCGCGACCGGAATGGCCAGCAGCACCGCGCAGACCATGCTCTGGAACGCGAGCCGCAACGTCAGCCACAGCGACTTCAGGAAATAATTGTCCGCAAGGTCGGCGTAGTTCTGCAGCGTGAAGCTGTGCCACTCGTTGCCGGATGTGCCGAAGCTCATTCGCAGCACGACGAGCGCTGCGGCTGCGAGCACCGCGAGAAACGCGAGGATCGGCGCGAGCAGAATCCACGGACGTGCCCGCGCGAGCAGACCGCCCGACGCGCCGGCCGCCGGTTCATCGGGTGCGCCGGAACCGGCGCGCTGCGAGGAGAGCGCGGGCATCGTGGTCATGCTGCGAAGATTTCGGTGTAGCGCTTGATCCACGCCGGTTGTACAACCGCGAGCGCCTTGTCGTCATGCAGGATCGCTTTTTCGGCGATCTGCTGCGGGGTTGGCACGAATGCGCGGCTTTCCGCCGGAATCTGCGCTTTCGAATTCACCGGGCCGTTCAGCACGTCGGCGGCCATCCGGCCTTGCACACCGGCGTCGAGCGAATGGTTGATGAACGCGTGGATCAGATCGATGTCACCGGGATGCGCTTTCGGAATCACCGTGAACATCAGCTGCGTCGCGAAACCTTCCTTCATGCCGTACGTGACGCCCATCTTGTACTCAGGCTTGCGGATCTGCGCCGGGAAAAATGCCGGCGAATAGATCCCGCCGATATCGAGCGAACCCGTGCGGAACAGATCGGCCACCTGATTCGGATTTTCACCGAGCGTCATCACGTGGTCTTTCAGCAGCGCGAGCTTCTTGAAGCCCGGCTCGATGTTCTGCTGCGAGCCGCCCGCGAGTTTTGCCGCGATGATCGCGAGGTCGACCGCTTCGGCCCATTCCGGCGGCGGCAGAAAGAGGCGGCCGGCGTACTTCGGGTCCCACAACGCTTCATACGACGACGGCGGCGTCTTGACTGTCGCCGTGTTGTAGATCAGGCCATCGGACCACAGCAGGTAACCGACGCCGAAGCCGTTCGCGCCGGTGCGGTACTGCTCGGGCACGTCCTTGAGATTGGGCAGCTTGTTGAGATCGGGCTTGACCAGCAGACCTGCGTCGCCGAGACCGGCCGCGCCGACGCCTGCCAGCGTGATCACGTCATAGGTCGGACGGTCGCCCGCGGCCTTCGTCTTCGCGACCATGCCGGAGGTGCCGTCGGCGCGGTCGGCGATCACTTTGGCGCCGGTCTTCTCGGTGAACGTCGCGGCGATGTTGCGCATCGCGGCCGCGCCCGTGTCGTCGGACCAGGTCAGGAGCCGCAGCGTCTTACCTGCGAATTTTTTCTCCTGCGCATTCACGTTGATGAAGGGCATCGGTAGCGTGGACGCCGCCAGCGCCGCACCGATCGTCTTGATTACCTGTCGTCTTTTGTTGTCCTGCATGGCCGTCTCTCCCGTTGTGAAAGTTGCAATCCGGCGCAGCCGATGGTGTGGCGCGTTGATGCACTCTAGGTTTGCCAAAATCACGTAACAAACGAAATCTCTGCATGGAAGCCATGACGTAAGCTCATGCGGCAGGCGACCGGGCAGGCCGGGCGGCGCAGCGCACCGATCGCGCAAACGCTTGGCGCATCGCCGTGTGCGGGTTTACGTCCAGCATGAACACGCAGGCGGCGCGGACGCCGAGGCATGAGCAAAGGTCAGCTATGGTGCGAAAACGTACTAAAAGCACCAAAGCGGTGCGCGTGGGGCGTGGTTCGTCGGCTTTATGTGTCAGTGCCCGCGGTGTTTGCGGCACGCTATCTGCCGCGGACGCGCATGGTCATGAGTTGAACGCATGCGTGCGAGGGCAATTGCCAGTCGTGTCAGCATTTTGAATGGCGTATCCTGCGGGCATGGCACGATTGACCGCGCATCCGGCGGACCTGATTGCCGCAATGCATTTTCCTGATAGCTGGCCGCTCCCATCATGCGACGACTTCCGCCTCTTAACGCCCTCCAGATCTTCGAAACCGTCGCGCGGCATCGCAGCTTCACGCGCGCCGCGGATCATCTTTGCCTGACGCAGGGCGCGGTCAGCCGGCAGATTCTTGCGCTCGAAGACTATTACGGCTTTCCGCTCTTCAAGCGGCACGCAAAGGGACTCACGCTGACCGCGGAAGGCGAATCATTGCTGCCGGCCGTCAAGGAAAGCTTCGCGCGGATCGAGGAAATCTCGCTGCGTCTCACGCGTCAGCGTACCGACCTCGCGCTGAAGGTGCCGACCTGTGTGATGCGCTGGATGCTGCCGAAGATCATGCAGTTCCAGGCGGAATATCCCGACCTGCACGTGCAGGTCACGACCACGTGGCAGCACGACGTCGATTTCCAGATGGAGCCGTTCGATGCGGCGATCATCTACGGTTCGTCGCCGGGTGCGGATGTGCAGTCGGTGGCGCTGTTCGAGGAGCGCCTGACGCCCGTCTGCGCGCCCGAACTGCTGGACGACAAACCGCTTGGCAGCGTCGCCGATCTCGCTCGCCACACGTTGTTGCACCCGACGCGCGACCATCGCGACTGGAAGATGTGGCTCGATCACGTCGAGGCCCGCGACATCGATGCGAGTCACGGCCCCAGCTTCGATACGCTTGATCTCGCAACTAACGCCGCGCTACAGGGATTCGGCGTCGCGATGAGCGACCTCGCGCTGATCGACGAAGATGTCGCAGCGAAGCGACTCGTGCGTCCGTTCGATACAGTGCTGACGACGGGCGCACGCTATTACTTCGTCTATCCGGACAGCGTTGCGCATCAGCAGAAGCTCAATCTGTTCCGCGAATGGATCGCGGAACACTGGACCGAAGCCGTCGCCTGACCGGTTGCGCGCGGGCTTGGTGCGTGAGGCCCGGATGTTCAGGGCGCAATCGACAGAAACAGCCACGCCGCGAACAGCGACAGATGCACCGCGCCTTGCAGGATCGTGGTGCGGCCGGTGCCGAGCGTCAGCGTCCCGACGATGAGCGTCAGAAACAGCAGCACCATTTCCTTGCCGTCGATCCCGAGTTGCAACGGCTGGTCGATGTAGAGAAACACCACCGCGACGGTCGGAATGGTCAGTCCGATACTGGCAAGCGCTGATCCGAGCGCGAGATTCAGGCTGGTCTGCAAACGGTCGGCGCGCGCCGCGCGCAAAGCCGCAAGCGCCTCCGGCAACAGCACGAGCGCGGCAATCACGATGCCGACGACGGCCTTCGGCAATCCTGCATCGGCCACCGTCGATTCGACGACCGGCGACAGCAGTTTCGCCAGCAGCACGACAGCGACCAGACACACTACCAGCAAGCCGGCGCTCAGCATCGCCACGCGTGCGCTGGGCGGTTCGGCGTGGACGTTTTCATCGGAGACATCGACGAGGAAGTAGTCGCGATGCCGCACGGTCTGCACAAACACGAACACGCCGTACAGCACGAGCGACGATACGCCCGCAAACGCCAGTTGCGACGGCGTGAGCACCGGGCCGGCGGCGCTGGTGAAATTCGGTATCACCAGCGTGAGCACCGACAGCGGCGCCAGCACGGCGAGCGCCGCGCTCGCGCCGCGAATCTGGAAGTCCTGCTCGCGATGGCGGATGCCGCCCGCGAGCAGACACACGCCGACGATCCCGTTGCAGACGATCATCACCGCGGCGAACACCGTATCTCGCGCGAGGCCGGCTTTATCCGGGCCGGCGGTCAGCATCACGGAGACGATCAACGCCACTTCGATCACCGTCACCGCGATGGCGAGCACCAGCGTGCCGAACGGCTCGCCGACACGATGCGCGACGACCTCCGCATGGTGCACGCCCGCGAAGACCGCGCCCGCGAGCGCCGCACCGACGAGCGAAAGCAGCACGGCGTTACCCGGCAGCAGCGCGGCGGCCGCCAGGATCACCCAGCCCGCGATCGGCACCCACAGCGTCCAGCGAGGCAGCAGCGTTGTTGTCGTAGTCATGCGGAGCGTTCCTTCCTGTTCGTTATCAATGGCTCTCAAGCCGTAAAGCCGGCGGCCGTGTTTCAGGGGGCCACCCGGCATACCCGATAAGGCTGACCACCGGCTCCATTAAAATAAAACAGTTATGGTGAAGTGATGAAGACGCATTCTTAAGGAGACGCTGTGATCCGCAGTCAGGAAACGTTGAACATGTTGCTCGACAGCATCAGCCGCTTTGTACGGGAGCGCCTCGTGCCCAACGAGGATATCGTCGCCGAGACCGACCAGATTCCGGCCGGGCTGCTACAGGAAATGAAGGATCTCGGTCTCTTCGGTCTCTGTCTACCGGAGGAGTATGGCGGCCTCGGCCTGACGATGGAAGAGGAGGTCCTTGCCGCCATGGAACTGGGCAAGACGTCGCCTGCATTCCGGTCGGCGATAGGCAGCAACAACGGCATCGGCTCAACCGGCATTGTGATCGACGGAACGCCTGCGCAAAAGGAAAAGTACTTGCCGCGTCTCGCTTCGGGCGACCTGATCGGCTCATTCTGCCTCACCGAACCGGAAGCAGGCTCGGATGCCGCGTCGCTGCGGACCACCGCCGTACGCGATGGCGACCACTATGTACTGAACGGCACCAAGCGCTTTATCACGAACGCGCCGGAAGCCGGGCTCTTCACCGTGATGGCGCGCACGGACCCGGCCGGCAAGGGCGCGAGCGCGATTTCGGCGTTCGTCGTCGAAGCGGGTACGCCGGGGCTGTCGCTCGGCAAGATCGACCGCAAGATGGGCCAGAAGGGCGCGCATACCTGCGACGTGATCTTCGACAACTGCCGCGTACCGGCAGAAAACCTCATCGGCGCAAAGGAGGGCGTGGGCTTCAGGACGGCGATGAAGGTGCTCGACAAAGGACGTCTGCATATTGCCGCTGTCGCGACGGGCGCGGCTGAACGGATGCTCGCCGATGCGCTGCGCTACGCAATGGAGCGCAAGCAGTTTGGCAAGGCCATCGTCGAATTCGAACTCATCCAGGCGATGCTCGCCGACAGCCAGGCGGAAATCTATGCGTCGCGCTGCATGATCGTCGACGCGGCGCGTCGGCGCGATGCGGGCGAGAAGGTCACGAGCGAATCGTCGTGCGCGAAGATGTTCGCGACAGAAATGTGCGGACGCGTGGCCGACCGGGCTGTGCAGATTTTCGGCGGCGCGGGCTATATGAGCGAATATGGCATCGAGCGGTTCTATCGCGATGTGCGGCTGTTCCGCATCTACGAAGGCACGACGCAGATCCAGCAGATTGTGATCGCGCGCGAAATGCAACGCAGTTTCGCAGGTTAGAAGCGTGATCTAAAGGTGCAGGCGAAAAGAGCCGGCTGAACGGACGCGCAAATAAAAACGCCGCCCCTTTAGGGGGCGGCGTGTGGCCGGGGTCAACCAGCCCGCTGTATTACGTCCCTTCCGGACGGATCGACAGCGCATTCTTCACGGACGACACGCCCGCTACGCCCTTGGCAACTTCCGTCGCCTTGTCGCTTTGCGCCTGCTCCGGCACCGTGCCTTCCAGGGTGACGGCGCCGTCGCGTGCGCGAACGGTGATGTTAGCGACGCTCACGCCCTTCGTCTTCGACAGCGCTGCACGCACCTTCTTCTGGAGCGCGCGGTTTGCTGCCTTGGTCGCCTTGTATTGTTGCTTGGCGCCAGCTGTCGTCGACGTATCGGGAGCGGTTGCATCGCTTGCCTGAGCGTAAGCGCTGATCGATGCCACGACGAGAAGTGCGCTACCTGCCAGTTTGATTGCGTGGATTGCCTTCATGCATTTTCTCCTGTTGTCACAATTTTGCGTGGTCCCGGGCGGAACCGTTGCACTACACCACCAAAGTACTTCTGGATTGAGTCGCGATGGAACTGTGTTGCTGATATTGCGTTGGGTCTGGCGATAATGCGGACAGAAGCGCTAAAACGGCTGTCGGAATGCTTATCCGGATGCGCCGGAAGGTAAACATACCTCAAATGGTGCCATAGTGACCGCCACGCGACCAGGAAATGAGGCTTTGACGCAACGCATCACACCGAAAACCGGGCGGATCGTGCCGCTTCGGCGCGAAGAACTGCCTTTCGACACGGTCGAACTGGCCCGCTTCATGGTGGGCAAATACCTGGTGCACGACGTGCCGGATGGACGTATCAGCGGGCGCATCGTCGAAATCGAGGCGTATCCGGTGGGCGATTCCACAAGCCACGCGTTTCTCGGGCGCCGCCCGTATAACGGCTCGTTGTTCCTCGAACGCGGCCACGCCTATGTGCGGCTGACATATGGCACAGCGTACATGCTCAATATGTCCAGCGAAACCGCAGAGATCGGCGCGGGCGTCCTGCTGCGCGCAGTCGAACCCGTCGAAGGCATCCCGCTCATGGAAACCCGGCGGGAAGGTGTGCCGCTGCGTGATCTCGCGCGCGGTCCGGGACGGCTCACCATGGCGTTCGGCATAGGCCAGTCGTTCGACGGCCGCGATCTGTGCACGGGGCGGGATTTATGGATCGGCAAGGGCGACGGCGAGGCGAGCCTGCCCGTTGCGGCCACGAAACGGATCGGCCTTTCACGCGAAATGCATCAACCGCTGCGCTTTTATGTGCCGGGCAGCGTGTACGTGAGCGGCCCGCGACGGCTCCTGTTGCCGGCCTCGATTCCGGTCCAGGGTGTTTGAAGCGGGCATGTCCTTCATTCGCTTACGAAGCCTGCGATTATTACGGTAATTCTTGGTAACGATGGCTTACAGTTGGCAGTCAAACCGGCATTCTTGCGAATATCGCAAGTGTTTATATCCGAAATAGGGGTTTTCCCTTGTTTAGGCGGTGACTACACTGAACTTGTTCGCTCGACACATGGTGTGTCCCGCGAAGGCAAAAAACAAAGTTCTGGAGGTAAGTCATGAAATCCCTGATCAAGGCCGTTGTTGTTGCTACTGTCCTTGCTGCACCGGTTATTTCGTTTGCCCAGTCGAACCAGCCCGTGACCCGCGCGGAAGTTCGCCAGCAACTGATCCAGCTCGAACAGGCGGGTTACGACCCGGCTCGTCGCGATCCGCAATACCCGGCCGATATCCAGGCAGCCGAACAGCGCGTCAATGCGCAAAACACCGCTACCGCGCAGGCCCCGGTCGCCGACACGAGCGGTTACGGTGCAGCCACGAACGGCTCGTCGCAGTCGGGCGCAGCAGCCGCCCAGACGCCGCAACAACGTAATGTCTATTTCGGCAACTAGGCATCGGGTATCAGCCAGGTAGCTGTGGCCGAACAGCCATGGAACAGGGCGCGCCGCTGCGGCACGCCTGACCGGCCTTCGCCAGTGGACGTGCTGACGCCCACCGGCGAAAGCCGGCGTAACTTACATCGACGAACCTCCGCCGCCCGACAGGGTGGCTTCGCCCAACCCTTCCGGTTTGGGCTCTTTTTCGTCGCCGGGCGTGAGGCAGGCTACGTTGGACGTTCTCCGGTGATGTACAGCTCCAGTTGCCGGATCGTGAACTGCTGCTCCTCGATGATGTTCTTCACCAGATCGCCGATCGACACCATGCCGACGAGTTTTTCCTTGTCGATCACAGGAAGATGGCGCATGCGGAAGTCGGTCATGATCGCCATACAGTCCTCGGTCGTCTGCTCCGGGCGCACGAAACGCACCGCGCGGCTCATGATGTCGCGCACGGGCGTCGCCTTCGACGACCGGTCCATCAGCACGATCTTTCTCGCGTAATCCCGCTCGGTGATGATTCCGGCGATGCTGTCGCCTTCCGTGACGACCAGTGCGCCAATCTGTTTTTCCGCCATCAGTTTGATCGCGTCGTAGACGGAATCACCTGTTGAAACCGTGTAAACGGTGTTGTGTGGCTTCGTTCTGAGTACTTGTGCAACGCTTGTCATGGAGCGGCTCCGTATCGCAATGCAGCACGTCGGTGGGTGGCGCGCTGTCGTGTGGACAGGCTATTCCAGTATAGGCGTCGTCTGGTGTTGCGTATGACGTGTGGCGCTTTCGGCCGAAGCACGGGGTTCTGTGGGGTTGTATCGATGCCCGATGGCGATTAGCGGTAAACTCCAGTCCAACCTTGATCCGGTTTCAACGCCGGAATCGATCTCCGGGTTTCATCCCGGCCATGCACCGGATTTTGCCAGCATCCTTGTCTAACGCCATGTCCACGCCTCACGTACCGTCCACGAACTGCGCATCCGACGATAGCGAATGCGTCGTGCTCGACGCCACCGCTACGCTTCCCACCCGCTACGGCACGTTCACGTCGTATGTCTTTCGCGTCGTCGAGAACGGAGCCGAACATCTCGCGCTGGTGATGGGCGACGTCACGACCGGCAAATCGGTGTTGACGCGCCTGCATTCGGAATGCCTGACGGGCGACGTGCTCGGCTCGTATCGTTGCGACTGCGGCGAACAACTCGATCAGGCGTTGCGTTATATCGCCGCCGAAGGGTGCGGCGTGCTGCTGTATCTGCGCGGCCACGAAGGGCGCGGCATTGGCCTCAGCAACAAGATCCGCGCGTATGCGCTGCAGGAGCAGGGGCGCGACACCGTCGAAGCCAACCTCGATCTGGGTCTGCCCGATGACGCACGTGAATACGATTCGGCCGCGGCGATTCTGCGTCTGCTGAAGGTAACGTCAGTGCGGCTGATGAGCAATAACCCGAAGAAATTCGACACACTCGCGAAACACGGCATCCCGGTGTGTGAGCGCGTAGCGCTGGCCATTCCAACGCGCGAGGAAAACGAGCGCTATATCCGGACCAAGCAGGTCAAGTTCGGGCACTACTTCGAAGAAAACGAATAACGTCGCTTCATTTGGGCACGTGCTGTGGCGCGCGTTGCCGGTTATGCCGGTAACGCGCGCCTTGTCGTTTACGGTGCATTAATGGAGAAAGAAATCGTCGTTGCTGTCGGGAAGTTGTGCCAGCAGGTCGCGTAGTCTGCGCCAGGCGGTGATGCCTGTGATGCTTAGTGCGAATGCCATCGCCTTGCGTCTTGTGATGCCGGCAGGTTTAGCTTTACCCACGGGTCGTTTCGCTGACGGCGGCTCCGCGGCAAGCAACGCGTTCGACCGGTTGCAGGCATGCATGATGCGACTCCAGAAGGTTTCGCCGGTTTATTGGGCGAGCGATGCGACCGTATTGACGATCGGCGCGAACACTTCCGCAAGCGAAGTGGTACCGAAGCGCCGTTCGGTTGCGTGTGTTTCGATATCGATATGGCCTGCGTTGTGGGCGTCATATAGATCCATGATGAGATTCGCGTGGTTCTCGCCCAGACCGGCGCGCGTCAGGGCGGCCAGCCATTGCTCGCGCGGCAGTTCGCGCGCGACGATCTCACGTCCTGTTTCTAGTTGCAGCACGCGCGCGATATCCAGCGGCGAGACGCGCTGCATCGCTTCGATGCTGACGATGCGTGTTGCGCCAGCCGGTGGGCCCTCGCGCAACAGCGTCGCGGCTTCGGCGCCGACATCCTGCGCGGCGACCATCGGAAAGCGTTTGCTGAGCGGGTGATGCAGGCTTGGCAGCACGCCGGTGGAGAGCGCGACAGGAATCACGCGCGACCAGTTCTGAATGTGTTCCGCCGAGCGAAGCAGGGTGAGGCGCGGCGCACTCGATTTGAGCTGTTGCTCAAGATAGTGAAAGAGACGTGTGATGCCGGTATTCATGTCCAGTTCGGCGCCGTAGTCGGAAATGGCGAGCACATGCGACGGCGGGTTAGCGCGCAGGGCCTGCGCGGCGACATCGATCGTGATGCGCATGACCTGTTCGGGGTCTGCGTGACCGGACGGCACCGGACACAGCATCTGCACGGCATGTGCGCCCTTGATTGCCTTCGCGAAGGACGTGAGATCCGTCAGGTCCGCGAGCGCGATTTCACATCCGAGCGCGGCAAGCGCTGCGCCCTGATCCGCGCGCCTTACAACGGCCCGCACGGGAAGACCGGCTTCACGCAGCCGGGTAGCGGTGAGACGGCCTGCATTTCCTGCTGCTCCAAAGATGACGAACACGTGGCACTCCTGGTCGACGTTGTGGAGCCATCATGGACGCGCGGCGGAATCAGGATGCACATGCACGGATCGGTTTGAGCAGATTCGGATGATTTTCTTCGACGTGTTGCACGGTGACGAACATCAGCAGATCCGCCGGAATGGCATCACAATGAGCGCACGGATTGCCTCCTGGAAGGAAACGCCATGAATGCTGCGCCCCCATTGCATACGCCACCTGCCGGCAGGACGATCAGCCTGCGTTCGAGCGCGTCGCTGGGCTGGCGAGGGTTCGGCGCGGAGTTGCTGGGCATAGCGGCGGGGCCGCACCGGATTCCGGGCACGCCGTATCACCGTGTTGGCGTGCATGTTGGCACACCGGTGAGGGCACGCTGCCAGTGCAACGGCCGACGCGTCTCACGGATTCAGGCGCACGGCGACATGGACGTGATACCGGCGGGCCTGGACGGCGAATGGGCGGACGACGCTGACTGCACGATATTGCGGATCTGGATTGACGATGCGTTTGCGCGCACAACAATGGAGCAGCTGGACGTGAGCCCTTCGCGGGCAGCGTTTCGCCCGCAGTTCCAGCTGCGCGATCCACGCCTGCAACATCTTTCGTGGGCATTGCGAGCAGAACTGGAGGCGGACGAGACATCTGACGCGTTGTACGCAGAAAGCCTGTGCACGGCATTGGTGGTGCGACTGATCGACGGCGTTCCCGAGCGCGACGACCGCAGACGCACGCTGGCGCCGCATATGGCGACACGGGTAATCGAATACATCGAGAGCAATCTTGACCAGCGACTCACGCTAACGGAGCTCGCGGACGTAACGGGCTTAAGCGCACCGCACTTCAAGGCGTTGTTTCGGGAGACGTTGGGGATGCCGGTCCATCGGTATGTGATCCAGCGGAGGGTAGAGCGGGCGAAGGCGTTGCTACTGGAGGGACGACTGAGCGTCACACAGATAGCGCTGGAGGCGGGCTTTGCGCACCAGAGTCACATGGCGCACTGGGTCAACCGGCTGCTGGGTGCGCCACCACGCGAATTAGCGAGGGCGGGCCGGCGGGCGTAGATGGACGCGGAAGTGCTGCGCGGTGCGCATTTGCCTACAAGCACGCCCCCACCTTAACCTTTAACGCGCAACCCCTTGGGATCATAAGGCGCCTTAACATGCAGCGTTGCAGACAAAACCTCCCCGGCCAGGTCAACAGAGAACCGTCCACTGGACAAAAAAACCTCATCCACCGCGCCAGCAGAATTCGAAACAAAACCCATAGCAACAGGACACCCAAGGCTGTGCCCAAACGCAGCTGAAGAAACAAACCCGACAACAACGCCATCGCGCAAGATAGCCTCTCCACCCCAAAGCATCCGGTCGCTAGCACCGTCAACAGTAAGCACGACCATCCGCCGCCGCAAAGGCTCATCCCGCAATTTCAAAAGCGCCTCGCGCCCGCGAAAATCAATACCACTTGCCAGCTTGCAGGCAAACCCCAACCCGGCCTCAAAAGGATTCGAATCCGGCGTAAGCTCACGCCCCCAGGCCCGATAACCCTTTTCGATCCGAAGCGAATCGATCGCGTAATACCCGGCGTTCACAAGCCCAAACTCACGGCCAGCGGCATGCAAAGTCTCATAAACACAGACGGCAAACTCGACAGGCACATACAACTCCCAACCCAGCTCACCGACGTAAGTCAGCCGCGTAGCCCGCACGGTGGCATAACCGATATCGACCTCCCGGCTTTGCCCAAACGCGAACGCCTCGTGACTAAAATCAGCTTTAGAAACACGCTGCAATAACGCGCGGGAATTCGGACCCATCACAGCGAGCACCGCATATTGCCCGGTGACATCGACGAGCGTGCAATGTTTGTCCTCTGCAATGAGCTTCTCGATCGCGTCGAAATCGCGCGTGGTCTGCGCTGAACCGGTGACGATCAGATATTGATCATCGGTGAGCCGCGTGAGCGTGAAGTCCGACTCATACGTGCCGCGTTCGTTGAGCATGCCGGTATAAACCGTCGTGCCCGGCGGTACCGCGACATCGTTAGCGACGATGCCTTGCAGCACCGCCTCCGCATCCCGACCTTTCACGAGAAATTTGGAGAACGACGTCATGTCGAAAAGCGCGACGGCTTCGCGACACGCGCGATGTTCCGCGCCGCTCCACGCCAGCCAGTTTTGCTGCCCGAACGCGTATTCGATATGCGCTTCGGCAGGCGTTGGCGCAAAGAAATTCGCGCGCTCCCAGCCCATCTTGCTGCCGAAACACGCACCATCTTCCTTAAGCAGCGCATAGAGCGGCGAACGGCGGAATGGTCGCGCACTGTCGAGTTCCCGATTCGGCCAGGGCATCGCATAATGCAGCCCGAGCGTCTCCTTCACGCGATCGTGCAGCCACGTGTCGTTGCCGTTAAAGCGCGCGAAACGGCGGATATCGACAGGCCACAGGTCCATCGTCGGCTCACCCGCGACGATCCACTCCGCAAGCGCCATTCCGGCGCCGCCCGCCGACGCGATCCCCATCGAGTTGAAACCCGCGCCGACGAAAAAGCGTTTCAGTTCGGGCGCTTCGCCAAGTATGAAATTGTTGTCGGGGGTGAACGATTCCGGTCCGTTGTAGAACTGCCTGACCTGCGCGGTTTCGAGCGCAGGCACGCGCTGCAACGCGTTTTCCATCAGGATCTGGAATTGATCCCAGTCGTCCGGCAGCAACTGGAATTCGAAATTCTCCGGGATGCCGTTCATGCCCCACGGTTTCGCGTCTGGCTCGAAGCCACCCATGACGAGGCCGCCGACTTCCTCCTTGAAGTAGATGAAGCCGTCCGGGTCGCGCATCACGGGCAGATCCGGATGCACGCCCGCGATGCGCTCAGTGACGATGTAGTAATGCTCAGCCGAATGCAGCGGGACGGTCACGCCGCATAGACGTCCGATCGCTTTCGCCCATTGGCCGGCGCAGTTGACGATGACTTCCGCTTCGATCGTGCCTTCCTCGCCGTCCTTGTTGCGCCACGCGAGGCCGCACGCTTCGCGGCCGCCGGACGCCGCAGGCCGCGTGTGGATCGCGGTCACGCGCGTGTTCTCGACGATGCGCGCGCCGCCGCTCCGCGCGCCGCGCGCGAGCGCCTGCGTGAGATCGGTCGGATTCGCCTTGCCATCGCCGGGCAGCCAGACGGCGCCGAGCAGATCGTCGGTGCGCATCACCGGCCACAACTCGCCAGCGTCTTTCGGACCGATCACGTCGCAGTCGACGCCGTATGCGCGCGCTACGGCGGCCGTGCGTTTTAACTGTGTCATGCGTTCGGCTGTCCGCGCGACCGACAGCGATCCGCACTGTTTCCAGCCCGTGCCAAGCCCTGTTTCAGCCTCGAGCCGGGCGTAGAGGGCGGTCGAATAGCGGATCAGTTTCGTCATGCTTTCCTGCGCGCGCAACTGGCCGACGAGCCCGGCTGCGTGCCACGTCGTACCGCACGACAGCTGGCCCTGTTCGATCAGCACGACGTCGGTCCAGCCCAGCTTCGTCAGGTGGTACGCGACGGAACAGCCGACGATACCGCCGCCGACGATCACCACGCGTGCGTGCTGGGGAAGGGTGGTTACCATGTGTCGCGTTCCGTCGATGAATGTGGGAATGTGTGGATATTCGAGGAAGTATGTTGCAGGAGGATGACGGGAAATGCAAGCTGGCGTGGCGAAATACGTGTCGGGCTGCGGTTGTGAGCGTATGTCCGGTTAACGGCGATGAGATGAGATAGGCGGCCTGACCCATATCCACGCGCATTCAGGCGGAAATATAAGGTGGGCAGGTTGAAACACCTGTGATTGTTGATTTATGTTGAAATGCGAGGAATCGGGCTTTCCGCTTTCCCAGACCTTTGCTAGACTGCCCGGATCCAGACCACGTCACTCGTTCCCAACAGCAACGCTCATGTTCCCGACCCAACGCCAGGCTGAAATCATGCGCATCGTGCGGTCGCAGCAGACGTGCACGATTACCGGGCTGGCCAGTCTCTTCGACGTGTCCGACGAAACCGTTCGTCGCACCATCAAGCCGCTGATCAGCGACGGGCTGCTCGTCAAGGTTCACGGCGGCATCATGCTGCCCGAGCATCTCGACGAGCCCCCGTTCCAGCGCCGCATGCAGGAAAACCGTGAGGGCAAGCAGATCATTGCTGCGCGCATTGGCGATCTGATCGAGGACGGCGATTCGCTGATTCTCGACAGCGGCACCACATGCGTTCATATCGCGCAGGCCTTGAGTGCGCATTCGCGCCTGACTGTCGTGACGAATTCCGCCGAGATCGCGCGCACGCTCGCGCCGCGCAACGAAAACCGCGTGTTCATGACGGGCGGCGAACTGCGTCCGGACGATGCATCCGCCTTCGGTGAGAACGTGTTGACGTTTATCCGCCAGTTCCACGTTCGCTACGCGATCGTCTCGGTGACGGCGATCGACAACCACGGCCGATTGATGGATTCCTTGCCGTGGGATGCCGCGTTCGCGCAGGCTGCGTTTGCGCAGGCCGAGCAGCGCGTCGTGGCCGCGGATCACGCGAAATTCGGGCACAGCGCGCTGGTGCGGGCGTTCAACCCAGACGAACTCGATCTGCTGGTAACCGATGCAGCGTTGCCGCCAGAGCCTGCTGAGGCGTTTTCGGCGGCTGGTTTGAAGGTGCTGACTGGTGCGCCGCCCGCCAACGTGGAGTCGGGCGATGCGGCGGCGACGATCGCGTGAGCGTTATCCGTCGTTGAAGTTGCTTTTACCGTCGTCGTTGCCGTGCTCGCCGTTGTCCGGCCAGCAGTTCTCGAACACGCATTCTTCGAGCGGCATGCGCGACGCCCAGCGTTCGGTTTCCAGCATCGGCTGATCGTAAAACGCATCGACGTGGCCTAAACACAGAATGCCGACCGGCTGCGCACCTGCCGGCATGCGCAGCAGCGCACGCACTTCGTCGACGTCGAAGAGCGAGACCCATCCCATCCCGAGTCCTTCCGCGCGCGCGGCGAGCCACATGTTCTGGATCGCGCAGGCAACAGACGCAAGATCCATTTCCGGCAGCGTGCGTCGGCCGAAAATATGTTTCTCGCGATCGTCCATGAGCGCCATGACAAGCAGCTCGCCACACTCGAGCATGCCTTCCACCTTCAGCTTCATGAACTCGTCGCGTCGCTTGCCGAGTGCGTCCGCGGTGTTGAGCCGCTCGCGTTCCACTGCGGCGTGCAGCGCGACGCGCAGTGAAGCATCGGTAATGCGAGCAATGCGCCATGGCTGCATGAAGCCTACGCTGGGTGCGTGATGTGCAGCGTCCAGCAGACGCTTCAAAACGACGGGATCGACCGGCTCATCAAGAAAGTGCCGCATGTCACGCCGCTCGTGAATGGCGCGGTAAACGGCCGCGCGATCCGGATCGCTAAAACGCTTCGCCATGAAAGAGTGCTGCTGTGAAAGCCGGGTTGGAGGGCCAGTAACTGTGCATGTACGTCGCGACGATATTGCCTGCCCGGAACACGGCTTCACCCGGCGCAGCGGATTGCGCGCGGACAGCTGTCGTTAGCGGCGTCATCGTGGTTTCCAGATGTGAGTAGTGGAACGTGTGCCCGGTCATCGCGCCGTGCGTGCCGTTGATCTGCTGCATGCCAAGCGAAGCGAGACGAGGCTGCATCGTCGCGTGGCCAGGCAGCAGGCCGAGCATCGGTGTGCGTGCGCCGCTGGTGTCGGTTAGCGTATCCAGCAAATACAGCATGCCGCCGCATTCGGCAATCAGTGTTTTGCCGGCAGCGGCGTGCGCGCGAATCGATGTGGCGCTTAGCGTATTGCGCGAAAGCGTCTGCGCATGCAGCTCCGGATAGCCGCCGGGAAGCCAGAGTGCGTCGGCAGTTTCCGGCGCAGGTTCATTGGCGAGCGGCGAAAAAAACATGACGTTCGCACCGAGCGTTTCGAGTAGCGTGACGTTGGCGGGATAGATGAACGAAAACGCCGCATCACGCGCAATGGCGATCTGCATGCCGTCGAGCAAACGCGGCAACACCTCGCGTGCCGGCGCGCCAAAATCGACCGGCGGCGGCAGTTCGGCGAGCGTCGTCGTCGAGAGCGCATCGGCCGCGCGATCGATGCGGGCGTCGAGGTCGGCGATTTCGTCTGCCTGATGCAGACCGAGATGCCGGTCCGGCAATTCGATGTCGCTCGTGCTCGCGATGTGTCCCATCCAGCGCAGACCGGAGGGCAATGCCTCTTCGAGCATCTGCGCATGCCGCGGTGAACCGACGCGATTGGCGAACACGCCATGAAACGGCACGCCTGGCCGATAGTTCGCGAGCCCGAACGAGATTGCGCCAAAAGTCTGCGCCATCGCCTTCGCCGAAATCACGCCGACGACAGGCACGTTGAATGTGGTCGCCAGATCGGCGCTGGAAGGCGTGCCGTCGTAAAGACCCATGACGCCTTCGATCAGGATCACATCGGCGTTTCCAGCCGCTTCGGCCAGCAGTGCGCGGCACGCGCTTTCGCCGACCATCCACAGGTCGAGCGATTGCACCGGCGCGCCGCTGGCGCGCGCAAGAATCATCGGGTCAAGAAAATCCGGACCGGTCTTGAAGACGCATACACGCCGCCCCAACCGCGCGTGATAGCGTGCGAGGCCGGCCGTAATCGTGGTCTTGCCCTGACCCGACGCCGGCGCACTGATAAACAGGGCGGGGCACGTGGACATCGCTCAGAATTCCACGCCGCGTTGAGCCTTCACACCCTGCTCGCGATACGGATGCTTGATGATCCGCATTTCGGTGACGAGGTCGGCGGCTTCGATCAATGCGTCGGGCGCATGACGTCCCGTGACGACAACGTGCACCATGTGCGGACGCGCGTTCAACACGCCAAGCACTTCGTCGAGCGGAAGGTATTCGTACTTCAGCACCGTATTCAGTTCGTCGAGAATCACCATCTGATAGTCGCCACTTTCGATCATCCGGCGCGCTTCGTCCCAGCCCTTGCGCGCGGTCGCGATGTCCTTGTCGCGGTCCTGCGTATTCCACGTGTAGCCGTCGCCCATCGTGATGAATTCACAGTGCGCCTGCGCGCCCAGAAAATCGCGCTCGGACGTGTGCAGCGCGCCCTTGATGAACTGCACGACGCCGAGCTTCATGCCGTGCCCGAGCACGCGCACGGCCATGCCGAAAGCCGCGGTGGTTTTTCCCTTGCCGGTGCCTGTATTGACGATCAGCAGGCCTTTTTCGACCGTGGCCGAAGCCTGCTTTTTCTCGTGACCCTCGCGACGGCGTTGCGTCATGCGTTGATGCGATTCGGGATCTGTCTTCATGGCGTGTCCTGGTGCCGGGAGGCGTTCGTGTTGCGTGGAAATCAGTGTGCGGATGCGATGGCGACGGTGACGCCATCGAGCGTGGTTTTGGAGACGATCAGCTTCGCGCCGGGCGATGCAAGAAGTGCGCACGGTTCGCATACGCCGTCGACGCCGAGATGCGCACGGACCGTATCGGAAGGCGTGGGCAGTTCTCCTAGCGCGTCGATCTGCTCGGGCGCAAAGGTGTGCAACAGCAGCCCATGGCGCGTGCAGAATTCGACGAGTCCGGGTTCGCGTGCTTTTGAATCAATCGTTGCGGCCGCAAGCACTTCGTCGAGCGAACGGCCGGCCAGCGCGAGCGCCGCGCGCACGGCGGATTCGATCTGCTGCGCAGATGCGTTGCGTTTGCTTCCGATGCCGACGGTCAGCGTTTTCATGTGCTGTTGCCAGTTGGAAGATACGGCAAGCCGAGCGCGGCCACGCCGCCAATCACGACGATTGCTGGCGAGCCGAGTCCGGCTTCTGCGACTTTCGCGGCGAGTGTATCGAGCGTCGCGCGCACGTGCCGCTGCTCGGGGCGCGTGGCGGATTCGATGGCGGCGCACGGCGTTTCCGCTGGCATGCCGGCTTGCAGCAACGCGGCGACGATGTCGTTGAGTCGACGCATGCCCATATAGACAACCAGTGTCATCTGCGTCGCGACGAGCGCGCGCCAGTCCGGCTCGCCGCTGCCCGCGCCGTGTCCGGTGACGAAAACGACGCCTTGTGCATGATCGCGATGGGTAACAGGAATGCCGATCGCAGCGGGCGCGGCGATACCCGCTGTAATACCGTTGATGATTTCGACGTGAATGCCGACGGCTGCCAGCGCCTGCTGTTCTTCACCGCCGCGCCCGAACACGAACGGATCGCCGCCTTTCAGCCGGGCGACACTGCGCCCCGCGCGCAGATGCGCGAGCATGGCCTCGACGATGCCAGACTGCGCCGTCGACGGCTGCCCGCCGCGCTTGCCGACGTACACGATTTCCGCATCCTTACGCGCGAATTGCAGCACATCGGGATTCACGAGATCGTCGACAAGCACGACGTCGGCTTCGCCTAGCGCGCGCGTCGCCTTGAGCGTCATCAGCTCGACGTCGCCTGGACCGGCGCCGATCAGCCAGGCGCGGCTCATAGTGAGCGGCACGGCGCGCAGCAGCGCGCAGGCCGCGGCGTGCAGTCGGGAAGGGAAAGCCTGGAAGTCGTCATATCGACGGCTTGACGAATAGATGAATCATGCGTTGCCACACGTCAGGCGCCTCATTCCGTCCCCCGCGGATCGGGCGTTCGGCGATCGCAACGGTCGCCCCTTGCGTCTGGCCGGTATCCGGGCTGACGACCGCATGCCGTTCGCCTTCCCACCTGCGCAGCGCAGGCAGTGGCGTTGAATGACATGTGCGGATGCATGATCCGCTGGCCGCTTACCGTTGCGGGGACAGCACAGGCTCAGCAAATCGCTTCGCTTCCTGTTTCCCGTTTAACAGCACACGCGAACGCGTGTGCGGGCACCAAACGCGCGCATACGATATCACAGGCACTCCCTGAAAGCCCGCCGGAGTGCCCTTGCCGCGGGCCCTTTCTTGACGTTGCCACTGCCGAAGCCTACACTCGCACGCACTCTGGTGCTCGCGCGCACGCTCCGTGCGCGCAGTTAAACGGGAAACAGGGAGCCCTTCCTGCACGGATCGGGCCAACCTGTGCTGCCCCCGCAACGGTAAGCGAAGGCATCGCTTAATAGCGATGTAAAGCCGGCTTCAATACATGCACATTACAGCGTGCCTGTATCTGTCCACTGCGCAACGTGTCAAATGCGCGGGAAGGTGAAGCGGCGATTTCGTCAGCCCGGATACCGGCCCGAGAAAAACAGGCAAACGCCGCGGGGATGCGGCGTATCGACCACGATTTCATCGAATGTCCGGTTGCTCCGGGCAAGCCGTTTTTCGTCCCCATCTACTCAACAGTCCACCACCCTGGAGTCAGGATGCAGACGCGCAAGATTCCCGTCACGATTGTCACGGGCTTCCTCGGCAGCGGCAAAACCACCTTGCTGCGGCACATTCTTCAACATGCGGGCGGCCTTCGCGTCGCGGTGATCGTCAACGAATTCGGCGAACTCGGCATCGATGGCGAAATCCTCAAAGGCTGCGGCATCGGGTGTAACGAAGACGGCAGCGAAGCCGAAGGCCAGTTGTATGAGCTCGCCAACGGCTGTCTTTGCTGCACTGTCCAGGAAGAGTTTTTTCCAGTGATGGAAAAACTCGTCGAACGCCGCGACCAGATCGACCACGTGCTGATCGAAACGTCCGGTCTTGCGTTGCCGAAGCCGCTCGTGCAGGCATTCAACTGGCCGCAGATCAAAAACAGCTTCACGGTCGATGCGGTTGTGACCGTAGTCGACGGTCCGGCCGCGGCAAGTGGTCAGTTCGCGGAGAATCCGCTAGCGGTCGACGCACAGCGCAAAGCCGATCCGAATCTCGATCACGAGTCGCCGTTGCACGAACTGTTCGAAGACCAGTTGTCCGCGGCCGATCTGGTGATTCTGAACAAAACGGATCTGCTCGACGAGGCAGGGCAAAGGGAAGTGGAATCACTGATCCGTGAAGAAATCCCGCCGCAGGTGAAGGTTGTGCGTGCACACATGGGACAGCTCGATCTGCACGCACTGCTCGGTCTTGAGTCAGCTTCCGAAGACACCATTCATCTGCGCCACGACCATCACGGTTCCGCCGACGACGCCGATCATCATCACGACGAGTTCGATTCGGTAGTGGTCGAGGCGAACGTTTCGTCGCGTGAGGCGGCGATCTCGGCACTGCAGGGCCTCGTCGAAAGCCACACGATTTACCGGGTCAAAGGCTTCGCGGCATTGCCGGGCGCAGCAATGCGTCTTGTGATTCAAGGCGTCGGACGACGCTTCGACAGCTATTTCGATCGTCGCTGGCAGGCCGACGAAACGCGCGCGAGCCGCTTTGTACTGATTGGCGAAGACCTCGATCAGGCCGCATTGCAGCAGGCGCTCGATGTCGCTCTGAGCGACAGCCGCAACGTCGTGCAACAGGCGTAAATCGACATGCATCTGCTGCGCACCACGCCGGGTGGCTTTGTCGACGATACGGCCGGCGTCATGCGGATCGATCAGCGACCGGCGGATATCGTCGTGCTCAGTTCCGCTGATACGACGCTGTCGCTGCTCGCGAGCGTTTTCCCGCGTCTGGGCGCTGATTTCCCGAGCCTGAGGCTCGCGAATGTCACATTCCTCCGGCAACCTGCGTCGGTCGATTTCTACGTCGAGGACGTGTTGCAGCACGCGAAAGTCGTCGTCGTCGATCACCTCGGCGGCGAGGCTTACTGGCCATACGGCATCGAGCAGGTCGTTGCGCTGGCGGAGCGCAAACAGCAGGTGCTCGCGATGTTCTCGGGCGATCTTCAGGAAGACCCGAATCTGCTCGCACGCAGCACCGCCGACGCTGCGCTGTGTCATCAGCTATGGCGTTATCTCCGCGAGGGCGGCCCGCAGAATGCGGAGCGGTTTCTGCGCTGCATCGCGCATCGCGCGTTGGGCTGGGGCGACGAGCCGCCGCTGCCGCAACCGTTGCCAGCCGCAGCGCTTTACCATCCGGCGCGCGACGTTCCCACGGTCGAAGACTGGCAGGCACGCTGGCGTGCCGATGCGCCGGTGGTCGCGATCCTGTTTTATCGCGCGCATTTGCAGGCGGCGAATACAGCCGTGTTCGATGCATTGATCGACGCGCTCGATGCGCAAGGCCTTAATCCGTTGCCGGTCGCAATCACGTCGCTGAAAGACGACGTGAGTCGTGACGTGGTGCAACGGTTGTGCGCGCAACATAACGTGGCGCTGGTGCTCAACACGACGGCATTCGCCGCGTCAGCCATCGACGATCCTGAGCCACTCGCGCTTGCCGGCGACGCGCCGGTAATGCAGGTGATCCTGAGCGGCGGCAATCGCGATGACTGGCTCAAGGACAACCAGGGTCTCAATTCACGCGATATCGCCATGCATATCGCGCTGCCCGAAGTGGATGGCCGCATCATTACGCGGGCGATCAGCTTCAAGGGGCTCGCGTATCGTTGTCCGCACACCGAAGTCGATGTCGTGCGTTATCAGCCTGACGTTGAGCGCGTCAGGTTTGTCGCCGGGCTAAGCCAGCGCTGGTGTCGCCTGCGCGGCATCGAAAACGCCGACAAGAAACTCGCGCTGATTCTCGCGAATTATCCCGTTAGCGAAGGCCGCATTGGCAACGGCGTGGGTCTTGATACGCCCGCATCTGTCGTAGGCATTCTTTCGATGCTGCGCGAGCAGGGCTATCGCGTCGATACTGTACCTGCCGATGGCGATGCGCTGATGCACACGCTGACGGAAGGGGTGACGAACGACCCCGTCGTGCGTGATCTGCGCCCGGCGCTGCAAAGCCTTGCGCTAGACGATTATCTGGTGCAGTTCCAGCAGTTGCCGGCTGAAGTACGCAATGCATTGAATGCGCGCTGGGGCACGCCCGAACAGGATCCGACGCTCCGTCGTGGCCGCTTCATGATTGCGGGCTGGCGTTGCGGCCATGTGTTCGTTGGCATTCAGCCAGCGCGTTCGCGCGAAGGTGGCGATTACGCAAGCTATCACGACGCCGATCTGGTGCCGCCGCACGCGTATCTTGCGTTCTATTTCTGGTTGCGTCACCGGTTCGGTATCGACGCGGTCGTTCATGTCGGCAAGCACGGCAATCTGGAATGGCTGCCGGGCAAGAGCGTCGCGCTCAGCGAAACCTGCTGGCCGGATCTCATTCTTGGGCCGATGCCGCATCTGTATCCGTTTATCGTCAATGATCCGGGCGAAGGCAGCCAGGCGAAGCGGCGCACGCAGGCCGTCATCATCGATCACCTGATGCCGCCGCTGACGCGCGCGGAAAACTATGGTCCGTTGCAGGACCTCGAACGTCAGGTCGACGAATACTATGAAGCGCTGATGGTCGATCCGCGTCGCTCGAAACTGCTGCGAAGGACGATTCTCGAAACGATCATCACGCATCGTCTGCACGAGGAACTGAGCCTCGGTTTGCCCGATGGCCACGACGCGGAAGACGCGTTGCTCACGCGTGCCGATGCGTATCTGTGCGAGTTGAAGGAGGCGCAGATTCGCGACGGCCTGCATACGTTCGGGCAGTCGCCGCGAGGGGCGCAGCGACGCGATACGCTGCTGGCACTCGGGCGTTTTCCGATCGGTGACGGGCAGGGCGCGAAGGCGGGGCTGATTGATGCGCTTGCACGTGACCTTCAGATGGATCACCTGTTCGATCCGCTGACGGCGGACTGGTCTGCAGCGTGGGAAGGTCCGCGCCCCGGGATTCTGCAGCAGGTGAGCGACGCGCCGTGGCGGCATAACGGCGATACGCGCGAACGGCTCGAATGTCTCGCGGCAGCGCTACTGAATGATGTGGGCGACGATACGGGATCGGCTACCGCAACGTCGTTTGAACCCGGCGCATTGCCGCAAGCAGAACGCGTTCTCGAACGCTTGCGGAACGATATCCTGCCGCGCCTCGATGCATGTGGACCGCAGGAAATGCTGCACCTGAAGCGCGGACTCGAAGGGCGTTTCGTGCCGCCGGGTCCAAGCGGTTCGCCTTCACGTGGCCGCCCCGACGTGCTGCCGACCGGGCGCAATTTCTATTCTGTCGACACCCGTGCTGTGCCGACGCAATCGGCGTGGTCGCTGGGTCTCAAGTCGGCGCAGCAGCTGATCGAGCGGCATGTGCAGGAACACGGCGACTATCCGCGCGCGATCGGGCTTTCTGTGTGGGGCACCGCGACAATGCGCACCGGTGGCGACGATATCGCGCAGGCGCTTGCGTTGCTCGGCGTGCGACCCAGATGGGCGCCGGGCAGCCATCGCGTGACCGACTTCGAGATCATGCCGATCGAGGTGTTCGACAGGCCTCGCATCGACGTCACCTTGCGTGTCTCCGGATTCTTTCGCGATGCGTTCGCGAACGTCATGCATCTGTTCGATGCAGCGGTGCAGGCTGTGGCGGAACTCGACGAGCCAGAGGACTTGAATCCGATCCGCGCCCGCGTGCTGCGCGAAAGGGATGCGTTGATTGCGAGCGGCGTGGAAGCAATCGAAGCGCGCCGTCGTGCCGGCTGGCGTGTATTCAGCGCGAAGCCCGGTTCATACGGCGCGGGTTTGCAGGAGATGATCGACACGCGGCAATGGCAGACCGATCAGGATCTGTCTGCTGCGTATCAGGCGTGGGGCGGCTACGCGTACGCGCAAAAGAGCTCGGGCGAAGAGGCGCGCGAAGCGTTCGGCAAGCGCCTCGCCGCGCTGGACGTCGTGCTCCAGAATCAGGACAACCGCGAACACGACGTGCTCGATTCGAACGACTATTACCAGTTTCAGGGCGGCATGGTGGCAGCGGTCCGACATCTCGCGGGCAACCAGCCGCATATCTATCATGCCGACCACAGCAACCCGGCTGCACCGCGCATTCGCACGCTGCACGAAGAGATCGCGCGCGTGGTCCGCTCGCGCGTGGTGAACCCGAAATGGCTCGATGGCGTGAAGCGGCACGGCTACAAGGGCGCTGCGGAAATCGCGGCCACTGTCGACTATCTCTATGGCTATGACGCGACAGCGCGCGTGATATCGGATCATCAGTACGCGCTGGTGACGGACGCGTATCTGAACGATAACGGTACGCGCGATTTTCTGGCGGCGCACAATCCGCATGCGTTGCATGGCATCTGCGAGCGTCTGCTCGAAGCGATGCAGCGCGGCCTGTGGCAGAACCCCGGCGACTATCGCGCGCAGGTTGAGCAGCATCTGCTGGCAAGCGAACAGCAACTCGAAGGAACACGAACATGAACGCATCGACGGATTCGCGCGACGTTGCAACCTCCGTGCCGGGTCGGGCCACCTTTCCGTTTGCGGGGTTGATCGGCCAGGCACCCTTGCAGCAGGCGTTATTACTCGCGGCAATCGATCCAGGGCTGGGTGGCGTGCTGATCAGCGGCCCGCGCGGCACCGCGAAATCGACAGCGGCGCGTGCGCTCGCCGAATTGCTGCCCGAAGGGCAACTTGTCACACTTCCGCTTGGCGCGAGTGAAGAGCGGCTGATCGGCACGCTGGATATCGAAACAGTCCTGCGCGACGGTTCGGTGAAGTTCTCGCCTGGTCTGCTCGCGAAAGCGCACCGTGGCGTGCTGTATGTCGACGAGGTCAATCTGTTGCCCGATACGCTGGTCGATGCACTGCTCGATGCGGCGGCGAGCGGCGTGAATACGGTGGAGCGCGACGGCATTTCGCACAGTCACGCGGCGAGCTTTGTGCTCATCGGCACGATGAATCCGCAGGAAGGTGAGTTGCGTCCGCAACTTATCGATCGTTTCGGTTTGATGGTGGAACTGGAGAACTGCTTCGATCCGCAGCTGCGTCAGCAGATCGTCAAGGCGCGCCTTGCGTTTGAAGCCGATCCGTCCGCGTTTCGTGCGAAATATGCCGCGCAGCAGACGGCTTACGTGCAGCGTATTCACGCCGCGCGTGAACGCGTGCCGCAACTCGTGTTCGGCGATGCGCTTCACGATCACGTCAGCCGTATCTGCATCGATGCTGCAGTGGATGGGCTGAGGGCCGATCTCGTCATGTTGCGCGCGGCGCGCGCATTGGCAGCGCTGGAGCAGGCCGCGACGATTACCGTTGAACACGTCGATCGCGTCGCGGAAGCGGTGTTGAGGCATCGTCGACTTCAGCGCGGCCCGCACGCGATGCCGCCGTCATCGAAGCCTCCGCAGACCACGCACGAATCGCCGCAACAGCCGCGGTCGGAAGACAACGAAAGCAGCGAAGGCGACTGGGGTCATCTGCCGCCAGAGACGGTGGGCACCACGGCCGTCAAGGGCGTCATTCCGCTACCCGTAAAAAAACGCTGAGCCATCGATCAGGCGCCGCCGCTGGATCGATCAGCGGTGTTCGATGGCCACACGCAACAGGCGCCGCCACACATGGCTCAAAACCCGGCAGACGTATCGACTGGCCGTCGACGCTCACAGCGAAACGACGCGAACATCTGACGCCAGCGCATTTGCGCTTCGTGCGCGAAGCATCAAAGGGTGGCGTGCTGCACTGTTTCGTCCTCGACTGTTCCGGCTCGATGCTGTCAGGTCAGCAACTCGCGTTAGCCAAGGGCCTGCTTGTCGCGATGCTCGATCAGGCTTGCACGGCGCGCGCCGAAGCGGCACTGGTGTGTTTTGGCGGTATGCGCGCCGATGTGCGATTCGGGCCTGCGGTACCACGCTGGTGGAATGAGCGCTGGCTGCAACCGGTCGGTGGTGGAGGGGGCACGCCGCTCGGCCTCGGTATATCGCGGGCGTCTCACGTGCTTGAACGCGCTGCGCGCAGCAAGCCTTTGCAGCAGCGCTGGCTCTGGCTTCTGTCGGATGGACGCAGCGGCGATCTGCCGCTACGTCCCGCGCTTGCCGATCAGATCGTGTGCGTCGATTTCGAACGCGGTGCGGTGAGGCTCGGCCGCTGCAAACAACTGGCGCGTGCGTGGGATGCCATGTGCTGCACGCCAGAGGGCCTGATCGCGTCCTGAGGCAATCAGGACGCGCATCGGGCCGTGTTCACGCGCGCGTCATGCTGTTCCAGATATAGGCGTCGTCCTGACGATCGAAGACGAACGCCTTCAGTGCCGTCTGCATGGCCGGCTCCAGCACATCGAATTCGAGGCCGTGCGCCGTCAGTTCCTTGTGCATTTCGTCGGCCTGCACGTTGCGGATGACCGCACGCGTCTCGATCAGGGTCTCGATGTCGCCGGACTTGATCCAGAACGACAGACGCAGCCGCTCGCCAACGCGCCCCAGCATGTTCTTTGTCGCAAGTGACAGGCCGAGCGCACTGACTCCATCCGCGAGGCCGACACCGTCCCATACTTCGTTGGCTTCGCTACCGTAGCGAACCGCAAGGTGCGCGTGCACGCGGATCGAGCGTCGTTCGCGCAGCCGCCGGATCGCGCCGGGTTTCGACAGCACGACGTAGTTGAACGGATTGTTGCAGAGTGCCTCGACAGTGCACGTAAAGCGGTAAACGGCCTGGCTCGCGATCACAACGATGTCGACGTTCTCGTTGACCTCGAGCGGCGACGCCTTGCCGTTCGCGACCGGTGGCGTGATGAACAGCACCTGGTTGGGCGCAAAGCCGATCACGCGGGCCGGATGCATCGGACGGCCCATGCCGATCTGCGAACGCACGCCCAGCAGCGCGCCAATCGGCAGATGCATTTCAGCAAGCGAAGTGGGATGGGGTGCTTCGCCTTCAGGCTGCGGGGAGGTTGCGCCCGCAACAATCGTGTCCTTGCGGCGCGGCCGGAAATGTTCGAAGAGGAACTGGCGTTCCTCTTCGTTCGCGATCGAAGCGCCGCGCGCCCGCAGCAGCGTGCCGTCCTGATCGATGAGAGGCCACGGCAGCGATGTCGCGACAGGGACCTCATCTGCCTTCAGCGCCGTTTGGGACACGACGATCGATTCTTCTGCCAGTTCGTTTGAAGACATATGCCGACCACCTCATTTCAGGTTCTTAACGGTCGTATACGGCCTCGTGGAATAAAACTTTAATTGAAGGTTTAAGAAAATCCAGAATTGCCGGCGATATACGGATTCGCTTATCTGTTGCGCATAAGCGTATGAAGCAGGATACGTGCAGAAAAAACTAGCGATACCAGCGCGGCGTATAAACCCATTCGGCTTTGCCATCGACGGAAAATGCCCGCGTATGTGACGAACCGATAATGACCATCGTCCGCATATCGACCATTTCGCCACGAAGTTCGCCGAGCGACGTATAAATCACCTGGCCGCCAGGTCGTCCGACGTTTCTTCCCAGCACAACCGTAGTGGACGGAATACGGAATTCGCGAATGATATCGAGCGCCTTGTCGAGTTGCCAGGGTCGGGCGCGCGAAACCGGATTATAGAAGGCCATCACGAGGTCGGCTTGAGCCGCATGTCTCAAGCGATTTTCGATGACTTCCCAAGGCTTCAGATTATCGGAAAGCGACAGCATGCAGAAATCGTGACCGAGCGGCGCGCCGGCTTGCGCGGCGGTCGCCATTGCGGCTGAAACGCCGGGCAGAATTTCCAGTTCGACGCCGGCCCAGCGCGCATTGTCCGATTCATGGAGCGCCTCCAGTACCGCAGCGGCCATCGCGAACACACCCGGATCGCCGGACGACACCATCACGACAGAACGCCCCATGGCGGCCAGTTCGAACGCATGACGCGCGCGCTGCATCTCCTCGCGGTTGTCCGTACCATGTACGCGCTGGTCCGCGCGGAACGGGCCCGCCATCGTCACGTAGGTTTCGTAGCCGAGAATATCGGTGGCTGCGTTGAGTGCGGAACGGGCAGCGGGCACCATCAGGCGGGCGTCACCTGGGCCCAGGCCGATGACGGTCAGACGTCCGCGGGCCTGTCCAATGGACGCCGGATCGACAGGCGCGCGGGCAAGCGCCAGCGCAACCGGTGAAGCGCCTGCCAGAATGTCGTGCGGCACGCGCATTGCGGCTTCGAGAAGCGCGAGGGGTTCCCGCGCATCGGCGGCGGCCGGCGTAGAGACAAAACGAAGCGGCACGCCAAGCGTATCGGCGGCTTCGGTCAAGGCGTCATCGCCCGCGCGCTGGATGGGCGCGAGCAGTGCGGCCAGCGATAACGCGGCGATCCCGTTCGCGTCTAGTGCCTCACGTACGCGCTCCGCGACGCGTTCATCGAGCGCGCTGACTGCAGCGACGACACTGCGCGGATGAATCAGCAGCTCGTCCGCGCGGCCATCCCATGCTTCCGGCGTGACGCGTATCGCGCGTCGCGCCGCTGTCGAGCGCGGCAACTGCGCATCGTCGAGCCACGGCGCGGCGCCTTCTATACGCGTGCTTTCGCCTGCAAGCAGGTCCGACACGAAACGCTTGCCCTGCGCGAGACTCGAAAGCGCGTAACCGTCTGGCGGATTCAGCACGCACGTGCCGAAACGCAATTCGCCGCTTGTGGTGATGGCGGGCGCAACCTTCAGGGCTTCGGCGATTTCCCGCGCCATCGTATTTACGCCAGCCAGACCGCCAAGCAGCGGCACGACGGCGCTGCCGTCTTCGGCTACTGCAAGAACCGGCGGCTCTGCCCCCTTGTCCGACAGCAGCGGCGCGATGCAGCGGATCACGATGCCCGCCGCACACAACGCGACGAGCGGCGTGCCGCGTGCGTAGAGGTCACGCAGATGCGCGCTGAGTTCGCTATACGCAACGTCGGCTTCGGCGCGTCCTGCCAGCCCATGCACCTGAGCGTCCGGATAACGCGCCTGGATGCGGCGCGCCGTATCGAGCGCGCCGGTGCCGAGGATCACGATCGCGGGCGCGATAGCATTCATCCGCGCCATTTTTCCCCCGGCACGACGAGCAGCGAAAAATACGGCGACGCCATCGGATCGACTTCTGCAAGCGGCACGACCCGCTGATTCGTCATCGTTGCGCGCTCAACGTATAGCGCGCGCTTTTCAAGGCCCAGTTCGCAGAGCACACGGCGCACCTTGTCGAAATTGCGGCCGAGTTTCATCACGACCGCGGCATCGGCATCGGCGAGCCGACGTTTCAGTTCGTCTTCAGGCAGGACCCCGGAAAGCACCGATAGCGTCTGGTTGCGATACACGAGCGGCGAGCCGAGTATCGCCGCGCCGCCCAGCATCGAGCACACGCCGGGCACGACTTCCGCTTCAAAGCGGCTTGCCAGCCGGTCGTGCAGGTACATGTACGAGCCGTAAAAGAACGGGTCGCCCTCGCAGATCACGGCGACATCGCGGCCTGCGTCAAGATGGTTCGCGATGATGTCGGCGGCGGTGTCGTAGAAGTCGGCGATGACTGTTTCATACGACAGCGGCGGCGCGAGCGTTTCGGTCGTCACGGGATAGACGAGCGGCAGGCGGAGCTGCGTTTCGTCGAGATGCATTTCGATGATGCCGAACGCGTTGCCCTTTTTTCCCTTCGCCACGAAGTACGCGACGACGGGCGCCGCCTTGAGCAGTCGCACCGCTTTCAGCGTGATCAGCTCCGGGTCGCCGGGGCCGACGCCGAGTCCAAAGAGACGTCCACGCACCGTCATTTATTCTTCCTCCGAGGCAAGCGCGTTAACCGCAGCGGCCGCCATTGCGCTGCCGCCGCGCCGTCCCGCGACGATCACGAACGGCACGCCGCGGCTGTTCTCCGCGAGCATCGCCTTCGATTCTTTCGCACCGACGAAACCCACCGGGAATCCGAGGATCAATGCGGGTTTCGGCGCGCCGGCGTCAAGCATCTCGAGCAGATAGAAGAGGGCCGTCGGCGCGTTGCCGATCACCACCACGCTGCCTTCCAGATGCGGTCGCCACAGCTCTAGCGCTGCCGCTGAGCGAGTGTTGTGAAGCGTGAGCGCCATGGGCGGCACGGAAGGATCGCCAAGCGTGCAGATGACCGGATTGTCCGCGGGCAGGCGTGCCCGCGTGACGCCTTCGGCAACCATGCGCGCATCGCAGAGAATCGGTGCGCCGCGCAGCAGCGCCGCGCGGCCGGCCACGCCGGCACCCGTGGAAAACTGCAGATCGTCGACGATGTCGACCATCCCGCACGCGTGGATCACGCGGACCGCGAGCTTTTCGAGGTCGGCGGGAATGTGGCTCAGGTCGGCTTCCGCGCGGATCGTCGCGAAAGACTGGCGATAGATCTCCCGACCGTCGCGAATGTAATCAAGCATCGAATGATCTCCGGGTCAGGCGTTCAAGCGAATCGGCGGCCTGTTCGATCGTCAGGTGTTGTGCGACACGCTCGCCAAAACCAGGCGTGCCGTCGCGTCGATAAAGATCGTAATGAGCGGGTGCAACGGCGAGCAGCGTCCACGGCGCGCAATGGGCGGCAGCGCACGAGCGTGGACAGCCACTGAGATGCACGTCGACGTGAGCGGGCAGACGCGCGGCAAGCAGCAGGGCATCGGCCTTGGTGTCGGCCATTCCCTTCAGGCAGCCTTGAGAACCCGTGCAGGCGATCAGGTGCGTGAGCGGATCGGATGCGCTGACAGCGAGTCCTAGTGACTCAAGTCGTTTTAACGCTTGAGGTGTATTCTCACTGACGATGTCCGGGATGAGCACGCCTTGCCATGGCGTCATGCGAAGCGTTGCGCTGCCCACTTCGCTAGCAAGCTGGGCAAGGCCTTTGAGCATCGGAACATCGATGCGTCCAAGCTTTGGCTGGCCGCCGACGTATGAAAGGCCGGCGTTGATTTGCGGGTGCGAGCCGAGTCTTGATGACTCATCTGTAGGGATGCGGCACCATGCATCTGAACGAATATCCCGCGCAAGAGTGAAATCGACTCTGGACTGTGCACGCTGCAAAACAGTCGCGACACCGTGTGTAGCGAGCACATCACGCATGCGGGAATCGTCGGGCGCAGCGAGGTCGAGGAACGTATGCAGCAGTGCGTCGACCAGCGGAGGAACCTGGTGCGGCAAAACGGAAGCCAGCGCTTTCGACGCCGGGCCTTCGCTTCTCTCGCGCACGTTGGTGCGGACCGGCGGACAACCCGCAAGCCCAAAAACAAAACGCACTTCGTCGAGATCCTGCACTGCAGCAAGCCAGATATCGTGCGGATGGTCGAGCATGGCGAGGCGCTCGCCGCCATCGAGCATCAGCGCGAACTTGGGTGAAAGTGCCGTAAAACGCGGATCGTTTTGCAACAGCGCGAGAATCTGCGACGCAAGCGGCGTGATGTCGAAGAGCGCGTGTGGATCGCGGCCCGCAAGCGGACTGACCATGAGATTTCGGATGTCGTCGCGCGCGACCGGGTTCGTTTCATCGTCGGCAAACGGTCCTTGCGGCCCGAGTCCCGCATGCAGCAAGCGCTTGATCAGCGCGTTTTCGTGGCCCGCGCGCACGCCACGCAGTTGCAGGTTCGCGCGGTTCGTCACCTCGATCACGCCCGACGCATGCGCGTCGACCGCATCTGCGATAGCCCGCGCCTGTTCCGCGCTCAATTCACCGCAAGGCAGCTTGAGCCGGCAGAGGCCGCCGTCAAGCGCCTGCACGATGCGAAACAGCCCAGGGCAGGCCGAAGGGCGCAATGCGGCAATCGGAGCGAAGAAAGACGAAACGTGGTTCAAGAGGTCACCGGGTTGTGCGCCGCGCGACGGCCCGAGCACCCCGCAAAGGGGGAAATGCTGCGGCATCGGTACACCCCGCCCGACGTTGGCTGGCACGAACAAGTCTCACCGGCAGGTCTCCTGGCTGGCAGGTCGTGGTCCGCGCCGGCCTTCCCGGTCGAACCAGTGGCACAGGTGAGGCGCGGACTCGCTGCATGCAGTTGCGGGGGCAGCCACAGACGATCTGTGTTCCCTCTTCGGCCCCGAAGGGCACCGGCGAGGCTGTATTATGCCTTTTTTCGCACAGCACAAGTACGCTGCGGCCTTGCCTGGTGCGCCGCAGCAGTCATATCGGGACTCAAGAATGGGGATGGTCGCATGCGGGCGTGGCTGACCGTAGTGGGAATGGGTGACGACGGTTTTGCCGGTCTGGGACGGCCGGCGCGGCGTGCGCTGCTGGACGCGTCAGTGGTGTACGGCGGTGAGCGTCACCTCGCGATGCTGCCGCCGCGGCTGCGCGCGCGACGCGAGCCGTGGCCGCGTCCGTTCGACCTGGCGCCGGTGCTCGCGCATCGCGGCCCGAATGCATCCATCTGCGTGCTCGCGAGCGGGGACCCCATGCTGTTCGGCGTCGGCGCAACGCTCGCCCGTCAGGTATCCGCCGACGAAATGCGCGTGCTGCCGGCGCCTTCGTCGTTGTCGCTGGCGGCGGCGCGGCTTGGCTGGCCGCTGCAGGATCTCGCGATGGTCTCGCTTGTCGGCCGGCCGCTCGCGACGCTTAACGCGCATCTGCATCGTGATACGCGGCTGTTCGTCCTGAGCAGCGACGGCCGCACGCCCGCCGCCATCGCCGCACTGTTGACCGCACGCGGTTTTGGTCCGAGCCGGATGATCGTGCTGGAGCACCTGGGGGGCGCGTCGGAACGGCGGATCGATGCACGCGCCGACGCATGGACTGCGAGCGAAGTGGCTGCGCTGAATCTTGTCGCCATCGAATGTCGCGTTTCGCAGGAAGCGCAACCGCTGCCGCTCACGAGCGGCTTGCCAGACGAAGCCTGGCTGCACGACGGGCAGTTGACGAAGCGCGATATCCGTGCGATCACGCTCGCACGCCTCGCGCCAAAGCCGGGCGAACTGCTCTGGGATGTGGGCGCGGGTTGCGGCTCGATTGGGATCGAATGGATGCGCGCGCACCCATCCTGCCGGGCCATCGCCATCGAGGCGCAACCCGAACGGCAGCGTTTCATCGAACACAATCGCGACGCCCTTGGCGTGCCGGGCTTGCAGATCGTCGCGGGCAAGGCGCCGGATGCGCTTGATGGCCTGACTGCGCCTGACGCGATTTTTATCGGCGGCGGCGTCACGGTGCCTGGCGTACTCGACACCTGCTGGGCGCAACTGCGTAGCGGCGGGCGGCTCGTCGCCAATGCGGTGACGGTGCAGAGCGAGGCCGCGCTGGTCGCATGGCGCGAACAGCACGGCGGCACATTGACGCGCATTAGTGTCGCGCAGGCCCAGCCGCTTGGCGGCTTCGACACCTGGCGCCAGGCGTTGCCGATCACGCTGCTCGAAACCGGCAAACCATAATGCGCGACGAAACGCCCGAACAGCCCGCGCCCCTGCGTAGCGGCTACACGACCGGGAGTTGTGCGACGGCGACCTCGCTTGCCGCTGCGCGTCTGCTGCTCGTGGGCGTGGCATCCGATGTCGCGGATATCGTGTTGCCGAAGGGCCAGCACGTGCCGATGCCGCTCGTGTTCTGCCGCCTGACAGACGACGGCGGCGCGGAAGCAGGCACGATCAAGGATGCCGGCGACGATCCCGACGTAACGCACGGCGCGGTGGTGTTCGCGCGCGTTCAGTTGCGCGCGCAACCAGGCGTGCGTTTTTTCGCGGGGCCGGGCGTGGGTACGGTGACGCGCGCTGGCCTTACGCTGGCGGTCGGCGAACCGGCGATCAATCCCGTGCCGCGCCAGATGATGACGCAGCACCTCACCGAACTCGCGGTCGAGCACGACTATGCGGGTGGCTTCGACGTCACGATTGGCGTCGAAGGCGGCGAAGCGCTTGCGCTGAAAACGATGAACCCCCGGCTCGGCATCGTCGGCGGTCTGTCGATTCTTGGGACCACAGGGATTGTCCGGCCGTTTTCGTGCTCGGCGTATATCGCGTCGATCCATCAAGGCATCGATGTCGCACGCGCAAATGGCTACCGGCATATCGCCGCGTGCACCGGTAACACCAGTGAAGACGCAATGCGTGCGCACTATGGCCTGCCGGATATCGCGCTCATCGAAATGGGTGATTTCGTTGGCGCGGTGCTAAAGCATTTACGTCGCGCGCCTGTCGAGCGATTGAGCGTGTGCGGCGGGTTCGGCAAGCTTAGCAAACTTGCTGCCGGACATCTCGATCTGCACAGCCGCAATTCCAGTATCGATCTTGAACAGCTCGCAAGCTGGGCCGCGGAACATGGCGCCGACGCCGCTTTGCAGGAGGCGATCCGTGCGTCGAATACGAGCCAGCAGGCGATGGCGATTGCACGCGATCGAGGCGTGGCGCTTGGCGATATCGTCTGCGCTCGCGCGCTAGGGGTCGCGCGTGACATCGTGCCGGCTGAGGTGAAAGTCGAGATGTTCGCGATCGATCGTCAGGGCAATATCGTGGGCGTCGCACAATGACGCGCATCCTGCTTCTGGGTGGCACCGGCGATGCGATGCAGATTGCGCGAGAGCTCGGCCTGCGGGATGTCTATAGCCTCGCCGGTCTCGGCAAGGTACCGGTTGATCTTGCGTGCGCCGTGCGCGTAGGCGGGTTTGGCGGCGCGGAAGGTCTCGCGCGCTACCTGCGCGAGGAAGGGATCGGGCTGCTCGTGGATGCGACGCACCCGTACGCAGCGCAGATCAGTGCGAACGCGGCGTCGGCGAGCCGCGCGACGGGTGTCCCGTGCTGGGCGGTGCGTCGCGCGCCGTGGCAACCGCAGGCCGGCGACGACTGGCGCATGGTCGATGACTGGGCGGGCATTGTCGCGGCGCTCGCGCCATTCTCGCGGCCGCTGTTTACGCTAGGGCGCGAGCCGCTCGCGCATCTCGACGAAATACCGGCGCATCAGTTCTGGATCGTACGATGCCTCGAAACACAACCCGGCACCGTCCGTTCGCGTGTGATGGATGCACGTGGGCCATTTAGCGTCGAGGGCGAAAGCGCGCTTTTTAGCGAGCATCGGATCGATGTGGTCGTCAGCAAAAATAGCGGCGGTAAGGCGACGGAGGCGAAGCTTGTCGTGGCGCGCCGGCTTGGGTTGCCGGTGGTCATGCTGCGTCGTCCGGCGCTGGCCGATGTCGATCGCGAATTCGACACGCCCGCTGAACTGCTGGCCGCGCTGGAAGCGTTGTCCTCGTGAAAGGCGTCACAGTGCCTCTCGCGCAAATCGAATGATGGAGTAGTAGATGACCGTATTTTTTATTGGCGCGGGGCCGGGCGATCCTGAACTGATCACCGTGAAGGGACAAAAGCTCGTGCATCGATGCCCCGTGATTCTTTACGCGGGTTCGCTGGTTCCTGAGGCGGTGCTGGCGGGCAACGTTGCTGAACGGGTCGTGAATACGGCGGACCTGAATCTCGACGAGATCATCGCGCTACTCGAAGAAGCACACGCAAAGGGGCAGGACGTTGCACGCGTGCATTCGGGTGATCCTTCACTGTACGGCGCAATCGGCGAACAGATCCGCCGGTTGCGCGCGCTGAACATTCCCTATGAAATTGTCCCGGGCGTAACGGCCACCGCGGCCTGCGCTGCGACGCTTGGCGTTGAACTCACATTGCCGGATGTCTCGCAGACGCTGATCCTGACGCGCTACGCGCGCAAAACGAGCATGCCCGAAGGCGAGGCGCTAGGCGATCTCGCGCAGCATCGCGCGACGATGGCGATTCATCTTGGCGTGCGACATCTGGCGAGTATCGTCGATGAACTGGCGCCGCACTACGGCGAGGATTGTCCGGTCGCGGTGATTTATCGCGCGAGCTGGCCGGATGAGGAGCGTGTTGTCGGGACGCTCGCGGATATCTGTGGGAAGGTGGAGGGCACGCAGATCGAGCGGACTGCGCTGATTCTGGTCGGGCGTGTTCTGGACGCGGACGCGTTCAGCAATTCGTCGCTTTACGCGAAAGCGGAGCGACGGTTTCCTTAGCCGCGCGGAGGCATTTTAGGACCGCCGCGGCTTTCCTGAACTGATTCCAGTTAGACGCAACTGGAACGCAAAACAGGAAGCCGCTGCAATGCAAGCCATTCAAAAGCTCTAATGCTGCCGCGCGTGCGATGGTTCAGCCGACGTTTGTGGTTGCGTCACGGCGCTCACGATCGCGAACACGATCACGTTCACCGCGAGCGCAAGAAAGCCGATATTCACGTCTTTCAGGCTGTCCGGCAGGAATGGGAACAACTGGGCAACCGTCAGGTGCATGATGGTTGTGACTGCAACCACGAGCACGCCGGCAAGAATCCCGCAGAACGCACCCTGTTTCGTCGCGCGGTTACGCGTGGCGAGACTGCACAGCAGCGCCGGGAACAACTGCGTCACGAAGCTGTAGCCCATCAGAAGCAGCGCAACAATCGTATCGCCGCCATGCAACGTAAAGCCCACCGCGACCAGTGCCACGACGGGCACCAGCAGGCGCGCGAGCTTGCCGACCGTCGCATCCGACGCATTACGTTGCAGCGCGCCGCGATACACGTCGTTGGCGAGCAGCGTCGATGCACTGGTGAGTATCATCGAGCCCGGCACCAGTGCAGTGAGCACGCCGGCCGCGCCGATCACGCCGACAAACCACGGATCGAAGGTCAGGATCGACAGACGGAACAGCGACAGATCGATATCGCCGCCTTTGAGACCCGGCACCTTCAATACCGCCGCGAAGCCGACAAAGAACACGAACAGCAGAATCAGCTGGTAGAGCGGCAGGACCATCGCGTTTCGCCGGAAGATCCGTTCGTCGCGCGCGGTGAAGATCGAGCCGAACGTATGCGGCCACATGAAGAAGCCGAGCGCTGTAAGCAGAACGGTCGACTGGAACCACGTCACGCTTGAGCCTTTGGCCGGGAAAGTCAGGAAGCCGGGACGTGCGGCGTCGATTGTGCGGAACATCTCGCTCAGGCCGCCGTAATGATGGATCGGCAGGTAGATGCCCAGGAACAGCACGATCGCGAGAATCAGCACGTCTTTCACGACCGAGTTCCACGCCGACCCGCGTACGCCCGACACCATCACGTAAGCGGTAACGACTATCGCGCCAATCCAGATCGCCGCTGTCGAAGAAATCGCGCCGTACGACGCGGTTGCAACGATGATGCCAAGGCCCTTTAGCTGGAGCACCAGATACGGAATCAGCGCCGCGACGCCGACGAGTGCTACAAGGACGCCGAGCGCAGGGCTGTCGTATTTGCGCGCAAAGAAGTGCGATTGCGAAACCAGGCGCTGCGACTTCGCATAGCGCCAGACGGGCGGCAGCAACCAGTACGAAAGAATGTATGCGAGCGTGCCGTAAGCGAGGATGTAATAGACGGGCGCGCCTTTGCCATAGGCGAAGCCGCTGCCGCCAAGGAACGTGAACGTCGTGTAGATCTCGCCTGCCATCAGCAGAAACACGAACGCGGTGCCGAAGCTGCGGCCGCCCACGGTCCACTGCTCGAGGTTCATGTCGTGCCCGCGTCGCGCGCGCACACCAAGATACAGCGCAAAAAGCGTGACAAGTGCGATCAGGATCAGTGCGCTGCTCATGAGTGCACCTCCGCGGTTTCATCAGCGACTTGCCGGTTGTTCGGATCGAAGCGGTAAATAATCCCCATGATCATTGCGCCCATGACGACCCAGAACACGATCCACGCGAGCACGAGCGGCATGCCCAGCACGAGCGGTTCGACACGGTTGACAAAGGGAATACCAAGCAGGATACCGATGAACGGCAGGGCGGCCAGCAGGCGAAACAGCATAGGACAGCTCCTCAAGGCGGTAGTTACGTCTGGTGGATTCTGTTTGCGGGCGTGTTGTCGCAAGGACTTTATGCCTGGTACAACCCTCCGTAAAGGCGTTCAAAAATAATGAAGGCCAGTTGTAAGAAGCGGGCGAGCCGGAGTACCCTGCATGCTGCATTGCAGCCACCGACCATTCTGGCTCGGGCTCCAGTATCATCGGTTGCAGAGGCGTCGGTACATCGATACCGTTCGGTCATATAACAACACGCTGCTCAGTGCAGGCCCGGCGCGGCCGGTGAGCCAGTCGTTCGATGCGGATCGCACACATGGTAGAAAGCCTGATCTCGGACATCCTGTTTGGCTTTACCGGATTGATCAGCATCATCAATCCGATCGGCGTTGCCTTTGTGTTTCTGGACCGCACGGAATCGCTCACTAACGAAGAGCGCGCTGTGCTGGCCAAGAAAGTCGCCATCAACGCATGCATCGTGCTGCTGGTCGCGTTTTTTGTGGGTACGCCGGTACTTCATTTCTTCGGCATCTCGATACAGGCTTTGCGCATCGGCGGTGGGCTGGCGGTCGCCGTTAGCGGCTGGCAGATGCTCAATGCGCCCGACGTGCGTCCAGGTGCTTCGGCGGCGCGAAATGTGGATGGTGACAACGCGATGTCGAAGGCGTTCTTCCCACTGACGATGCCACTCACCACCGGCCCGGGTTCGCTCGCTACAGCGATCGCGCTGACGGCAAACCGCACACACAAGCTCACCGACTTTGTGCTCTCCGCGGTGGCATCGATTGCGATCACCGTGCTGATCGGCATCGCGATCTACCTCACGTATAGCCGCGCGACGCTGTTTGCCCGCTATCTCGGCATCGACGGCACGAAGGTCGCGATGCGTGTTTCTTCCTTTCTGCTGCTGTGCATTGGCGTGCAGATCATATTGACGGGGCTTGGCGAATTTCTGACGCCTATTGCCCAGCTGCGCATGGCGCCTTAGGCATTGGCATTGCAGATGCCCTAAGCGTGCTGGCGCGCGGCCTTACTGGAGACGACCATGTGCCGCTGGCTTGCTTATACCGGTAATCCTGTCCAGCTCGAAGCGGTACTGTTCCGCGCCGAGCATTCACTGATTGATCAGAGCCTGCACTCACGCATGGGGCACACGACGACCAATGGCGACGGCTTTGGCGTCGGCTGGTACGGCGATCCCACCGACATTCCGTTTCGCTATCGATGCGTGCATCCAGCGTGGAGCGACCGCAATCTGCGCGAGGCGGCGCGTGCCGTGAAAGCACCGCTTTTTGTCGCCCACATCCGCGCGGCAACCGATACACCCGCTCAGGAAACCAATTGCCACCCGTTCCGCTATGGACGCTGGCTTTTCATGCATAACGGCCTGATCCGCAATTACCCGAGCGTCAGGCGTGATCTGATGATGGCGATCGCCCCCGATCTGTTTGCCTCGGTGGAAGGGTCGACCGATTCGGAAGTGATGTTCTTTCTGGCACTCACGTTCGGCCTGGAACTCGCCCCCGTTCCAGCGCTGGAGCGGATGGCGGCGGTTGTCGAGGAAGCAGGGCGTCGGCACGGCGTCGAGCATCCGCTGAATATGACCGTGTGCGCGACGGATGGCGAGCAGATCGTGGCGGTGCGCTATTCGAGCGAGCGTCAGTCGCGCTCGCTCTTTCACAGCACGTCGTTCCGTCATCTGCGTGAGTTGTATCCCGAGGACGCGCGCATCAAGGCCGCCGGCGACGATGCATTTCTTGTGCTCTCGGAGCCGCTAGTCGATCTGCCGGGCGCATGGGAAGAAATCCCGGAGAGCATGGCCGTCATCACGAAAGGCCCGAACGTCGAGCAGGTTTCGTTCAGGCGGCGCTGCCCTGATTTCGATCTGGATTAAGCCGCGCGACGGATTTCGGCCACCCCGAAAGCGGCGAGTGTGAGACCCGCGACACGATCGATCAAATGACGCATCTTCGCGCCAAGCGCGTGGCGCGCGCCCGATATCACGGCGACCAGAAAACACCACCATGCAATCGACCCGCAGAACACGCCGGAAACAGTGGTCAAGGCAATGCTCGTCGAAAACGGCCCGCGTGGCGCAAGCGTCGCGAATAGAGCGGCGAACATGATGATCGTCTGTGGGTTCGTGAGCGTAAGCAGCAGCGAACTTGCGTAAGCGCGCGCCGCGCCGGCCGATGCGCCTTCGCCCGGGTTTGCGATATCCGAAACCGGCTTCTGCATGAACGTGCGTACGCCGATGTAGAGCAGGAAAAGCCCCGCAACCAGATGCAGCGGCCGGTCGTACGCGAGCATGAACTGCGAGATGCTGACCATGCCCAGTGCGGCGACGAGACCGTATAGCGCGTCGCCGCTGGCAATGCCAAAGCCAATCGCGAGCCCCGCGCGAGGACCTTCAGTCAACGTACGACGGATGCACAACATGCCCATCGGACCGACGGGCGCTGCAACCGCGAGACCGACGCCCGCAGCAGTGAGAAATAGACCGACACCAGCCATAAGTGCTCCAGAGGGCAAAATATTCTGTTTTTGGTTCGTGACACGGAAACCGCCAGCACGCTTGCCGCGAGCACTGAATTTTACCAGGCGAGGGCCGGTTTGACAGTCAGTGTATGGCACACGGCTTCTACGCGATGCGCATCATCGTCATTATTACAGCAGCGTGAGCCTGCTGGTCGACCGGCGAGACTCGCGCCTGGCAGAAGGTGGTTGCGCGCGAAATGGACTAACCTGCAACCGATAACACTCTTCAACACTGGAACCGCGTCAAAATGGAAACAGAAGAACGCTTTGAAGACGGCATGCTCGACGTCGGCGCAGGACATTCGATTTACTGGCGCAGCCAGGGCAACCCGCGGGCGCCTGCGATAGTCATCCTGCACGGCGGCCCCGGCGGCGCGATGAATCCGCAATGGGCCGATCTGCTCGACGCGCAGCAATGGCGCATTGTTCTCTTCGACCAACGCGGGTGTGGGAAGTCGACCCCGTTCGGTGAATTGCGAAACAACGGACTTGAGGATCTTGTCGGCGATATCGAGGCGTTACGCGAGCACCTCGGCATCGAACAATGGGCTGTGTTCGGTGGCTCGTGGGGTACAACGCTCGCGCTTGCATACGCGGCCGCGCACCCATCGCGGTGCCGCGGATTCCTGCTACGCGGTGTCTATCTCGCGCGCAGCGAAGATACGAACTGGTTTCTCTGGGACGTCCGACGCGTGTATCCCGATGTGCACGCAACGTTTCTCGATGCGATCGAAAAGGCCGCTGGCCAGCGGCCATCCAGTGCGCGCGCGGTGCTCGACTTCAGCGGCGAGCCGCTTTCGCGTTTCGACGCGACAAGTACCGTGCTTGCGCGCGCGTGGCGCGACTATGAATCGACGTTGTCGCGTGTGAATCACGAAGGTCAGGGGCAGGAGAGCGAAGAGCGCACGGAAGACGAATCTTCGCGCGCCGCGATCGCGATGGCCTTGCTCGAACGTCACTTTATGGCGGACGAACTTCCGCCGCCCGCGCTGCTACCTGCGGTGCCGCGCTTTGCGCACTTGCCGTGTCATATCGTGCATGGCCGCTTTGACATGGTCTGTCCTGTCGATCAGGCAAAAGCGCTGGCCGACGCGTGGCCTCGCGCGAATCTTTCGATCGTCGATGCAGCGGGTCACTGGACGTTCGACCCCGGTGTCGCGTCCGCGCTGCGGGAAGCCGCAAAAAGGCTGCGCGCCGATATGGGCAGCGCGCAGGCCGTTGCGTGACCGCGCAGAATCGCAGATTTTCGCGCGCTCACGCCTCCTGCGTGGCCGCAACGCGAGCACGATCGCCGTTGGCCGCAGCCTTGTCCATCGCGTTCGACACTCGCAGCATGCGCATCTGCCCGGGCTCGGGACGCAGGCCGACAGCGTTCATCAGCCGGTATAGCGTGGCGCGCGAAATGCCCAGTTCTTCGGCCGCGCCGGACAGGTTATAGCCATGCCTGCGCAGCGCGTGCTGGACAGCCGTGCGCTCCGCTTCGGCGCGAATCTCAGAGAGCGTGCGCGGCGAACCTTCCGGATCGACCGGCAAACCCAGATCCGCCGCCGTGATGAAGCGTCCCTCGGCCATCACGACCGCGCGGCGCACGCAGTTGAACAGTTCACGCACATTGCCCGGCCACGTGTAGTTGCAGATTGCCGTGATCGCGTCCGAGGTGAAGCCGCGGAGCTTGCGCGAGTTGTCCCGCCGGAACATGTTGAGCGCGTAGTTGGCGAGCAGCTTGACGTCTTCGCCACGTTCGCAGAGCGGTGGCTCACCGAGCTTCAAGACACATAAACGATGGTACAGGTCCGCGCGAAACCGTCCAGCTTCGACAGCGGCTTCGAGATTCACGTGCGTCGCTGAAATCACGCGCACGTCGACCTTGATCGATCCCGTTCCGCCAAGACGCTCGATCGTGCCTTCCTGCAGGAAGCGCAGCAGGACGGCCTGACATTCGATCGGCATATCGCCGATTTCGTCGAGAAAGAGGGTGCCGCCGTGCGCGGCTTCAATGCGCCCGATCTTGCGTTGCGCGGCGCCGGTAAACGCGCCGCGTTCATGGCCGAACAGTTCGGATTGAAGGAGCGTCGGCGGGACGGCCGCGCAATTGATTGCGACGTATTCGTTTCGGGCGCGCGGCGAGCGCTCGTGAATCGCACGTGCGGTCAGTTCCTTGCCCGTGCCCGACGCGCCTGCAATGAAGACCGGCGCATCGTTGTGCGCGCACTTGTCGATGCCGCGATACAACTGAAGCATGGCGTCGCACTGACCGATCATTTCGTGTTGTCCGAGCGTCTGTTCCGGTGCGGCGGCGCGCGTTCGCAGCGATGACAGCCCGTGCGCGTGGCCGAGTGCGAAGGTCAACCGTTCGTCCATGCACGGCATCGTGACGAAGTCGAAACAGTAGTCGAGGATAAAACGACGCAACGATTCGTCGTCGGTCTGTCCCGGCCAGACTGCGGCGATCCATGTTGTATGTGTGCGCTCCATACAGGATTCCAGCGCTCGCACATGCTGCGGCGTGCAGTCCTTCGGCACTTCGACGAGACCGACGGAGATGTCGGCGCAATCGAGAATGCGTTCGGCTTCGGCTGTGGAAGCAGCAAACGCCACCTGCCATCCCGCTTCTTCGAGGAAGCGGACGACGCGCTCATCGCCTGAAGGTAAAAGGCACAGCGCAACGCGCGGTGCGAAATCTGACGTGCAGATCGTATCCATGATGCCCCCGGTCCCGGACCCGTGCACACCGCGTTAAACCTGCCGGTTTTGTGCGCGAGTCGCATCGAAGTCGCCTTCTGACTGCTGGTTTACAGCCGGCGGATTCCGATGTCACAGTTTGATCGACGTGTTCGCGCTACCCGTTTTGGTGCGGCGCGCGAGTATATTTGTTCAGACAATTCGGCGCGAGATATGAACGCGCTGGAACTGGACGGCGCAGCGACAGGTGCGCCTGTGTGGACGGTTAAACGTCATCTTGATACCCCCGTAATACGCTGGCCTGCTGTTCTATCGGCTTTTTTATGCGCTCTAAGTGTGGCGCATGACAGTGAACATAGAACAAAGAATCTTGAATTGCCATAGAAATAAATGCCCCTCAAGCGTTTTGGCGTGCGATTTCCCGGGTTGGATGTCGTTTTTTAGCGTCACTAACTGATCCGAGTTTGAACGTGCGGAAGAGGCATGACGTGCGGTGTCACGGCGAACCCTGATCGGCGCATACGCGAACGACTGTTCGGAATTTCCAGTTCCGCGTGGGCTGCGTTTCAACACTGCTACATCGGACACATTCGAACTGGAGTTGGGCGTATCTCCCGGTCTGCCAGGGCGTGCCGCGCGATATTGACGGAACGCGTGAGCGTGCCGCGGAGCAAGGCTGCATGCGCATCCTGGGCCGGCGCACAAAGTGCTTCGAGATTCTCCAGCGATCGACTGATCCCCGTCGAAAGCAGCGCGCGTGGAGAGCCGAACGTTTCGTCATTGAATGCACGCGTTGAGCAAACGCCCTGCAAGGTCTCAACTTTGCGACAGCTTTTTCATACACGTCTTGCGTCGAAGTGAATCTCCTTGACGCGTTGTCCTTGCATGGTGATCTGGCCGGAAAGCCGCGCCAGCGAATGATCTTCACGCATCGTGAGGTCTGCGGACGGCGCTATGAACGACGTTTTTCAGCGCTCGCCTGAACACAAAACCATGTAACGGACTCGCAACGATGCCGCTTCCGCGCGCCTCTCGCGACGCGCCAGATTTTCGTCGGCCTCAGGATACATAAGGCTTTGCATGTGCATGGCACACGCGTTGCGTATGGGACCCGGAAACAGATTCGCCGCGACCGCAAAGAGGAGACCAGACCTTGCGAACGCGACACAGAACTTCAGCATTGCAAGCGGCAGGAAGCCTCGAGCAGATGCAGAAGAGCGGCAAAGCCTGATCGTGATGACACGATGAGCAATACGAACGAATGAGGTTCGCTTCGGACGTCGGTTGTTTGGAGTGTCGAAACGACGAGGTTAGGCCAGAGTTTCGCCCATGCCGGGCGTTTTAATTCCGCACCTTCCCTTGATGGATGCGGACCGTCGAGCAGTCGACTTTTCTCTTACGGGGGTTAGCATGAAGAGCACGATCCAACAATTTCTGCGTGATGAAGAAGGTGTAGCCGCCATCGAATATGCGCTGCTCGCTGGTCTGATTGCAGTCGGCATCATCGTCGCGGCCACTGCGGTCGGGGCAGACATCTCCGGCATCTTCACCCGCATTGGCACCAAGCTGAACGGTATCGCTGTGAACTGATCAGGGCGCCAACCCGGGTCACCCGCTCTGTCTCGCGGGTCATCGGCGAGACAGAGTGGAATCCGCTTCAACTTGAGTCAGTGAGGTTTCCGATGAATGGCGTTCCATTTCCGATTGGACCTTGCGTGGTTGCGCTGGTTGTTACAGCAGCCGTATGGGACTGGAATACACGACGTATTCCGAACTGGCTGGTCGGAGCCGCGTTGATTGTCGCACTGCCTGTGCAGTGGATGCTTCACGGCGCGTTGGGCGGCGTTCAGACATGGCTTCTGGGTTGTCTCGCCGGTGGCCTGTTTTTTTTGCCCGGATATCTGTTGCGTGCGGTGGGCGCGGGCGACGTCAAGCTGACAGCCGCGATCGGCGCGTTTTGTGGCGCGGCTTGTGTCTTTCAGATCGCCCTGGTCGCATGTGTGATCGGCGCTGTGTGGGCATTGGTATCGCTGATACAGCGCAGACGGGCAAGGGCAGGACTGACGAATGCGCTTTCGATGCTGTTCGTCATGGCAGGCGGATTTCGTGAAGCAGCACGACATGGCCAGAATTTTCGCGAACAGTCAGCTGGACGGCTGCCGTATGGCGTAGTCATCGCCATCAGCACAGTAGGTGTGCTTCTGACAAGCGCTTGACCTGCGCGAATCAGGAATCGACGAAGCGATGAAGCAGTAGCGGAGCAGCAACAGAATTGCAGTAATGCAGCTGGACCGATCAAAGGACCGCGTCTCCGCAGAGAGGCGCAGGTTGGCCGGCAGGTCACGCCCACGCATCCGCGCGGGCAGAACCTGGCTGGAATGAGCCTTCATGAAATGGAGGCCATATACGGGGAAGCACGATGAATAAAGCGCTGGACTGGAGCGACATTGCGCTCCGTGACACCTCTGTGCGTCGTGATGAAGCCGACGCAGCCGGTTCCGCGCCGACCGGAGTTTGCGCCGCGCGTCGTGCTCCGCAAACGGTCGAACAGAGCGGGCTCGACCTGCACTTTCTGGCCGAACTGGCCGCAAAGGCCGCCGCCGTCGAGGGTAAGATCAACCTCGCGCAGCTGGTGGAGCGCCTCAAGCTGCCGATCCCCGTGCTCAATGAAGTCACCGGTTTCATGATCCGCGAACGGGTGCTCGAAGTGACGCATCGCGGCGCCGCCGACTTCGATGTCCAGTTCCAGCTCACCGAAGAGGGACGTGTTCGTGCGATTGGTTTTCTCGCCAAATGCGCATACATCGGCCCGGCACCCGTTTCGCTCGAAGCGTATACAGAGGCGATCGGACTTCAGTCGGTCAATCTCGTACGTATCTCGCGCTCGTTCGCACGCACGGCGCTTGCGGGCATCAAGCTCAACGACGAGATGATCGACGATGTGGGCGGCGCGATGAATTCCGGCCGCCCGATTTTGCTGTATGGCCCCGCAGGTGGTGGCAAGACCTACATCGCCGAATGCCTGGCAAAGCTGCTGCCTGGCCATATCGACGTGCCGTACGCATTGCTGATCGACCGCTCGATCGTGCAGATTTTCGATCCGCTGATCCATCAGTCCGTCGATGCCGAAGACGGCAGTCTTCTCGCCGCGCTGCCGGATCGTCGCTGGCAACGTTGCCGCCGTCCGGTCGTGATGGCGGGCGGTGAACTCACGCTCGACATGCTCGAATTGCACTACGACGCTGGCACCGGCTTTTATCAGGCACCGGGCCATATGAAGGCCAACAACGGCCTCTATATCGTCGACGATCTGGGCCGTCAGCGTGTCGCGCCGCAGGATCTGCTCAACCGCTGGATCGTGCCGCTTGGGCGTGGAAGCGAAACGCTCACACTGCAAAACGGAGCGCGTTTCACGCTGCCTTTCGATGTGCGTCTTGCGTTTTCGAGCAATCTCACACCCGATCAGCTTGGCGACGAAGCGTTCCTGCGCCGGCTCGGCTGCAAGCTCTTCGTCGGTCCGCTCGCTCAGGACGAGTACCGCGAACTCTACGACAACCAGTGCGCGTTATTAGGCGTGCAGTCTGGCGTCGAAGCGTTTGATTACCTGATCAACCATCTGCATCTGCCGGGACGCCGACCGTTGCTTGCGTGTTATCCGCGCGATCTGTTGAGTCTCGTCGTTGCGCAGGCGAGCTATCGCGAGGAAGCGGCAGTGGCCACACCCGAAACCTTGCGGCGTGCCTGGAGCAGCTATTTTGCCAACACCGGCGGCCCTGATTCCGTCACAGCAAAGCCGGCCCATTCGGGCGAAGTGATCCGACGACTCGCTACGGCCTGAAGCAGGCAATTCACCCAGAAGGTCGCCATCCGGTGGCCGGTAGCAGGAGACTGAAATGAAGAACTCGCGCGCTGTATTCATGTTGCTGATTGCCACGGCGGCGGGTCTGGCCGCTGTCGTATTCGGCTCGCGCTGGATGGTGTCACAGGCGTCGAATGCCACAACCCATGTGGTCGTGGCGGCGTCCGACATCAATCTGGCACAGCGCGTGACGCCCGATATGCTGAAGGTCGTCGACTGGCCATCGAACGCGATGCCGCCCGGTTCGTTCGCCGATCCGCAGAAGCTCGACGGACGTGTGCTTAAGGAAAGCGCGCTGAAAGGTGAACCAATCCTCGAATCGAAGCTGTCGCCAGCCGGTACGCTGGGTGGTCTGTCGGCGGTGATCAACGAAGGCAAACGGGCGATCACGGTTCGTGTGAACGACGTGATCGGCGTAGCGGGCTTCGCGCTGCCGGGCAATTACGTAGACATCATCGTCAACACGCAGAAAGATGCGGGCGTTTCGCGTGACCAGAACATCTCGAAGATCGTGCTCGAAAAAATTCTCGTGCTGGCTGTGGCACAGGAAGTCGGACGTGACGAGACGAAGCCGAAGGTGGTGGATGCCGTCACGCTAGAAGTAACGCCGGGCCAGGCAGAGACCATCGACCTTGCGCGCAGCATCGGAACGCTGTCGCTTGTGTTGCGTAACCAGGTCGATCCACAGGCATTGCCGACGGCGGGTGCAACACGCGCTTCACTGTTGCAGACCCCGGTAGTTGTCGCCGCGCCGGCATCTGAACCGCAGGCGCCGCGTGTCATCAGGCGCGTCGCCGCACGCGCGCCGACTAACTGCGTGCGGGTGATCACCGGCACTGAGACAGGACAGGAATGCTTCTGACCGGCATCGCCGGCATGCAATACCTACAACACAAAGTTGTTCATATATAGCAGCAGCTGACGGGGGAAGGACATGAACGCGAAATCAGGGTGTCCGGCGCGGGCGCCGCATCGGCGCGCGACGAAACGGGGAGCGGGTAGGTCGCGCTTTGCACTGACGACCATGCTGGGCGCGATCGGACTGTTCCTTTGGGTGCTGCCTTCCGCCGAGGCTGAAAGCACCCGGCAGACCGCAACTGCCATCGGCACCGTGCAGCCTGCAGTGCAGGCGCAACCGCAGGCGCTCGCGTCGAACGCACCGCTGACGGTCGCGGCAAATGGACCGATCCGTCTCACGATCGGCGGCGGCGACGACTCGCAGGCTGCCGCTGCCGCTGCGAAAAACAGCAAGGGACCGAACTGTTCCGGTCCGGTTGGCGAACACAGCACCGTGGTCGTGCCGCTCGGCAAGTCGACGATGGTGAATCTGCGTGAGCCGGTCCGCGAGCGTACGGTCGGAAATCCGTCGGTCGTGCAGGCGATGCTCGTCTCGCCGCAGACGCTTTATCTGCTGGGCTCCGATATCGGCACGACCAATATGATTGTGCAAGGCAAGAGCGGTTCGTGCAGCGTGATCGATGTGATTGTGGGTACCGACCCAGCTGGACTGCAAACGACGCTCGCCTCGTTGATGCCCGAAGAAACCGGCATCCAGGTCAAGGCAGCGGGCGACGCGCTCGTACTGACGGGCGTTGTCACCGACGCAGCGAAGGCGGAACGCATCGTTGAACTGGCGCGTGCGTTCGTGCAGCGTCCGAATATCGCAATCCCGCAGCCCAACGCCCGCGCCGGCTCGGCGCCGCCCGCAGCAGCAGGTGCGGTGATCGAAAAGTCCGAACGCATCATCAACATGCTGCAGGTCGCGGCGCCGCAACAGGTGATGCTCGAGGTGAAGGTCGCTGAAGTGTCGAAGACGCTGATCGATCAACTGGGCGCGCAGACCAACCTGAATGGCGGAATCGGCAGCTGGTCCTTCGGGTTGCTCGCGAATTTCCTGTCGGGCGGACTTGCCGCGATAACCGGGTCGAAAGCGAACAATTCGCCGCTGAGCGTGCAGATCGATGCGCAAAAGACTGACCAGCTGGTGAAGATTCTCGCCGAACCGAACCTGATTGCAATCAGCGGGCAGGAAGCAAGCTTCCTTGCGGGTGGCAAGGTTTTCATTCCGGTTCCGCAAAGCAATACCACGAGCGGCCTGACGGTCGTCCTTCAGGAAGAGCAGTTCGGCGTGGGTCTCACCTTCACGCCAACCGTGATGGAAGGCGGTCGCATCAACCTGAAGGTGGCGCCGGAAGTGTCAGAGCTCTCGCCGACCGGTGTGGCGGTCAGCGCGGGCAACGCGAACTTCACGTCGATCCTGCCGGTGATCACCACACGCCGCGCGTCGACCACGTTGCAGGTGTTTGACGGACAAAGCTTTGCAATCGGGGGGCTGCTCAGGAACAACGTGACGGGCACGATCAAGGGACTGCCTGGCGTCGGCGAACTGCCTGTGCTTGGCGCTCTGTTCCGCAGCACGAGCTATCAGGAAGACAAGACTGAGCTGGTGTTCGTCGTGACGCCGCGCCTCGCGAAGCCGTTGCCGAAGAATTACCCGATGCCGACCGACAGCTTCGGCAAGGTCAACGAAGCCGCAGTCCTCGCGACCGGAAGCATGGAGGGCAGCAAGCCGGCTGCACCGGTAGCACCCGCTTCGGCTACTCCAGCTACGAACGGCGCAACCCCGACGGGCCCCGTAGTGAACATCCCGCCCGCTGCACGCCCTGTCACCGCACCGCCCGCCACACCGGGTTCGACGCAGGCGCCCGGGCCGGATGCGACGGCCCCGGCGAACCCGGTCTCGTCGAGCGGCAAGCCGCTCGCGCTCGACGAACCACGTGTGGCGCCGGTGCATACCGCGCAGGTCAGCGTGACGCCGCTACCAGGGCCCTCTGTCACGGCGTCGGGTAGTCCCGCGACCACGACGCCGGATCCCGGTGCGCCAGACTCTGGATCGCGACTGGGGACCGCGTCGCCACCGGCTCCAGCACTTGCTTCCGGGACGCTTGATCCACCGGACACCACCCTGGCCCAAACCGTACCGGTCGCAACGCAGATCAGCACGACGCAATGATTCGAATCCGCCAGGCGGATTCATCGGAGAAGAACATGAACACGATCCAGTACTCGATCCGCCTCGCGCTGTGCGTCGGCGTATGCGCGGCGCTCACGGGCTGCCTGAGTTCGACACCGGAATGGGATAAGACCTTTGGTAGCTCCGTCACGCAGATCCGGGCAATGCAGACGCTCAACCCGATGGCCTCGGAAAACGACGATCCCGTTGCCGGAATCGACGGGCGCGCGGCGGTGTCCGCGCAATCCAACTATGCGAAGTCGTTCATCGCGCCGACACCGCACACTAACGTGTTCACGATCGGTGTCGGCAACGGCAGCACCAACTAGTTTCTGAAGCACGTACACGTGGCAGTGGAGATACACATGATCGACATCCTTTTGATTGCGTCCAACGAAGAGCATGCGCGTGACGTGACGGCGTTGCTCGCGACGAGCGAGGTGCGGCATCGTCTGCGTACGGAACGGGGCGCCGCAAAGCAGTTGCCGCGCTACGCCGAACAGATCAAAAAGACCGATTTGCTGATCGTCGCGGATACGGCACTGGCCATATCCGATCTCGCTGCGATCGGAGAAGCGATCGGGCATGCGCCTCAGCTCAGTTGCATGCTGGTGGCATCGGCGCTGTCGACGGAGATGTTGATGGCGGCCATGCGCGCCGGCGTGAGACACGTGCTGTCGTGGCCGATCGACGCGCAGGAATTCGCACAGGAACTGTCGCACGTCGCCGGCAAGAAGACCTCGAGCACACGCCGCGATGGACGCGTGATGTCGTTCACGTCAGGCAGGGGCGGTTCGGGCACGACGCTGATTGCCGCGAATCTCGCCTACGCGTTTGCTGCTGCACGTGACAAGCGCGTGCTGCTCGTCGATCTGAATCAGCAGTTTTCGGACGCAAGTCTGCTCGTCACCGAGAAGAAGCCGCCTGCGACCATCGCGGATCTCTTCGCACAGATTGAACGGCTGGATGCGGCGTACTTCGACGCCTGCGTGTCGCACGTGCACTCGAACCTCGACGTGCTGGCCGGTGCAGGTGACCCGGTCAAGGCCGCGGACATGCGCGCGTCGCACCTCGAACGCGTGCTGACGCTGGTTCGCGACCAGTACGACGCGGTGATCTTCGACATCGGCCAGACCATCAATCCGCTCGCGCTTCATGCGCTTGATCAGAGTGAAGCGATCTGTGTGGTCGCGCAGCAGACCATCCCGCACCTGCACGCAGGGCGAAAGCTGCTGGATATGCTCGGGGCCCTCGGATATTCCACGAGCAAGATGCATCTGCTTGTGAACCAGTACGAAAAAGGCGCACAGGTCGACCTCGCGGCGATTGAAGAGGCGCTGGGCGTGAAGCCCGTTCATCTGTTGCCGCGCGACGAAAAAAGCGCCCGGCAGGCGGTGAATCAAGGCGTGCCGCTGCTCGAAAGCGCGAAGGGATCCTCGCTCACAAAGAGCCTCGGCGCGCTTGCCGGATTGTTGTGGCCGCAACCAGCGGCGCCGTCGAGACGGGTGTTCGGGCGCTTCCTCGCGCCGAAGCAGAACAGCCTGCAGCAACTCAAACCAGTCATTGATCGATAACCGGAGAGCAGCATGTCATTGCGCGAACAACTCCTGATGCAAAGCGATCTGGCGGTGGCTGAAGCCCCGGCCTCGAGCGCTGCTTCGTCACCCGGTGACGTGAAGGCAGCGCGCCAGGCATATCAGCAGCTCAAAATGAACATCCACCAGACGATCATCGAAAGGGTGGAACTGGACAAACTGCAACGGCTCACGCCTGATCAGGTGAAGCGTGAACTGGCACAACTCGTCGAGCGCATCGTCGACGAAGACAAGGTGCCGATGAACGAGTTCGAGCGCAAGCGTCTCGTGCAGGACGTGCAGGACGAGATGCTCGGCCTCGGACCGCTCGAACCGTTGCTGAATGATCCGACTGTATCCGACATTCTCGTCAACACGTCGCAGCATGTGTATGTCGAACGGCGCGGCAAGCTGGAACACACCGACGTCACATTCTATGACGACGCCCACCTGATGAAGGTGATCGAGCGCATCGTTTCGCGCGTGGGACGTCGTATCGACGAATCGACGCCAATGGTCGATGCGCGACTGCCGGACGGCTCACGCGTGAACGCGATCATTCCGCCGTCCGCAATCGACGGACCACTTGTTTCGATCCGGCGTTTTTCCGTGAATCCGCTCACGGTCAACGACATGCTCAACAACCAGAGCTTTACGCCTGCGATGGCGCAAGTGCTCGAAGCGCTGATCAAGTCCAAGCTCAACGTGCTGATCTCGGGCGGTACGGGCAGCGGCAAGACCACATTGCTGAATCTGCTTTCAGGTTTCATTCCTGCCGACGAGCGGATTGTGACGATCGAGGACGCGGCAGAGCTTCAACTGCGTCAGCAGCACGTACTGCGGCTCGAAACGCGGCCACCGAACATCGAAGGAAAGGGCGAGATTTCGCAGCGGGCGCTCGTGCGTAACGCGCTACGGATGCGCCCGGATCGCGTCGTGCTCGGCGAAGTGCGTGGCGGCGAGGCCCTCGACATGCTGCACGCGATGAACACTGGCCATGAAGGATCGATGGCGACGTTGCACGCGAACACGCCGCGCGACGCATTGACACGCCTTGAAAACATGGTGTCGATGGCAGGTCTCACGATGCCCGTTAAAGCGATGCGTCAGCAGATTGCCTCGGCCATTTCCGTTGTGGTGCAGGCATCGCGACTGACCGATGGTCGGCGCAAGCTGATGAGCATTCAGGAAATTACCGGCATGGAGGGTGATGTCATCAACATGCAGGAGATCTTCACGTTCAAGAGAACGGGCGTCGATGAAGACGGCCGGATCAAGGGCCATTTTTGCGCGACCGGTGTGCGCCCCAGGTTCTGTGAGCGCTTGACCGCGTTTGGCATCACGCTTCCCGACAACATCTTCGATCCGGCGCGGCGCTTCGAGGTATGAGCGCGGATCCGACGCTTTGAGGAGTCAGGCATGAATACGTCGTTTCTGGGTTTCGTCGTGCTGCTGTTCGTCGCGACTGTATTGATGATCGAAGGTCTGTACTTCTTCTGGCACAGCCGCCACGGTGCGTCCGTCAAGCGCATGAAGCAGCGTGTGCGCGCCGCCGCGCCGGGCGGCAACGCCAGCGACGAACAGCTGTCGATCCTCAAGCGCCGTACTTTGAGTGATTCGCCGATGCTGCTGGGCATCCTGAGAATGGTGCCGCGCGTCAATACGCTGGACAGGTTGTTGCAACAGTCCGGTAGCACATGGTCGGTTGGGCGTTTTTTGGGCTATTCGGCCGTCCTTTCCGTGTGCGGTGTGGCTGTTGGCATCGTGCTGCATCAGGGCGTGATCGTTCTGCTGGTACTGGGATGCGTGTGCGCATTGCTGCCGCTCTTAATCGTGCGTCGCAAACGCAGCAAACGCACTGCCGTTCTCGAACAGCAACTTCCCGAGGCGGCCGATCTCGTCGCTCGTGCGTTGCGTGCGGGGCACTCGTTCACCAGTGCGCTCGGAATGGTGGGCGATGAAATGCCGCAACCGCTTGGCGCTGAATTCAAGCTGGCGTTCGACGAGATCAACTTCGGGGTCTCGATGAACGACGCGCTGCTCAACATGGTGAACCGGGTGCCGGTTGACGACCTGCGGTACTTCGTGATTGCGGTGCTGATCCAGCGCGAAGCGGGCGGCAATCTCGCAGAGATTCTCGGCAATATCAGTTCGATCATCCGTGAGCGACTGAAGCTGCTCGGCAAGGTGCGGGTCCTGTCCGCCGAAGGGCGGCTCTCTGCCTGGATTCTGAGTCTGCTGCCGTTCGTCCTGGCGGGGGTGATATCGCTGATCAGCCCCAAGCTGATGAGCATCCTGTGGACGGACCCCGGAGGTATCCAGCTAGCCGGCGTGGCGTGTGTCTGCATGCTGTTCGGCATCTTGTGGACCCGCAGCATCGTGCGGATCCGCGTTTGAACGATGTTTTGTCAACGAGAAAATGAATGAGGGCGGGGCAACCCGGCAATCATGAGAATTGACCAGATCGCGATGCTGACATTGCTGTTTCTGATCGTGTTCGGTGCGGCGCTCAAGGCAATGAGCCTTCTGCGCCCAGATCCCCTGGAGCGGCGCATCAACGAGATTGGTGTGGTATCTGGCATCAGCGGTGGAGCCGGCGCGGGGACTGCTGACCCGCAGCCGGAGGAAGCTGGAAAATGGGTAGAGAAGGTTGCGCAGGTGTCTTCGCGCGTCGCAAAGTTCTCGCTGCCGGGCGAAGACTGGAATCGTTCGCTGTTACGCGTTCGCTTTCTGAATGCCGGTCTGCGCGGAGAGTCCGCACCCGCCATCTATTTCGCATCGAAGACCGTGCTGGCGCTTGGGCTGCCATTCGTCGTCATGGTTCTTATCGCGGGCCATTTCCACGACATGCCGCGACCCTATCTGCTGCTCGCGTTGCTTTCTGCGTCCGCCTTGGGTTTTTATCTGCCCAACGGCGTGCTTGCACGGCTGGTCGATCACCGCAAGCGTGCGCTCTTCGAGGACCTTCCCGACGCCGTCGATCTGATGACCGTATGCGTCGAAGCGGGTCTCGGCTTCGATGCTGCGCTAGGGCGAGTCACGGAGGAGATCGGCATGAAGAGCCTTGCACTGCGTGATGAGCTGGAACTCGTGCTGCTCGAACTGCGCGCCGGGTCAGGACGCGACAAGGCGTTGCGCAATTTCGCGAGCCGAACCGGCGTCGAAGATATTGACACGCTGACGACGATGCTCATCCAGGCCGACCGGTTTGGCACCAGCGTCGGCGATTCGCTGCGCGTGTACACCGACAACCTGCGCACGAAGCGGCGTCTGCGTGCAGAAGAGAAGGCGGCGAAGATCGCATTGAAGCTGCTGTTTCCGCTGATTTTCTTCATTTTCCCGACGTTGATCATCGTGCTGCTCGGTCCCGCCATCATTCAGGCCGGACACGTTCTGGTGCCGGCGATGAAAGGCATCAGTTGATGACGTCGATGGGATGCGAAGTAGCCGGGACGCTGCATCGAGGCAAGGGGAGATCGAGATGAGATCACGGAATTTTCTGCGAACGTCGCGGGGGCAGCGAGGCGTCAGCACGATCGAATTCGCGCTCGTGGCGCCGATCCTGTTCCTGCTCCTCTTCGTGGCAATCGACCTGGCATCGCTGCTCTGGGTGAACCTGACGATGCAGTACGCGGTGCGTGAAGGTGCGCGCTATGCGGTTACTGGACAGTCCAACCTCGACCCGGCCGCGTCGAACCAGCAGCGCTATCTCGCGATCATTCAGGAAATCAAGGACAGTTCGATGGGGCTATATGCGCTAGTCAACCCGAGCTACACGATCACCATCAACGGGCAGACGAAGAACTACGGCGCGCAGGGCACTTACTCGAGTTCCATGTTTGGTAATCCGGGCGACATCATCGTGCTGCAGATCAACTGCAGGTGGCCCTTGATGACGCCACTCGCGCAACCGTTCTTCGCCGGCGGAAGCTATTCCTTCAGCGTCGCGGCGACGATGCGCAACGAGGGCTTCTGAAATGAAATCCAGAGCATTCGCAGGGAGACGTCGCGCATCGCGGGGTATCGTCGCCATCGAAATGGCGATGCTGATGCCACTTGTTATCGCACTCACGCTACCCGTCTTTGACTTCGCCCGTAACATTCAGGCGCAGATGATTCTCACGAACATAAGCCGCGAAGGCGCCAATCTTGCGTCGCGCGCGCTGTCGACGTTTCCTGTGCAGACGATCATGTCTTCCCTCACGGCCACGGCGCCGCCGCTCAATATGGCGTCGAACGGGATGATCTACATCACGGTGATCGTTGGTAATAGCAATTGCGACGCGAACGGAAACCATTGCTCGGGCGTTGTCACTGCGCAATACGAGTGGACAGGCGGCAACTATCATCCGGCAAGCAAGCTCTGGAATTGCGGATCGAACGGTTCAGGCTGGGCGCAGGACGGCAGCGGAAACTGCAATAACGTGCCGCCGCTCGGCGCAAATTCGCCGCCGGTGAACCTGCTGCAAGGACAGTTGTGGGACGGACAGGTGGTCTACGTCGTCGAATCGTTTTATCTACAGCAACCTTTCATAGGTGCGCTGAATCTTGGCTTTGGCATTAACACGCCGGCGCTTTCTCCGAATCTGTACGCCATGACGGCCTTTTGAATGAACGCGACAGGGGCGACGCGATGAACTTATCCAGAAAGCGCCAGCAAGGCTCGATCAGCATGCTTGTCGTGATTTCGCTGATCGCCGTGATTGCCGTACTCGGTCTCGCAATAGATTCGGGATTTGGTTATGTGATTCGTACCCGGCTCGACGCTGCAGCGGACGGCGCCGCACTTGCGGCGGGCCATGCGGTGACGCGTGGAAACACCCAGTCCGAGCAGACGGCCAATGCGCAACAGGCAGCCACCGCGTTTTTCGCGGCGAACTATCCTGCGAGATTTCTGGGTTCGACGGCGACGATGACGACACCGTCCATTGCGTTCAATGCCGGAACCGTGACCATCGATGTGCAGGCGCAAGCGCAGGTTCCGGTCAGTATCATGCAGTTGTTCGGCTTCCAGCTGCTACGTGTGTCGACGCACTCGCAAACCATCCGCAAGGACCTGGACATGGCATTTATCATCGACGTGACGCAGTCGATGACCACTACGCCAGGTGAACCGGCTGCCGTGCGTGCTAACGCCGTGTCGTTCCTGAATAACTTTGACATTACGAACGATCGTGTAGCGTTGATGCACTTTGCGTACGGCACGGTAGTGGATGTACCCTACAAAGCGGACAGTTCGCGTGGCTTCGATCGAGTGGGTATGACGACGGCCATCAATAAATTCGCCTTTGCCGGTAGCACCAATTCATCCGAGGCGTTCTGGCAGGCACGTAACCAGATGAACAACCTGCTTAACCCGTCGAGCCTCCGGGTGATCGTATTCTTCTCCGATGGTGCGCCGAACAGCTTCGCGTCGCAGTTCCAGAACAACGTTGCCGCATGCGATGGTGCGATGGGAACCGTCGCGAGCGGGGACGCGTTGACGGGCCCGCCAACTGGTCTCTATCGGGCTGACCAGATCAGTCAGAAGTCAAACGGTTGCTATGTCAGTAACGTCTCGAATAATTTCATCAAGCAGCTTCCCGCGTTTTATAACGCGCATGACCCCAATGACCAGACCTACCCGATCATTACCAACAGTCCACGGGCGGTGACAAAAGCGCCTACTTACCAAAATATCAACCGCGCGTCGCGCAATCTGCTTGAGGCGATGGCGGAAAATGCGCGCGCGAACAAGATATTTGTGTTTACGCTGGGTCTCGGTTTGCAATTGACACGGCCAGCTGGTCCAGACAAGGAGTTTGGTGAGGACGTACTCAAATGCATGGCCAACACGCCGGACGCGCCTGCGCGGTGCTACAACTCGCAGCAGCCGGTTGGCGTGTATTGCCACGCTGCAACGGCTGCCGACCTGAAGCCTTGCTATTCCCAACTGGCTTCGGCGATTCTGCGCATTGCGCAATGAGGCATTCGCGGTTGGCATACGTCGCAACGTGGCGAGGCGTTGAAGGTATCAACCCTCCCCACGCTCCATCCCCACCTCATACCGCCCAAAACAAGCCTCACTATTCAACCTGGCCCGCTTCAGCAAAACCTTCTGCGCAACAGCAGCATTAGCCGCCAACCCCTTCCACGCCTGAAGCGGCGGCTCCTGCAACGCTCGCCCGTAAGAAAAGCTCAAACCCCAGGGCAAAACTCCGAGCCGGTTCATCGCATCAAGATTCGCAGTGGCCTGCTCAGGCGTCTGCCCACCAGACAGAAAAACCACCCCCGGCACCGCAGCAGGCACTGTCCGTTTAAGAACCCGCACGGTCTGCCGCGCGACATCCTCAACGGTCGCCTGCGCACCCGCTCCAGCTTCCGAACCCGCAATAACCATACTCGGCTTAAGCACCATATGCTCAAGCACAACCTTATGCCGATGCAGTGCGTGAAAAACCTCATGCAACACAGCCTCGGTGACTTCAAAAGAACGCGCGATCGTATGATTGCCATCCATCAGCACTTCGGGCTCGACGATCGGCACAATGCCCGCTTCCTGGCAGATTGCCGCATAGCAGGCGAGGGCATCTGCATTGGCCTCGATAGCAAGCCGGCTCGGCAGCGTCGGCGAGATGTTGTACACCGCGCGCCACTTCGCAAAGCGTGCGCCTTGTTTCTTATATCCAGCCAGGCGTCCCGCAAGCCCATCGAGCCCTTGCGTAATCTCATTGCCAGGCGCGTGCGCAAGCGGGATTTTGCCAAGATCCACCTTGATGCCCGGCACGATGCCTTGTGAAACTGCCAGCTCAGGCAGTGGTGTGCCCTTGTCGGAACGCTGCCCCAGCGTTTCCTCATACAGGATCACACCGCTGACAAATTCTCCAAGACCGGGCGTCGACAGCAGCAGGTCGCGCCACGCGCGCCTGTATTCTTCGTTTGACTCGATGCCGATGGTCTTGAAGCGTTTCGCGATCGTCGGTCCGCTCTCGTCGGCGGCCAGCAATCCTTTGCCCGGTTGAACCATTGCATCGACGGTGTTCTGAAGCTCGCTTGCAGTGCTCATCGCGTATCCCTCCCTGACGACGGTGTGGATCGAATCACGTGTGCAGCATACTCCCAGCCGGTGATGTTCGACGCTGAACGCGCCTCACACCTGGCGTCACTCGCCGATCAGATGCAGCACAATATGGCGCGGCGGCGCCTCGCGACGATGCTCGAACAGATAGAGCCCCTGCCATGTGCCGAGCACCATCTGCCCACGCTCGACAGGCACGGACAGCTGTACCTGCGTCAGCGAGGTCCGCAGATGCGCGGGCATGTCGTCCGCGCCTTCGGCATCATGCTCGTAACGTGTGGGGTCTTCGGGCGCTATCGTGGCGAAATATCTTTCCAGATCGCGCCGCACGGAAGGATCGGCATTCTCCTGAATCAGCAGCGAAGCCGACGTATGACGGCAAAAGATCGTCAATACGCCCGTCTGGATCCGCTGCTCGCTGACAAAGCCGCGCACCTGCGACGTGAACTCCACGAGCCCGCGTGCCGGCGCTTCAACTGTGAGGTGACGGATTGCCTGTCGCATGAGACATGTCTCCGCTCAAAGAGATGTTTTACACGCACAGCCTGGAAGAGGCACGCTTATCCCTCAGTCAGATTGCGCGCGCGTGAGATCGCGATGCGTCAGATAAAGGCGCAGATCGAATTCTGTCTGGTGGTACCCCGGCTGCATGAACTCGCAAAGGCGGTAAAACGCCTTGTTATGGTCACTTTCTTTCAGATGGGCGAGTTCGTGCACGACGATCATGCGCAGGAATTCCGGCGCCGTGTCCCTGAACAGCGAGGCGATGCGAATTTCCTTCTTCGTCTTCAGTTTGCTGCCCTGTACACGTGAAATCGTCGTGTGCAGACCCAGCGCGTGACGCAGCACGTCGAGCTTGCTGTCGTAGATGACCTTGTCGATCTGCGGCCCGTTGCGGATGAATTCGCGCTTCAGGTCCGCGCAATAGTCGTACAGCGCGCGGTCGGTCTGCACAGCGTGTTTGCGCGGATACCGGTCTTCCAGATACGCGCCAAGCTGCTGTTCGGCGATGAGCCGGCGCACCTTGTCCTGGAGCGTCGTCGGATAGGCGCTCAGGTATTTCAGATTCTGCATGACGGGCGGCGTTTCGGTCGAATGGTTATCAGTATTGTACCGATTCGACCTGAGCATGCAGGGTGTCAGACGTTGGCCGATCGCGATGAGCTTGTGTTCCCGCTTCAGTTGCGCTGCAAGCACGGTCGGCGCAAACATCATGCCCCGGCCTTCGCGCGCAAATGCCACGGTCAACGCGCCATCGTCGAACTCTCCTGAAACAGCAACACGTTAGCGGCCCGTGCAACGCCAGGCGTGATGATTAAACAGCAACGGACTTAAAACCCGCCGTTCGCTATGCATGAAGCGGAACCGCAGCGTGATCGAGACCGTCGAGCAGATCGGCGCGTACCTCCGCTAACGATACGTTGCGTCGATCCCGCGGACGCGGCGCGTCCACCACGACCTCGCGCGAAATGCGACCGGCGCCCGATTTGCCCGAGGCGGTCATCAGCAGCACGCGATCGGACAGGTATAGCGATTCATCCAGATCGTGCGTGACGAGAAGTGCCGCCGTGCGATGCGTCTGCGTGATCGACAGCAGAAGGTCCTGAAGACGGTTTCGGGTCATGGCGTCAACGGCGCTAAACGGCTCGTCGAGCAGCAGCAGATCAGGTTGCGGAAAGAGTCCACGCGCAATCGCAACGCGCTGCGCCATGCCGCCGGAAAGCTGCTTCGGCAACACACGGCCAGTTGCGGCGAGGCCGACTTCCGCGAGCAGTTCGCGCACACGCGGATCGTTTCCCTGCCGCGGGCCCGCGGAAAACGCGACGTTGTCGGCGACCGTCAGCCACGGCAACAGACGCGGCTCCTGAAAGATCACGCCGATGCCCGACGACGGCCCTCGCTGCGCAGCGCCATCGAGTAAAACATCGCCATGGAAGTCGCGATCGAGTCCGGCCAGCACGCGCAATAGTGTGCTCTTGCCACAACCGCTGGGACCAACGAGGCTGACGATTTCGCCGCGTCCGATCGACAGCGACACACGTTCCAGAATCGCTCGTTCGTCGTAGCGTTTGCTGATCGCACGGACATCGAGCAGCGGCGGGAAAGAAGAGAGTGAGGCAGTCTTCATGTCTCTCTTGCGGTGCGAGAGGTTGAAGCTGAGGCCGTATCGCGCCACGACAGCACGTGGGCTTCAATTGCCTTCAGGATGCTGTCGCTGAGTTTGCCCAGCAACGCAAGCAGCAGGATCGCGCCGAACACGAGATCGGGGCGACCCGTTTCGCGTCCGTCGCTTAGCAGATAGCCAAGGCCGCGCGTGGCGGCAATCAGTTCGGCGGCCACCATGAACATCCACGCAAGGCTCAAGCCGGTGCGCAGACCCGTGAAAATCTGCGGCAGTGATGCCGGCAACAGGATTCGCGTAAAAAGTGCACGCTGGCCTAGCCGGTTGACTTTGCCGACCTCGACCAGTTTTCTGTCGACGCCGCGAATACCCGCCACTACGCTCAGATGCACCGGAAAAAAAGCACCGATTGCAACGAGCGTGATTTTCGGCGATTCGTCGATGCCCATCCACAGCAGCAGAACGGGCACCCACGCAAGCGACGGAATCGCGCGCAGCGCCTGAAACGATGGATCAAGCAACGCATCGAGCCGACGGCTCAAACCCATCGCCGCACCGACCAGCAGTGCCAGCGCGGCGCCAATGCCAAAGCCAGCAAACACGCGCAGGCTGCTCGCGCCGATATGCCGGCCGAGACGCGCGCCGCCCAGATTCCACAAGGTTTCGGCAATGGTGCCAGGTGCGGGAACAAGATGCTCCGGCACGATGTGCATGCGCACCAGTGCTTCGATCAGCCCCAGAAAAGCGAGGGGCAGGATCAGACCAGCGATGCGCCAGCCCTTCAGCCGGTTCGATGAAGGCGAGCGCGCGGCACGCTCCGGATTGGCGGAGCGCGAATCGTGAATCGCGAGTGAGTTGTCAGCAGACATATCAATTCCGTGCAGAACCTGGTCGCTATCGGTAGAGAAGCGTCGATTCGGCGGATCCGTAGTTCACTTGCCGCTGTTCGCTGCGATGATCGGCTGAGCCGGCTTCGCATCGATGAGCGCTTCGATGACCTGGTTCAGATCCGTGCCTGGTTTCACGAGTTGCTCCTGCGTGAGAATCGGCGCAGCGGCCTTGAGTGCCGCAAGCTGTTGCGGTCCCGGCTGCGGATGGCTGAAATCGTTGCGGCTCAGTTGCAGCTTCGCGACCGGCAGCGACAGTTTCGATTCTTCGGAGATGATCTTTGCCGTTTCGTCCGGATGCGCGGCGATCCACAGACGCGCCTTCTCATATACCTTCAGCACATGCGCGAGCGTGTCGGGATGCGCGCTGATGAAGTCCTCGCGCGCATTCAGGAAGCCCCATGTGTTGAAATCGACGTTGCGGTACAAAAGACGCGCGCCGTCGTCGACTTCAGCGGCCGCCATGTGCGGATCGAGCCCAGCCCATGCGTCGACCTGACCATTGGCGAGCGCGGTACGACCATCCGGATGTTGCAGGTTCACGATCTGCACGTCGTCACGCGCAAGGCCGGCGGTGTGCAGCGCGCGCAGCGTGAACAGGAACGGGTCGGTGCCGTTGGTCGCGGCGATTTTCTTGCCCTTAAGCTGCGCGACCGTTTTGATCGGCGAATCCTTGCGCACGACCAGCGCGGTCCATTCCGGACGCGAGAAAATATAGACAGCGTGAATCGGATTGCCGTTCGCTTTCGCCAGCACAGCGGCGAGACCAGCGGTCGAGCCGATATCGATTGCGCCGCTGTTCAGGTATTCGAGCGCGCGGTTGCTGCCGAGGCTCAACACCCATTTGACCTGCGTGTGATCGGGCGCGAGTTCTTCCTCGAGCCAGCCGTTGCGCCTGATCACCAGACTTTCCGGCGAGTAATACGCGTAATCGAGCTTCAGCTCAGCGGGTGGTGCAGCTTGCGCAGCGACGGGCGTGAACGAAACCATCGCGGTTGCCGCAAGTGCGGCAAAGCCCGCGCTATATCTGCTCGAACGTCGGAAAGGGCGAAACAGCGTTCCCCGGAGAAATGTCATTGGTCGATCCTCGTGCTGATTTTGTAGGGTCGACCAATGTAGCCCGCGGCTGCGTCGCTGCGAACCAATAAAAGCTCACAACCAAAGCAGGCCGCGCTCTTAGGGGGCGCCACCCATGCGCGTAGCTGTCGGCAACCTTCAAATATAGACACACACGTCATGGCGCGGAAATGATCTTTCGCGAGAAGCAATCCGCGCACGACGTGAACTGCGTTTAACGGTTTCGGGTCTATGTGAATCGATTTTCGTTCGATATCGATTGGCGAAATGCTTCGTTGTTCCTCATGGACGTGCCTGTTTTCATGTCTGGACACTGATCCAGACCACATCTGTTCACCCGAGGAGAAACGCCATGAGCACCGTGCTCGAAAATCCGGTTTCGCAGTCAGGTAGCGCCCATCAGGACATCCGTGTGCGGCGCTACAAGCCGTTGATCGGTGCTGTCATTGAAAACGTCGATCTGTCACGCCCGCTCAGCGACGACAATCGCAGCACGCTAAACAAGGCACTTGTCGACCACGGCGTCATTTTCATTCGCGAGCAGACGCTCACGCCGGAACAGCACGTTGCGCTCGCACGCGTCTTCGGTAACCCGATCCGCAAGAACATCTATCTGCCTGCTGTAGCCGGATTTCCGGAAATCGAGGTGATCGCCCATAGCGACAGGACGCAGTCGGGCGGCACGGATAACTGGCACGTCGACGTGTCGTGGCAGCCTCAGCCACCTAAAGCGACTGTGCTGCACGCACAGGACATTCCGGAAGGCGGTGGCGGCGACACGATCTGGACTTCGTCCGCAGGTGTCTATGATCTGCTCGACCCGGATCTCGCGCGCTACTTTGAAAAACTGCGCGCGGTGAACACATTCCTCGCGTCGCCGAAAAAGCAGGCGCTTTCCGATCTGCTGAGCGGCTACGACCTGCCGCCCGGCACCTCCGAGGAAACGCTGGAAGAAAAGCTCGCGCGTGTTCGCGATGCGGCGCAGAAGTACCCACCGATTGAAGTACCCGTCATCAAGACGCATCCCGAGAATGGCCGAAAGCTGGTGTTCGTCAACGAAGGCCACACGAGCCATCTGCTCGGCGTGTCGAAGACTGCGAGCCAGAGTCTGCTCAACTACCTGTACGACCTGATCAAGACGCCGGAAGTCCAGGCGCGCTTCGAATGGAAGCAGGGCGATGTGGCGATCTGGGATAACCGTCAGGTGCAGCATTACGCGGCGCGTGATTATGGATCGGCACGTAGGCGGATTCACCGCGTGACGCTCGAACACGACGGTGCGTTCTAAAGACCTGCTTTAAAAGGACCGGATAAAGGCGCGCCTTGCAGGCACGACGTCGCGCTTTTTGCTAACTGGCTTCACGGACGCGGACTAACAGGCAACGCATGAAAGCAATTCTATGGAGCACGTGGCGCAGCATGGTCGGCGCACTGGTGGCGGGTCTTCTTTTGACAGCCGGCCCGCTGGCGCACGCGCAGGCACCGGAAAAACTGGAGCTGCGCTATCAGGGCTGGGCAAGCAAGGTGCTGTACCCCGAACTGGCGGAAGATCTTGGCTACCTTGCGCCGATCAAACTCAAGTGGGTGGGCAACACGACGAGCGGGCCGCAGGACATTCAGGCGGCCGTGACCGGCGACGTGGATTTCGGCGGGGCGTTCAACGGTTCCATCGTGAAGCTCGCGGCGGCCCACGCGCCGATCAAGGCAGTCCTGTCCTATGTGGGTGCCGACAAGGACACCAACGGCGGCCTCTTCGTGCTGCAAGGCAGCCCGATCAAAAACGCCCATGATCTGGTGGGACACAAGGTCGGCGTTAACACGCCGGGCGCATATGAGCAGTATCTCGTCACCGCGTGGCTGGAAAAATCGGGTGTATCGAAAGAGGATATCCAGAAGATCACCTTTGTCGCAGCGCCGCCGGTCAATCTTGCGCAGCTTCTCAAGCAGAGGCAGCTGGATGCGATTTTCCTCGAAGACATCATCAAGGACAAGCTGCTCGCCGAAGGCGGCGCGACCTTGCTGACGACGGACTATCAGTTGCTCGGCAGCTTCGGTTACGCAAGCTACATTTTCACCGACCGTTTCATCCAGCAAAACCCGAACACGGTGCACAAATTCGTCGAAGGCACCGCGCGGGCCATCGAGTGGACGCAGAAGACGCCGCGTGCGGAAGTCGTTGCGCGGCTTGAAAAGATCGTGCAGGCGCGCAACCGCAACGAAGACAAAACCATCGTGCGTTACTGGAAATCGGCGGGCGTCGGAGGCAAGGGCGGTGTGATCAGCTCGAGCGAGTTTTCGACCTATGTCGACTGGTACGTCAGCAACGGCGTCCTGAAACCCGGTCAGGTCAAGGCGGACGATATCTATACCAACCAGTTCAACCCGTTCAACGTGTCGCTGGGCAGTCGCCAGCCGGGTTCTTGACCCACGACGCAGCTCAAGGAGAAACGCACATGGGCGCCACCATCAGCGTACGCAACATCGCCAAGGGGTTTCATCTGAACCGGCGCGGGCACTTCGTTGTTCTGCAGGATGTGTCCTTCGACGTTGCAGCCGGGGAGTTTCTCGTGCTGGTCGGTCCGAGCGGCTGCGGCAAGACCACGCTGCTCGATCTGATTGGCGGTCTGACGACGCCCGATAGCGGCAGCATTCTGGTGGGCGGCAACCCGATCGCCGGGCCGGGCCTCGATCGCGGCATCGTGTTCCAGCAATACGCGCTGTTTCCGTGGAAAACCGCACAAGGGAATATCGAATTCGGGCTAGAAGCCAAAGGCGTACCGAAAGCGCAGCGCATCGACCGTGCGCGCTACTGGCTCGATCTGGTCGGGCTCGCGGGCTTCGAAGACCGGTACCCGCACGAGCTGTCCGGTGGCATGAAGCAGCGCGTGGCGATCGCCCGTTCGCTTTCGTACGATCCGGACGTGCTTCTGATGGACGAACCGTTCGCCGCGCTCGACGCGCAGACGCGCGAGACGCTACAGGACGAACTGCTGCGCATCTGGCAGCAGACGGGCAAGACGATCGTGTTTATCACGCACGGCATCGAGGAAGCGGTGTATCTCGGGCAGCGCGTGCTCGTGATGGCGGCCACGCCGGGCCGCGTCACACACTCGCTCGACGTGCGCCTGAATCGTGATGATCCCGCTGGAGATCTGCGCGCGACACCCGAATTCGTCGAGCTTCGGCACCAGATATGGCAACTGATCCACCACCGCAGCGACGCGCCACGGCTTCACGTGGCGCGCGCCGCCTGATGACATTTCCTTACGCCATGAGCACACTCACTACGCTGAACCCAACGTCGCGCCCGATAGCGACATATCTTGCGGCGACGTTGCCGCGGCTCTTTCGCAACAGCATTGCGATTCTCGTCTTCATCGCGCTGTGGGAGGCGTTGCCGGGTCTCGGCTGGGTCGATGCTACATTTCTTCCGCCGTTTTCCACGGTCGTGCGCGCGCTGGTCGAGATGCTGGTTTCCGGAGAGCTGACTTCGCATCTGCTCGCGAGCACCGGCCGGGCGCTAGGCGGTTTTGTCATTGCGATAGCGATCGGCGTGCCGCTGGGACTCTTTATCGGCTGGTATCGCGCGCTCGCCGATATCCTCAACCCGCTGCTCGAAATCTTCCGCAATACCGCACCGCTCGCCATTCTGCCCGTATTCGTACTGATACTCGGCATGGGCGAGACGTCGAAGATTTCGATGGTTGTGTATTCATGCATCTGGCCGGTCGTGCTCAATACGGTGAGCGGCGTGCGCAATGTCGATCCGCTGCTGATCCGCTCGGCGCGTTCGATGGGACTGTCGCCATTGAGACTCTTTTACAAGGTCGTGTTGCCGGCTTCGGTGCCGACCGTGTTTACCGGCATACGCGTTGCCGGTGCGTATTCGATTCTCGTGCTGATCGCCGCGGAAATGGTGGGTGCGAAGGCCGGTCTCGGCTACCTCGTCAACTACTCGCAGTTCACCTTCGAGATTCCGAAGATGTACGCGGGCATCATTACGCTGTCCGTGCTCGGACTCGCGTTCAATCAGGTGGTCGTGAGCGCCGAGCGACGTCTGACCGCATGGAAAGGATGAGCGCGCAACCGTTTCCATCGAACGTCGTGCGCGAGGCAGCACGGCGTGCCGTGGCGAGGGACCCTGTATGATGACGACACCTTCGTCGGACTTCAGCCTTGGCCTCTACCCGGAACCGCGTGACTTCAACGTCATCGTCATCATCCACGGATTACGGTCTGTGGGCCCTGACTTTCAGCTACGTGCTGAGCCAGTTTTTTCGCAGCTACATTGCTGTTATTTCCTCGCAGCTGATCGACAGTTTTCATTTTTCGCCGCAGATGTTCGGCTGGTTTGCGGGCGCATTCTTTCTCGTTTTCTCACTCGCGCAATTACCGATCGGCATGCTGTTCGACCGCTATGGCGTTCGTCTTCCGACGGCCGCGCTGATGGGCATCGGCACGGTGTCCGCGGTACTGCTGTCGGTCACGTCGAGTGCGCCGCTCGCGATCTTCGCGCAGGCGGGCATCGGGATCGGCTGCGCGCCGATCTTCATCGGCCTGCTCAATCATGTGCTGCGCACCGGGCACGGCCATCGAAACGTGCGCGCGGTGACGACGGCGAGCGCCATCGGCATGGCCGGTGCGCTGCTCGCCGCCTTTCCGTTGAGCCGTGCGACGGCCAGCTTCGGCTGGCGTCCGGTGATGGCGACAGCAGCGGTTGCGATGCTGTGCGCGACGGTCGGCGTGCTGTGCTTCGTGCGTCGTAGCGATGTGCCTGCGCCCGCGACGAAAGCGGTTGAATCGCAGCAGGCGAGGGCATCGGCCAGCGGCTCGACACGTTTCTGGACGCTGATGCCGGCGTGCCTCGCGTTATCGGTCGGCAGCACGTTCCGGACGTCGTGGGGCGGCCCGTATCTCGCCGACGTGTTCGGTTTCGATGTGATCGCACGCGGAAACGCGATGACGGTGACGAGCATCGTAGCCATCGCCGCATCGTTCTGCGTGCCGGTTGCCGTTCGATACTGGGCGCCGAAAGCGATCTCGTCGGCATGGCTTGTTTTGGGTCTGGTCGCTGCACTGCTGCTCGCGGCGAGTCCGGGCGGCAGTGCGGTGCTCAGCGTGGCGCTGATCTGCGTGCTGTTCTCGGTCGGATCGATTCATCCACTTGTGATGTCGCAGGCGCGAGCGATCATTCCACCGCATCGGCTTGGGCTCAGCCTTGGATTACTCAACAGCATGGTGTTTCTCGGCATCGCGCTGACGAGCAGTTGCTTCGGCTGGATCACCGAGCACGTGAGAGCGGCGGGCTTGTCGAATCCGGCGCTGTACTCGCGGCTGTTCCTGTTCACCGCTGTCCCGCTGGCAGTGGGCACGGCGATCTATCGGTTCAGCCCGACGGCGCCGGCGCATCAGGACGACGCCTGATTATTTTGACCGGGGTTTTAAGGTGCCGCTCACGGCTTGGGCAGTGATTGTGCGAGGCTGATCAGATTCTGCGGCACCACGCGGATGATGCCGTTGCGCGGGCTGTCGATGTCCGCGATCAACATGAACGACAACGAGACGACCAGCGGCATGATCAGCAGAAACCTGACCTTCGCCTTGTCGGTGCGCGACCCGTAGCCGACGAGCAGGTTACAGCCCAGTCCGATCAGGGTCATCAGCGTCCAGGCGGCAAACGGGATGCGGTTCCACCATGCAGCCTGCGTGTATCCCTGCGCGTTGATCACATCGTTCATGCCGGCGATCGCAAGCGCGGTGACCGGATTGGGTTGAGCAGCCGCACCGGTGCGGACTGCCGTCCACATGTCCGTTTGCAGTTGCGCCGTGGTCGCGTTGACCTGGGCGAGTTGTTGCAGGTCGCTGACCCGATAGTACTGAATGCGCTGGTCGAGATATTTCAGCAGGAGCGTGCGCGTGCTTGCCGCTTCTGAAGCGGGCAGCAGGTCCGCGCGGATGAACTCCGTCCCAATCGCGTTCGCTTCATCTTCTTCGTAATTCTTGCGCTGGTCGTAGCGGCCGACTGCCATCGAGAGACTGAAGCCGATTACCAGCGCAAGGAGCGTCAACGTAGCGGACTGGACTACGGCGAAGTCCTCGCGGGTCGCGCTATCGAGTGGCTTTTTGCCGCGTAACACGGCGGCGCCAAACCATGCGGCCAGCGACATCAGCACCATGTCGATCAGGAAGAGTTCAAGCGGATGATTGATGAATTGTTCCATTCAAAGCTCCGATTCAATTGGCAGTAGTCCGAGGAACCAGATGCCGATGCGTTTCATGCTGGACACTCCGGGCTCGTCGAGTTCTTTCACCGTGCCGTCCGGCGCGGTGTCGATCCACACGATCCGGCTCGCGCCGTTGGCGTCCGTACGTTCCTCGAGCCGCCACGCGATCTGGTCGAGCTTCGGTTCGAGCCCGTCCGCCACCTGCGCAGCGATTGCATCGCTCTCGCAGTAGACGCCAATTTCCGTATTGAGCGTGATTGACCTCGGGTCGAAATTCATCGAACCGATGAAGATGCTCGTTCTGTCGAAGACGTAGGTTTTTGCATGCAGCGAGGCCTTCGACGAACCCAGCAGCGATTTCTTTTTCGCTGTCGGGTCTTCGGTTTCGGCAGGTTTCAGTTCGTACAGATGCACGCCCGCGTCCAGCAGATCCTTGCGGTAACGCTGGTAACCGGCGTGAACGGCCGCGACGTCGGTTGCCGCGAGCGAGTTGGTCAGGATCGTCACGCGCACGCCGCGTGCCGTCTGCGCGCGCATCCACTCGACGCCCTTTTTGCCAGGCACGAAGTACGGCGAGATGATCAGCATCTGCCTGTCCGGCTTCACGCTGAGCGCATCGAACTGGGTCAGCAGATGACCCTGCGGATCGTCCGGCGAACGGGCGATCTTGGCCGGGTCGTCGTAGAGCAGCGTCGCCTTACCCCACGAAAACTCCGGATCGCGTGCAGCGACGAGTTTCGCGAGACGTTGCTTCGCCTGAACGACGTATGGCGAATCCTGCTGCGCGGCGATCGCTGCGGTCAGCTTCACGCGGTACATGGCCAGCGCATCGGGCGCCGCGGGATGACCGGTCAGGGATTCGATCGGATAGGCCGCGTCAGAATTCCAGAACTGGTCGAATGCACTGGAAACCCGATGCACGACGGGGCCGAACGTCAGCACGTCGAGATCGCCGAACGAGACGTCGCTGGACGCGCCGAAGTATTCGTCGCCGATATTGCGGCCGCCGAGTATCGCCGCCTGGTTGTCCGCGATCAGCGCCTTGTTGTGCATGCGCCGGTTCACGCGGCCGAATTCGAGCGCCGTGCCGAGCGTCTTGAAGGTGCGGCTCGCCACCGGATTGAAGAGCCGCACCTGGATATTCGGGTGAGAGGCGATCGCGAGCAGAACCTTGTCGTCGGCGCCTGTTCCCAGATCGTCGAGCAGTACGCGAACTCTGACGCCCCGGTCGGCGGCCCTGAGTACGCCGTCGGCGAGCTGGCGCCCTGTGAGGTCGTCGTGCCAGATGTAGTACTGAAGGTCGAGCGTGCGATCGGCCTGCCCGGTCAGTACGATGCGTGCGAGCAGCGCGTCGACGCCATCGGGCAGCAGGTGAAAGGCGCTCTGGTCCGGATGGCTGTGCACCTCCGGCATCAGCATCGTGCCGAGACGTGTGGTGTTCGTGTCTTCGAGCGCGTGTGTGGCGGTGCGATCTGCCTGCGGCCGCAGACTGACGCAGGCGGATAGAAACAGGACAAGGAAGACCGCGAGAGTACTGCGAAGCATCGTCATCTTTTTTTTTTGATTCCTTAATCGGGCCGGCCTGAGCATAACCGCCCGGTGCAGCGTCGCACCGGTCAGACGCGGCGCGCGCCGGGCTTGCAACTGCGCATCCAGATGTTCAGGTGTAGCCGACATTAGAACCTGAACTTGACCTTGCCTTCAATCAGAACAGTGTCCCGGGACGGAGCGGATCAACACGCGGGCGCCGGTCGCGCGAGATTACGGGCTGGGTTTGCGGCTCCCGGGCTGGCGCGGTTGACGGCGCAACTTCTATGCGATGTGCACAGCGAAGCCGGACTCGTCCGGAGCAATATCAGGCCGCAGCGTGAGTTCCGGGATGGTGTACGCCCCCGCGTTCTGTGGACGAAATGGTATCGGCGCGGTCTTCCCGATGTCATCCAGACGTTGTCCCAGCGCATCACAGATCTCTGGAAAGGCTGCTGCATCAATCCGGCCTGTCCGATAGATCACGAACGGTGGCAGGACGTCGAAGCCGGGGTAATACAGAATCCCGTGCTGGATGGGAAAGAGCACATCATCCATTGGACCATTGATACCGCGCGGGCCGTAATGAGACTCCCATCCGCCCGCCGTGACGATCAGCATCGCCCGCTTTCCTGCCAGCGTGCCTTCGCCATACCGGTCGCCCCAGCGGGCGTCGGAGTGTTCTCCGACGCCATACCCGAAGCCATACGCATAGACGCGCTCTACCCAGCCTTTCAGGATCGCCGGCATCGAGAACCACCACAGCGGAAACTGCAGGATGACTGCATCCGCCCACATCAGCTTGTCCTGTTCGAGCGCGATGTCTTTGCTCTGCCGGCCATTCTCGAACGCACGCTGTGAGTCGAGAGCGGCATCGAAGCGCGCATCGGCCTGCCTGTCGAGACTGTCGTTTGCGTCGAGCGATGCTTTCCACTTCATCGCGTACAGGTCTGATACCTGCACGACGTGCCCCGCGTCCTCAAGCCGTTTGACCGAGAAATCCCTGAGCGAGCCATTCAATGATCTGGGCTCGGGATGAGCGTAGACAAGAAGAACATTCATGATTAAACCTCCGTTGCTGGAAGACAGCAGAGTAGGTCTGTAGCAGGTATATTGGAAATGAATATCCAATATTGCAGGTATTAACATGAATAATCTTCGAAGACTGGACCTCAACCTGCTGGTCACACTGGATGTCCTCCTTTCGGAACACAATGTGACCCGTGCGGCACAGCGTCTGAACTTCTCCCAACCATCGGTAAGCGTTCATCTCGCCAGGCTGCGGGACATTTTCGGAGACCCTCTGTTGCTGCCGGGGCCACGAGGAATGAGGCCCACCGCGAGGGCCGATGAGTTGCGCGAACCTTTGCGACAGGCACTTGATGCACTTGAGCGCGCGGTGTCGCCCGCAAGCCCTTTTGATCCAGCCGAGGCGAGTCATACGTGGCGTGTTGCCGCTGCCGACTACGGCGAATCGACGATCGTGCTGCCAGCTCTGATCGGACTTCGTTCGGCTGCGCCGGGTGCCCGGCTGGCAGTCCTTGAACTTGTTCCGTCACGCATAGCGAGGCAAGCGGAACAGGGGGAGATTGATCTTGCTTTTCACACCAGCGAGGGGGCTCCGTCCGGCTTGCGTCGCCGGGCGCTTTTTACGGAGCGCTATGTTCTGGCGGGCCGCGCGGGTCACCCGCGCCTGAAAAGGCGACCCACGCTTTCGCAATTCTGCGAACTCGACCACGTGGTCGTGTCGACGGATGGCGGGGGCTTTAGCGGTATCACGGATGAAGTGCTATCAGAGGCCGGCCTGACGCGTCGGGTGGTGCTTTCTGTTCCGCACTTCCTGTTCATGATGTCGGTCCTCGCGAGCACAGACCTCGTGGCGATGGTACCTTCGCGCCTGGTCCGCGATACCAGCGTGCTGCGGGTCGTCGAGCCACCTGTCGATGTACCCCGCTACGAGATGGCCATGCTCTGGCATGAGCGCTCCCATCGCGACCCCGCGCATCAGTGGCTGCGTGAGTACATCGCAGATTCGGTGTGATCCGTGCACAATGTGCGCATCCCTCCGTCTTCTATCGGCATAGTCGCGTCTGACCGCCGGGACGCGTTCAGGCGCAGCAGGCAGCGCCGGGTTGACCGGGGACGCGCTGTAAAACGGATGCCGCCACACGTATCGGGAATAGTCGTTATGACTGCATTGAGCCCTGCTGACGCGCTCACATACCCCGGATCTCTCCTTTCCGCGGACGGGCTTCTCGTGGCTTCGTATGATCTCGAGGAGGGCGGTGACGAAATTGAAGGATATCGCGCAGCCGCTCATCACCCGCGAATCCTGAACGCAAGCGCGTGTCCTTTCACGATTGATTACCGCGCGGCGTCCGCCATCCACGTCCTCAACGGGATGGGCGTGACGCTCGGCGACTCGATCATCGGGCTCACGGCGATTTCGGCCATAAAGAGCGCATTCCCGGATCTACGGTTCTCGCTATACCGGCCAGCCCGCGCACCGGAATACGTGCAGGAACTCTATGCCCTGGCAGGCGACCTGCTGTCGAACATCATCACGCTGCCGTGCTCTCACCATGAGCTCCCCGATGAGGCAACCGTGATCGATGTCGGCAATCACCTTTTCTGGCCGGACTTCACGACGCTGCCGATGATCGATTTTTTTCTGGGTGCGCTTGGCGTCGACGCGTCCGGCGTTCAGCCTCAAGAGAAGGCGAACCAGTGGCTCGCGGATATATCGCTGCCTGCCGTTCCCCGCAAGTGGCAGGATCAGCCCTACGTATTGCTTTGTTCAACGGCGAGCACACCGGTACGGAGCATTCCCCAACACATTCGTGCCGATCTCGTTGAACGGCTGATAGAACGATACGATCTCCCGGTGCTCGGCTTTGGGCCGGTGAATCACGCTCGATACATCGACGTGCTGCCCGAGTCGAGAGACACGGCTCACTTCCTCGCACTGGTTCGAGGTGCGCGCTTCGTGATGACCTGCGACACGGCCGCCGTTCACGTCGCAGCAGGCTTCAATGTTCCAACGACAGCGTTCTTTACGACGATCGCGCCAGAGCTGCGCGTGCGCGACTACCCGGCGTGCCACGCGGTCAAGCTCGAGTTGCCGCAATTGCGCGGCATCCACGCGAGCAATCGGGACCGGGATATTGCGATGGTCGAGCAGGCTTTCAGCGCTGTGATCCGCGACGCGCTTCCTCTGCCTGACCTGGCTTAGGCGATGGCGCGTGAGCAACGCGACCAGATAGCCATTTACACCCAGCCCGCAGATCACGCGGGTCGCCCGCCCGCGACAATGTAACCAGGCCGATCGCGCAGATGCACGCACCGATGCTGTGCAGGGAAATGGCGGCGCGTGCGCGGCAGGCAACGTTCGGCGGAATCATGGCGCGTTACCGTTGCACTTGAAGCCGCGTCACGCGACGGACGTGTCGCAGCGGCATTCGTCTGATGAGGGTGCGTTGATGAGTACGCTAGCCGGTTTGACACATCGCCATCGGGGCTGGGCCATCGGAATGGCGGCGACGTTACTCATAGCGGGTGCGCACGCAAGACCTGCGTGCCCGGAGCTTGTGACGACACCTGCCGGGAGTGTATTCAACGTGGCCGCGCTGATCGCGGACAACGGCTCGCCGGAAGCAGGGCTCGCCAAAATACGCTCAGCATTGGCAAAAATCGATGCAGGTGGCGGCTGCCGCATCTTCAGCGATATCGCCGCGTGCGAAGAGACCGTCGCGCTTGCGAAAAGGACGGCGGCCGCGCTGGAGAAATGCGCGGCGCCCGTTCCGCGCAACGGGCAGGCTCAAACGAATGATACGAAACGGCCTGCGGAGGAAACAGAGAATGATCTGACTCCGCGCCAATAGCGGATTGCAGGCGTGTCCGCCTGCGCTTCAGTCACTTTGTGCGTTCCCACACGACCTTCGCCGACCCATATCCAAAGCTACCCGGCGTGACATAGGTTAATCGGGTGCCTACCAGCGTGAACGGTCGCTGCTGGACGTCGCCGTCCCAATTCGGAAATGTGCTTCTTTGAATGTGAAAAACAATCACGTGTCCGGCAGGGTCGACTGTGTAAGTTCCGAAATGCGCGACGTTACCCTCGACGATTTTCTGGTTCATCTCGGATGTTCCCGACAGGCGGCTACCCGATGTGAACTTTGGCAGATCGGCACGAACCCCGACCAGAACATAGTGGCCGTCGCTGCCAAATATCAGTTGCCCCTCAGGATGGGGGCCCAGCAATTCCATCTCGCTTCCACTCCTCGACACGGTCAACGAGACCAGTGACCACGATCCGACAATGTCCGCTGCTGTCTGGGCGAGCACATCGGGTGACGAGAAACAGAGTGCAACGACGACCATTGCCCAGGCAGGCAAGATTTTGAATATGGATCGCATGGTGGTCTCCAGCACGTGGGAGCATATTGGGCCGCGCAGGGCGGGTGAGTGGATCGTATTCTTGTGATGCCACTGCGCTCTATTGTTTATAGACGGAAAATGGGCGGCTCGACGCGGCTCTTCGCAGCAGAACGCGTCCCATATCACTTTCGTGATATACGCGCCCGCAATCCCCATGACGCCTAGAACTTGTGCCGCAGCGCAACCCGCACGGCCACCTGATTGCCCGTCGACGACGGCGCCTGTACGCCAGGAATAAACGCGTTGTCCAGAATCGAGTTTGTCGAGTCGCCCGTGACCTTCTGATATTCGCCCTGCACGTAGACGTCGGTGCGCTTTGAGAGGTTGTAGTCCGCCATCAGGCCGAACGAGTGAATCTTCGGCTTCACGTTACCGCTGGATGCATCGTAGTTTTCCATCGTGTACACGTACTGCGCGCCGACAAAGAACGCCGGCGTGAACTGGTATTTGCCGTTCACTTCGAAGTTCTGGTATTTCAGCGTGTTTAGTGCGACGCCCGGCGCGGCGAGCGGAACGCCGATATAGCCATTGCCGGTCGGGTTTTTGTAGTTCGAGTTGGTGTACGCGAAGCCGGCCGTGGCCTGACCGAATGTGTAGTTGATGCCACCGCCGAACACCCGCATGCGTTCCGCGATAAAGCTCGCGTCGTTCGCCGTGATCGCGCCGGTCGAGCCCACGCCCGGGTTATCGGCCTGCATGTACGCCGCGGCGACCAGCAGGCCTCCGTTGGCGTACTGACCGCCGAAGCTGTAGGCGCGATTGTTCGCGAAGTTCGTATCGTTGCTGAAGCTATACACGCCGCCGAACTGGAAGCCCGCCATGTTCGGGCTCGCGTACTTGATGCTGTTACCGAGGCGGAACGAGTTGTCGGTGTTGTCGTTGTCATAAGGGTGCGCGAACAGGTAGCCGGCCCAGTTGCCGTTGGCCGTCGTCTGCGCGAGATAGTCGACCACCGAATCGTACTGACGGCCGAGCGTAACCGAACCGAACCTGTCATCGCTCAGGCCCACATACGCCTGACGGCCGAACATGCGGCCGCCCTGGCCGAGCCGTCCCGAGCTTACATTGAAGCCGTTTTCCAGCAAGAACACCGCCTTCATCCCGCCGCCGAGATCTTCCGAACCCTTCAGGCCCCAGCGGCTGCCCTGTGCGTAGCCACTCGCCATTTCCCACACCGCGCCGTGTCCGGCGTTGTTCGTGTAGTCGACGCCTTCATCGAGCACGCCGTACAGGGTGACGCTGTTTTGCGCGAAGGCGGGCGACGTGGCGGTCAACGAGGCGAGCGCTGCGATCGCGATGACATTTCTTTTCATTGGAGTTCCAGACGTTGGTCATGCGCGGCCGGCACGGTTCAAAGGTCCGTTTGAGGCCACGACTTTTTGGCAAAGCCCGGATTCTGCTATTCGGCGCGACAAACGCGAATGAGGCTGTTCCCTGGATAAACGTGATTTTTTCGAATGTTTGTCCCGCAAATTATTCGCTTGTGGCGATGTGTCGCGGGGAGAAAAATTCCGTCCATGCACCATCGGCATGAAGTTCATAGCCGACGGCAATGCGGCTAACGCGTTTTTTCGCACCACGCCTGTCAGGAGACAACCATGAGACTCGATCGCAATTTTGCTAACGGCCGGTTTATCGAACCGGCGGGTGACGAGCTCATCGCCGTCTACAACCCGGCCACCGAAGCGCTGATCGCCCACGTAACCGGCGCCACACAAGCCGAAGCCGTCGCAGCGGTCGACGTTGCCGCAGCAGCACAAAAAGGCTGGCGCAAACTGCCGTCGGCGGAGCGCGCGGTCTACCTGCACAAGCTCGCCGACGCGCTGACCGAATGCGCACCCGCTATCGGCGCGGCGCTCGCGCTGGAGTCGGGCAAGAGCCTCGCCGACGCCACGAACGAAGCAATCTACGCCGGCCAGATCACCCGCTATCACGCCGAATGGGCGCGCCGCATCGAAGGCGAAGTGATTCCGAGCGATACGCCCGACGAAAACCTGGTGCTGCATCGCGAGCCGATCGGCGTCGTCGCGTGCCTGATTCCGTTCAACTACCCGGTCTATACGTTCATGCGCAAGGTTGCGCCTGCGCTGATTGCCGGTAATACGGTGGTTGTCCGTCCGAGCAACAACACACCGACCTCCGCGTTCGAAATCGCGAAGGCGGTAGAGAAGGCCGGATTGCCGGCTGGCGTCGTGAACATTCTCGCGATGAATCATGCAACCGCCGAAGCGCTCTGCACCCATCCGGCGGTCGGCATGATCACGCTGACGGGCAGCGTCGGCGCAGGCCGCAAGGTGCTCGAATACTGCAAGGCGAATATCGCGAAGCCTTCGCTGGAACTGGGCGGCAAGACGCCCGCGATCATCGAGGCGGATGCCGACCTGGAGAAGGCGGCGCGCGATCTGGTTGCATCCAAAACTACCCATTGCGGCCAGCTTTGCACGGCGATCGAACGTGTCTACGTGCAGGAGAGCGTGCATGACCGTTTCGTCGCATTGCTGAAGAAGCACATGAGCGCCGTGGAGACGGGTGATCGCAGCGAGCAGCCGACGCTGATGGGGCCGCTTGTCAACGAAGCGTCGCGCCAGTCGATTCACGCGATGGTCGAACGCGCTGTTGCTGCGGGCGCCACGGTCGAAACCGGCGGCAAGGTGCCGCAAGGAAAGGGTTTCTTCTATCCGCCTACGTTGCTGTCGAACTGCCGGCAGGACATGGAGATCATCCAGGAAGAAACCTTCGGTCCGATCATGCCGGTCGTCAGATACCGCACGCTCGACGAAGCGCTGGAAATGGCCAACGACCATCAGTTCGGCTTGTCGTCGGTGCTCTACACCGAGAACTACCGGAGCGCGATGAAGATCGCCAACGGCATCGAAGCGGGCGAGTTGTACGTGAACCGCACGCCGGCCGATCCGTATCAGGGGTTCCACGCGGGCTGGAAGCGTTCCGGCCTCGGCGGCGACGACGGCAAGCACGGCATGCTCGAATTCACGCAGACCCGCCTCGTGGTCATGAAGTACTGAAGCAGCACCGGCCCGCGTCGCAAACCTTTATCGGCGGCGCGCGCCTTCCTTAAGCCTGCAGAACGTGCAAGCACGCTGCATCCATAACAAAACATATTGGAGACCCGGCACACCGGAACATCGGCGTTGCGTGTCTCTCAGGAGCGCTCAAGTGTCATCTCAACCCGTTCGAACCGCTGCATCGCTCGCCTCAGGCGACCCCGCCGCGCTGCAAGACAGCGCATCCCAACGCTATGTGCAGCTGATGCTGCTGGTGCTCGCCGCGGGCGCCATCTATCCGATTCTCTATCTGCGGCAGGTCTATCAGCCGACGATGCTGGAAGTGTTCCACATCACCGATAGCCAGCTCGGCTACCTGTATTCGTCGCTGGGCACGATTTTTCTGCTGAGTTACCTGCCGAGCGGCTGGCTCGCGGATCGTATCGCACCGCGTCTGCTGATCTGTTTTTCACTGATCGCCACCGGTGTGCTGGGTCTCTGGTATTCGACCGCACCGTCGTTCGATGTGTTGATGGTGATCTTCGGCGGCTGGGGGCTGACGACCGGCCTGACGTTCTGGGCCGCCGTCATCAAGCGCGTGGCGATGATCGCCGGTACGCGTGAGCAGGGCCGCTTTTTCGGTTTGCTCGACGGCGGGCGCGGTCTGATCGAAGCGATGCTCGCAACGATCGCGATCACGCTGTTCGCCTGGTTCACACAAACGAAGGGCGAGCCGGTCGCAGCCGGCTTCAAGCTGGTGGTCTACATGTATGCGTTTCTTTGCATCGCGCTCGGCGTCGTGCTCGCGCTGGTCAAGGATCCGCAAGGCGCTAGCGACGCTGCCGCCAGTCGCACCGCACGCAAACGCAACAACGTGCTGGTCGATCTGAAAACGCTCGCGACGATTCCCGAGTTGTGGCTGGTTGCCGCGATTGTGTTCTGCGGCTATCAGGTGTTCTGGGCGACCTACAGCTTTTCCGCCTATCTGCACGAAGGCGAGATCGGTCTCACTGTGGTGATGGCCGGCACGATCACCACGCTCAAGCTGTGGATGCGGCCTGTCGGCGGTATCGGCGGCGGCTTTCTCGGCGACCGTTACTCGAAGGTCTCGGTGCTGGTTATCGCGCTGTTCCTCGCCGCGTTGTCGCTGCTCGGACTGATGGCGGCGCCGCGTATTTCCAGCCACGTGCTGCTGGTGTTCCTCGTGCTGTTCATCGGCATTCTGACTTACGCGATTCGCGGCCTGTACTGGTCGCTGCTCGATCGCTGCAACATCCCGGTTGAAACGATGGGTCTCGCGATCGGCCTCATCTCGGTGCTCGGCTATTCGCCGGACGTGTTCCTGCCGCTGATCAACGGCTATCTGACGCAGAATTTTCCGGGCGTCTTTGGTTACCAGCTGTACTTCGGTTATGTGGCTGGAATGGCGGCGCTCGGCGGCTTCGCCGGCCTCGCGCTGCGCAACATGCTTAACAGGAAAGAGGGTGCGTAAATGAAAGTTGTCTCGCTCGAAACGCATATCGTTGCCGTTCCGCCACCGCATCTCGGCGGCATGTACTGGATCTTCGTCAAGCTGAAGACCGATTGCGGCATCGAAGGCGTCGGTGAAATCTATTCGGCGACGTTCCATCCGAAGGCGATGACGCACATCATCGACGATGTATTCAGCCGCTATCTGCTGGATAAGGATCCGCACCACATCGAGCGGTTCTGGCGCGAAGCGTATTCGAGCGGTTTCACGCAACGTCCCGATCTGACGATGATGGGCGTGGTCAGCGGGCTGGAAATGGCGTGCTGGGACATCATCGGTAAAGCGGCGAACAAGCCGGTGTATGAACTGCTCGGTGGCATGGTGAATTCGCGCCTGCGCTCATACACGTATCTGTATCCAGAGAACAGCCGCGGCGAGTACGACTACGACGATCCTGATCTCGCCGCCGAATGCGCCGCTGAGAACGTCAGGCGCGGCTTCACCGCGGTGAAGTTCGATCCGGCGGGTCCGTACACGGCGTACTCGGGGCATCAGCTGTCGCTCGAAGTGCTGGACCGTTGCGAAACGTTCTGCCGCAAGGTGCGCGAAGCGGTCGGCAGCAAGGCCGATCTGCTGTTCGGCACGCATGGGCAGATGGTGCCGTCGTCCGCGATCCGGCTCGCGAAGCGGCTCGAAAAATACGATCCGCTGTGGTTCGAAGAGCCGGTGCCGCCGGGGCAGGAAGGCGCGATGGCGCAAGTCGCGCAGCACACCAGCATTCCAGTCGCCGCCGGCGAGCGCCTGACCACGAAGTACGAATTCTTCAAACTGCTCGAAGCAGGCGCTGCGTCGATTCTGCAACTGAACGTAGCGCGCGTCGGCGGTCTGCTCGAAGCGAAGAAGGTCGCGGCACTCGCCGAGGTGTACTACGCGCAGATCGCCCCGCATCTGTACAACGGCCCGATTGGTGCTGCCGCGAGTATTCAGCTGGCCGCCTGCACGCCGAACTTCCTGATCCAGGAGAGCATCGGCACGTGGGATGGCTTCCATTCGGCGGTGTTGATGAAGCCGATTCAATGGGAAGACGGCTACATCATTCCGTCGCAAGAGCCGGGTCTTGGTGTCGAACTGAACATGGACGTGGTGCGCCAGCACACGCCGTACACCGGCGAGCGTCTGCATCTGCAAATGGCTGCCCGGCCCGCCGACGTGAAAGACCTCGCGCCGGCCAAGGGTTGAAATTCGATTTTCGCATTCACTGGATTGAGCGCCGTCGGGCGACATAGAGCATGAACTACGATTACATCATCGTCGGCGCGGGTTCGGCGGGCTGCATTCTCGCCAATCGCCTGTCGGCGTCCGGCCAATATTCGGTGCTGCTGCTCGAAGCGGGCGGCAAGGACGACTCGTTCTGGTTCAGGATCCCAGTCGGTTTCACAAAGACGTACTACAACGAAACCTACAACTGGATGTACTACAGCGAGCCCGAGAAGGAACTCGACAACCGGCCGATCTATTGCCCACGCGGCAAGGTGCAGGGCGGCTCCGGCTCGATCAACGCGATGATCTACGTGCGCGGCCAGCCGCACGATTTCGACGACTGGGCGGCAGCGGGCAACAAGGGCTGGGCGTTCCGCGACGTGCTGCCGTATTTCCGCAGGCTCGAATCGCATCCGCTCGGCAACACCGAATATCACGGTGCCGACGGCCCGATCCGCATTTCGCCGATGAAAGACGCGGTGCATCCGATTTGCCACGTGTTTCTGAACGGCTGCGACCAGGCCGGCTACAGGCGTAGCGACGATTTCAACGGCGCACAGTTCGAAGGCGCCGGCATCTACGACGTGAATACGCGCAACGGTCAGCGCTCATCGAGCAGCTTCGAGTATCTGCACCCGGTGCTGACGCGCAGGAATCTGACCGTAGAGCGTGACGTGCTGGCGAGTCGCGTACTGTTCGACGGCAACCAGCGCGCGATCGGCGTGATGGTCACGCAGAATGGCAGCACGCGTCAGTTTATGGCGAATCGTGAGGTGATCCTGTCTGCGGGCGCGGTCGATTCGCCGAAGCTGCTGCAACTCTCAGGCGTTGGCGATGGCGCATTGCTTGCGAAGCATCGCATCGCGCTGGTCAACGACCTGCCCGCGGTCGGCCAGAACCTGCAGGACCATTTGTGCGTGAGCTTCTACTATCGCGCGAACATCAAGACGCTCAATGACGAAATGCGTCCGTTGCTCGGCAAGCTGAAACTTGGTTTGCAGTATCTGCTGACACGTAAAGGGCCGCTCGCGATGAGCGTGAACCAGTCGGGCGGATTCTTCAAGGGCAACGATCGGGAAGCGCAGCCGAACCTGCAGCTTTACTTCAATCCGCTGTCGTACCGGATTCCGAAGAGCAACAAGGCGAGCCTTGAACCCGAGCCGTATTCGGGCTTCCTGCTGGCGTTCAATCCGTGCAGACCGACCAGCCGTGGATCGATCGAGATCGCGTCCAACCGGGTTGAAGATGCCGCGAAAATCCGGATCAACGCGCTGACAACCGACAAGGACATCGACGATGTAATCCAGGGTTGCGAACTGGTGCGCAAGGTCATGGCCGCGCCCGCGCTGAAGGCGATCACGGTCGAGGAAATCTCGCCAGGACCGCAGGTGAATACACGCGAAGGCTTCCTGCAATACTTCCGCGAGCAGTCCGGTTCGATCTATCACCTGTGCGGCTCGTGCGCGATGGGCGACGATCCGCGCACGTCGGTGGTGGACGCACGTTTGCGGGTGCACGGTATCCGCGGCCTGCGCGTGGTCGATGCGTCGATCTTCCCGAACATCACATCCGGCAATATCAATGCGCCGACGATGATGGTGGCGGAGAAGGGCGCCGCGATGATTCTCGAAGACGCGCAGGCAGAGGCGTTTCTTAAAATCGATGTAAAGGAACTGGCTGCCGCGGCCTGATGATCAGGGCATAGCCGTCAGGTAAGCTGGAAACCGCGCGGATGCGATGCTATCGGCGCGGTTTTTTTGCGCCGGAGGCATCGCATCGGCGCACATTCATAGCGCAGTCTGAATCAGGGCGCGTCGCTTAGCGGCGCCGATTCCGACGAATCGAGCGCGCGTTCCGTCAGCCAGATTTCCTGTTGCAGCCAGTCGCGAAACAGCGCGACGTGGGGCAGGTCGTCCTGCTCCGCGCGCGTCACGAGCCAGTAGGACTGGTGGCCGTCGACGTGCACATTCAGCACCTGCACCAACTGGCCTTCCGCCAGTTCGCGCCCGATCATGTGACGATCGGCAATCGTCACGCCGAGGCCGTCGACTGCCGCGCGAATCGCGTGATCGAGCAGATCGAATTCGTAGCCGCCGCGCGTATCGACGTTGTCGATGCCGGCAGCCTTCAGCCAGTGTTGCCAGGTCAGATACCGCTGATCGGCGCTCGCCAGCACGTGCAACAGCGTGAACTGATTCAGATCGATCGCCGTGCGTCCCGTCTGGCGCGCCAGCAGCGTCGGCGCGCACACCGCGACGTGACGTTCGTTCATCAACAGGCGGTTGTCGAAACCTTCCCACTCACCGTTGCCGAAGCGGATCGCGCAGTCAAGGACGCCCGATTCGGCGAGATTGTCGTCGACCCGCGTCGACAGGCTCAATTCGAGGTGCGGATGCGCGTCGCGCAGACGACCCAGACGCGGCATCAGCCAGCGGCTCGTGAACGTGGGCGGCGCATTGATGCGCAGCCGGTTGCGATGGGTCTTTTCCTGAAGACTGCGCACTGTCAGTTCTATACGGTCGAACGATTGCTGCAATGCCTGTAGCAGGATACGACCGGCGGCGGACAGTTCGAGGTGGTGATGATGGCGCTGCAACAGCGTCTCGCCAAGCTGCGCTTCCAGTTGCCGGACCTGCCGGCTCACGGCACTTTGCGTGACATTCAACAGCCCGGCGGCGCGCGTGAAGCTGCCCGTGCGGCCAGCGACTTCGAAGGCTTTGAGCGCGTTCAGCGCGGGCATTTTGCGTTTCATGAGTGTCTCTGCTCGGATGCGGTGAACCGGGCGCTATTTTACGTGTTTGGCGCGGCGGAACCGGAACGGCGGACAGCGATTGGGGTTGTAGCAAGAGGGCTGCGACGCCGGCTTGCCCGCGTTCAGAAACGGAGTAGCCTTAACTTCACACTCAGCGTGGAGGTGGGAAATGGTCAATGTAGCGTTGTTCGTTCGCCTCGAGGCAAAGCCGGGCAAGGAAGCCGCTGTCGAGAGCTTTCTTCGTTCTGGTCTGCCGATCGTTCAGGAAGAGCCGGGAACGGTCGCGTGGTTTGGGCTACGGCTGGGACCGTCGACGTTTGGCATCTTCGACGCATTTCCCGACGAGGAGGGGCGGCAGGCGCACCTCGCCGGACGCGTCGCCGCGGCGCTGATGGCGCAAGCTCCCGATCTCCTGTCGCAATCACCTGTCATCGAAAAAGTGGACGTACTCGCGGCGAAATTGCCTGGATAGACGGGGGGCGGCCGCCCGGCTTCCGGATTCACGCTGCTCCATCCTCATCGATTTTCCGGTGAACCAGCCGGCATTGATCATGTTCAGCAGCCAGGGTGTCAGCGCAAATCCTCCATGGTGCCCATCCGGAGGCCTGACACGTTCAGCACGTCGTCGATCCGGCCGGTGATCGTGACGTAGCCGGTCTCCGGGTCGCGAATCGCGCCATCGCCCGCCAGGTACAGCTTCCCCCCGTTCAGCGGCAGATTTCGCGCGCTTGATGCAGGTCAAGGCTCGACGCGGTAAAGCACCGATCATGACCGCATGGGTTCCAGTTGCGATCCGTCGCATGGGGGCCAACGGACGACGGCTTTCTGGCGCTCGAGGCCGCGTTCACCGGGGCAAGCCCGATGAAGAACCGTTGTTGTCGTCGCAGCCTGTTTTCTGTCGTGGAGCGGAAGGAATCAGGTCATTTGAAGCAGCGTATTTCGTGTGAGGTGACCTATGGGAGTCGGCATGCAGATTGTGTATCTGGGATTTGCCGGGACGACGCAGATCGAAGGCGAGGCGGGCGCGCAGTTCGTCCGCCTCGAACGGTTCGGCAAGGAGATCTCCGGGTGTCATCTTGCGATCGAGGCGATCGGCGTCCGGTCGGGGCATTGTGTGTACGACGCGCGCCTCGATCTGATCACCCACACCAACGATCTGGTTCCCGTCGAGCATTGCTCGAATGAGGATCCGAACGTCGCCTTGCGCTCGGCGTTCGACGCCGCGGAGCGGCAGCTCGACCAGTGGCCACGATAGCGCGGCAACACGCCCGTGCCGGTGCCCGCGCGTCGTCGCGTGCTGTTTCCTATCCTTTAGCCCGCGGTGGGGAGACCATCATGTATCAACATATCCTGGTAGCGGTAGACGGCAGCGAGTCTTCGAAGCGCGCATTGAGCGAAGCCATTCGCATGGCGTCGCTCGCGCACGGCCAGCTCACGGCGGCCTATGTGGTGGATAGCTCGCATTCGTTTGCGTATCCCGGTGCGTACGACCCGCTCGCGTTGACGAGAGCGATACGCGCCGATGGCGAGCAGGTCCTCGCCGAGGCCCGCACGCTGATGGCTCAGCATGACGTTGCGGGCGTTGCGGAGATTGTTGAAACCGATGGCCTTTCCGAGGACATCGCCAGTTGCCTGCAGCGCACGGCAGAGCGTATTGCCGCCGATCTCGTCGTACTCGGCACCCATGGCCGCCGTGGCATCCGGCGGTTGGTGATCGGCAGCGTCGCCGAGCGCTTTGTGCGATTCTCGACGTGCCCTGTGCTGCTGGTGCGTCAGGAGCAGCCGGCGTCCTGAGCGCGAGTGGGGGAAACGCGCGTGGCGCCGGCACGCGAAACGGCTAACCTGTATCAAGCGGGATGCCACTTCGTCGGCACAGGTTTTCCCTGACGGTGTACGGCGGTTCCGCGAGGCCGGGCAGGAGGACATCATGGTGCGGGCAGAACGCCGGATCGTGTTTGCGACAATTGCTGTATTCGTCGTGCTGGGCGGCATTGCGGCCGCGATCCACGGATTGCTGTTCGATCAGGACAGTGTGACGCGCAACGGTGTCATCGTCGCGGGAATCGGCGTGGCGTGCCTCGCGCTGATGCTCACGCCGCGTCCCACCGACGAGGACTGAGAAAAGGCTGCCATCGCGCGATGGTTATGCCGCTCAGGCGCGAGCAGCTGAGCGCCCCGGCCGGGTGGGGCGATCATCTCATTAGCACGTTAAGCAGGCGACGGCCTCGGGTATCTTGCGGCGAAGGCGTCAGTCATCTGACGCGCACGCTTGGGGACAAGGCCACCTTACCGGGCTTGTCCCCGAGAGAGGACTCGCTGCGTTCTCTCCCGGTTCGGCCCGTCCGGCAGCCGCGCTCAGTGCGTGAACGATTCGCGCTGCAACGCGATCAGCCGCGGTGGCGGATCACACTTGCACAGACACCAGTCGTCGCTCAGCGCCTGTTCCCGCCCGCCCGGCCCCCGGCTCGGCGGGCGCTTCCCGACACACACGATCCGGCCCGTTGTGTGGCATTTCGGGCACCATACGGGGTCGTGCTCATAGGCCACGGCCCGCCCCCTGATCGTGTCATGCTGCGTGGTCGCAATCACCCGGCCGCCGCCCGTGGTGGTGTCGCCGTGGCAAATGTCGTATCGCATCCTGACCCCCTGTGTGTGGTTGCCTCACCCTGCCAGTCCATCGGTATGACCCATCAAGCGGCACGAAATGCCACTGCCCGAATTCGGGATCGAAGAGCGCCGCTTCCCGGCGCCCGGCCAGGCTGGCCTCGCTGCAATAGACGAATTCCATCGTATCAAACGCACGCAGCATCATCCGGGCCACCGTCCGGTCTCCCAGCCCAGCACGTCGCCGTGCGCCTCGCGCCAGGCTTACAGGTCCGCGCGTTCGTGGGGCTGGTCGACCAGTCCGAGCACGATTTCATCTACCTCGAACGCGTCTAGGGGCGCGCCCGTGGTGGACCCGTGGTGCATCACCCGCGATACCGTCGCGAACTGGTCACCCGGCAGCACCACGATCCGGCCCTCGCGCGCTGGCCACGCCAGATGCATCTCCGCGATCAGCCCCGGTCCGCTCGCCGTGCGAAACACCTTCTGGTCGACCAGGCCGGCATGCGCCACCTCGAAGGTCTCCCGAACAGCTTCCGGCGCGACGCCTCGATCACCGCATGGACCGGCGACAGGTAGCAGGTCACGGCCGACCCGGCGTCGGTTTCATGGCCAGCCGCGCCCAGCCCGCCATTACGGCCGGGGCGGGCCAGCTCGAACGCGTCGGTCTGCGAAAAAAAGCGGCCGCGCTTCACCGTGCCGGTCCGGGGGAGTCGTGTTCAATTGCGGTTGTCTCCTTACTTCATACCCAGTTCAATCTGGAAATCCCTGCGGAACAAGAATAAATGGCAAATTTCGCGCTTTCATAGCTGACGTCCATGTTCCAGTAATGCCCACCTTACCAACAGAACCATTAAACACACCAGTCAATCCACCATCCGGTCCACCATATTCTTTAATCTGCACACGGCCATTTCCGTCTACATGACCATCAATGGAAATGTCTTTCCTTTCTTTTATGTAGAAATACCTTCCATTTATATGATTATTTTTTACATTTAAATTCATATCTATATACGCCCGGGCCCCAACAACTCCAGAGAAATTATAATTCCCATCTGCTAACTCGCTGCCAGATGCACCGCAGGCAATCGAATCAACAGGAAGCAGACTATCTTTGCTAGCGAGTGGAACAAAGCAGCGTTCACTTTCACGTTTGTGATTCGCTTCACTGATAGAAATGTCGATCCACGGTGATGGCCACTTCGATAGCCGCTCATTTTTGGCAGCAATTTTTCCGGTTTCGGCATAAGCTCGATCCCAGACACCGCTATCAATTATATGATTCGCAATTTTCGCCTTCACACCAGACCAACGCATACCAACATCGTCAGATGAGTTAATTAGAGAGACCGAAAATTCATATGCCGAATCGTACACCCAAGAGTTGTTCAGCATTTTTAATGGAACAATCAATGTCGACTTGTCGTTTGTCGAGCTTTCTCGCACAAGCACATACTGACCATTAAATTTCAAGAGCGACACATCGGCAAGCATCCCCTGATTCCCAATCCCTTGGACCAGTACTTTGCCGGTTGCCCCCTCGATGAGCGCGCCGGCAGGTGTAAGCTGCAAAGCGCACTTCCCATCATTGCCCCCGCAATCTACAGAAGAGAAAGATGTCGTAGACCAGAATATAGCAAAAACACAAAGCATCTTCTTAATCACGAACACTCCTTTAGCAAGGCCTCGAATTTTTTTGCATATTCCGCAAAAATATCATTTTTATCAGTCCCATTGATAATTCTCCTTGCTCCCAAATAGTCGCGCTGACTGTCAGAGATGAAATCCGATAGCTTAAATCCAGAGAACTTTCCATTTAGCATGCCATGCACCATAATATTGACAGCATGCGACCAAACAAGTGCGTCATCTGGATTTTTCACCAAATCAGAACCCGTTATTGGTGAAAATACCCTATACCTCTTTTTGAAAGTGATTTGCACCAGCCCACGACCCCTATATTTGTAACCATCCCCAATCTCTGTGTTTTCATTGACAATAGCCCTATCCTTGTGCGCCTTGCTTGCCGTCGCCCCACATCCATAATTCGCTTCGGCGTCCGCGTAAGATATTCCTTCAGAAACTGGTCCGAAGAATATCCCCTTATGAAAATCGTACGATTCCACACGTGCCGTGGCTAGCATATATGCCACATAGCCGATATTTAAATTTTCCGCCGTGGAGATATATAGTTCGTCAATCCACGTCATCAGCGTTCTCAAATTTGCTTCCGACTGCTCCGACAAAGGCGGAAGGCTGCTTTTCGGACCATGCTCTTTGTCGTACCAACCAAAATCATTGGAATGTGCAGCTTTGTAAAGCGCAATGAACTTTTCGATATCGATATGTTGTTTGTGCGCGAAATTCCCCACCAGCGCGACCGGATGGATGTGATGCACGACCGGGCTGGCCGGAAAACCCTCAACCTTGCCCTTCACCTCGTCCCACCACTGAAGCTTTTTGATCCGCTGCAATTCGCACGTCCAATTCTCGCGCGCGTTGCGCATCAGCGGCGAGATCGCTTCCCACCGCGTCATGTTGCCACCCCATTCGCTCTCGGATTGCAGAATCACGTGGCCCAGCTCGCTGGCCAGCCAGCGCGTATTCAACGCCTGCTGTAGCTTGCGCGCCGTCACCACATCGCGGCCATCCGGGCCTGGCTCCGGCTTCTTGTGGCCGTACGGCACCGGCAGACGCGAGACCGTCTGTTCCAGCCGCTTCAGCAGCTCGCTGCCGTTCACCACCTGCGTCGACGGCTCGAACTCCTTCTGTTCCTTCCAGTCCGCCGAGCCGGTCACCGACAGGTTGCGCCGGAATGCATCGGTCAACTGGATGCAAGTCGCGTCCACGATCTCGAAACCGGGCCACGCCCACGGGCTTTCCCACACCGTGCCCGGATGCGCCTTTTCGCATACCCAACCCCAGTCAGATCCGCCCTCGGCCTTGCCGATCAGGACCCGCCACCAGTGCGTGCCCTTGTCGTCCACGGCCCGGCTCTCGGCCTTCTGTCCGTCAAGATGCGCGCGCGGAAACGCCAAGGCCTGCCCGTCGACCGGGGTGGCCGCGAACTTCACCTGCAACGGAAACACGCTCCAAGCCGGCAGATTGCTGGGGGACTTGAACTGGTCCGCCTGCTTCCGCTCGACCCACACGGGCGCACCGTCAGGCAGGGTGAATATGTCCTCTTTTCGCATCGGCTGCACCTTCACCCACGGGCCATCGCCCGGACTGTCGGCAGTCGGCTTCAGTTCGGCCAGCGGATGCGACGCGTCACCCAGCTTCAGGTTCGGCGCAAACGCCTCCTTCACAAGCTTCGCGCCCGGCTGGATCAGCAGCATCGTGCGCTGGTACTGGTCGGCGGGCAACTGCGCGGCCCGGGCGCGGCTTTTCTCCAGGAACGCCTTGAACTCGTTTCCCGCGAACACTTCGAGATGCAGCAATTGCCGCTTCGCGACGGGCGGCAACGGGGTCGAGCGCTCATAGTCGTGATATTCGCCGATCTGCCCGAGCAGCGTGCCGGCCGACACCGGAATCCGCTCCATCTGGGGACGCGTGACGGTCGTGCCCAGCGGGTTCGGCTCGGTGAGACATTCGTTGTCGTGCAGATTGATCCAGCCCCAGTCGCCCTCCGTCGTGAGGGTTGCGAGCTCGGCCCGGTCGTCATCGGGCCGCACCCACGGCGCACTAAGATCGTCCGACCCGAATAATGCGCCGCTCGTCGGGCTGAGCATGCCGCCGGCGCGAATCTCCTTGATATGTCCCCACTCGCCACGCCGCTCGCCAATCGTGACCTCGCTGGCTTCCGGCAAAAAACCCACCGGCTCGCCGGCCGTGAAACGGCCATGCGAGCCGGCCTTCGGGGCAGTGCGCACCAGCGCGCCCTGCGAACCGCCGCCGTTCTGCTGGTCCTTGCCCTGGATGCGATAGGCCTCCACGCCGAGCCACCAGCCGGGCCGCTTGAGCGTGTCGTTCGACAGATACGTCGCCCAATCAGCCAGGTGCATGTACAGGCTGTAGAACGTCAGCGTCTCGTCAGACGGCTGCGGCCCCGTGCTGCCCGGCGCCGGCGGCAACGTCATCCGGTGACGCATCAGCACGAAGCCGGTGGAATACATCGCCCACCGGCCGTTCTGCGTAAAGTGCAGTTGAGGATAGGCCTCGTCGATCCTGTAGGCGACGATCTCGCCGTTCGCGATGCTGCGCGCCCCCCCGGACTGGTCCAGCAGGCTGGTCGAGCCCTCGCCAAAATGCACGCCGCCGTGCGGAAAACCGTTCACGCCCAGCGGAAAAAAACCGTCCTCCATGCGCGCAAGCGCGCTATAGACGTCCTGCGGGTCCGTGATTTCCTTCCCGTTCCTGTCCGGAAACGGATAGCACCACTTGAGGGAGGCGGGGCCAGCTGGCTGCGCCGGCTCTTGATGCGGAGTCGATGGGTTGCTCATGTCGAAGGGATGTCAGGAATCCAGAAGATCAGCCGGAGAATTTCGAACCATGCTGTTGCAGGTCGCCAATGTCGTTCACCCACGGCAGGGCCGCCTTGGTGATCGTGCCATCCGGGGCGTCCTTGCTCCACGACACAGCCTTCTCGATGTAGTCGCCCTGCGTGGCGTGCGTGATATTGCAGTTGGTGATCCGGTAGTACGAACCACCGCAGCGCAGCAGGATTTCCTTCTCCGCGTCGATCACGACACGCCCTTCCGTGCTGCGAATGAGCGTATCGCCCTTCGACGCGATGCTCACCTCGCCGGCCAATGCCTGGATCAGTACCTTGCCCCGTCCTGGCAGCTTGAGATCCAGGCTGTGCGCGAACAGCGAGATCGCCCCCTTCGCGGCCAGCGCGATGGTGCGCAGGACATTGACGTTGAATCCCGCCGAGCTCGCCACGCTCATGTCCTTGCCGGTCGACACCATCAGACGCTCTGGCGTCGCCACGCCGATGCCGGCCGGCGCGGACAGCGCCATGACGGACTCGTTCAAGCCGTTGAATTTTTCCTTCAGCCACTGGTTTTCCGCCTTCAGGTCCGCGATTTCGGCCTTGGCGGTACGCGCAGCCTCCACCAGCTCCTGGATCTGCGCCTGCGACAGATTGAACTGCCCGGTCGCCGGCTGCGTGTCGGATTGCTCGCCCTGCGCGTTTGGCTGCGCATAGGCCGTCAGGTGCAGGCCGCCGCCCGCGCGCACGTTCCCCTGATTGTCCGTGCGCAGCTCGAAGCCCTTCCCCCTATCTTTGTGATTACGGTCAACCGTGTGGCCCAGGTTGAGCTGCGTCTTGCCGTGCTCGGTGGCAAGCTTGATGCGCTCCTTGCCGTTCCGGTCGTCCATCTCCAGCGTGTTGTTCGATCGCGTGCGCAGCGTGTTGCGCGTGCCCCACGGCGCGCCAGCAATGATCGGGTCGGTATCCTGCGCCGTGTGCAGGACCTGGCTGATAAACGGCAGATCGGGATTCCCCCACAGGAAGCCCACGGTCACGACCGTGCCCTCGACCAGGCCGAAGTGGAAACCGGTCTGGCCCGCGCCCGCGAACGGCTTGGCCAGCCGCATCGGACAGCTTTCCAGCCCCGGCTTACGCGCGTCCTTGTCCGTGTGGAGATGCACGATGTAGCAGCCCTGCAGGTCCAGATACGGGTCTTTGTACCCGCCGGGCGAGGCAATAGTGCCCGTGATGACCCCCTGGATTTTGGGCCACGTATGTTCAAGCAACGGCAACCGGTACAGCCGGTCGGACGGAATCGCATCGAATTCGACCGTGTAACCTTTCTTGCGCGAGGCGCTGCACGTCACCCGCACCGCGAGCAGCCCGTATTTAGCATCGGGCAAGTCCCGGTTCGACAGCTTCAGCACGCTGCCGGGCGTCAGATCCAGCATGTTGCAGGTGCCGTGATACTGCACCTGTTCGGCCAGCGCCACTTCGCGCCGGAGCTGCGCTTCTTCCTTCGCCTCCGCCTCGCTCAGGTCGGGCGTCCCCCACGTATACGTCTCGCCGTACGTGGTGCGGTCCTCATGGATCGGACTGGCCGCATCGATCGGTTTGGATGTCCGGTTCTCCTTGCTGAACGTACGCACCGTGTAGTTCGTCGGCAAGGTCGTCGCGCGCATTTCAAGCGTCTGCACGGACTCAACGCCGCTGGTTTCCAGTCCGCTGAGCGACCGGTACGCGACCGCCAGGCCGGGATCGCGGCGGTAGTGCGTATAGTCGTCGCCAAAGCGCACCCGCTCGCAATGCTCCCCCGTCTCGCACACGAACCAGATGCCCGAACGACGGCACAGCCGCGTGGTGAAGGCAAGGTCGTCCTCGCCCCACTGCATCACGAAGCCACGCTTGCGATAGGTCCGGTGCAGCCTGAACTCGAAGCCGGCGAAAACCTGGTTGAAGTCGTGTTCCCGCAGGATCTGCTCGATGATCTCGGGGATGGTCATATCCAGGAAGAACCGGCATTTCGGCGCGTTGCGCAACAGCGCCAGACGCGATTCCAGCACGATCTCGTAGATGGACTCGTCGCGGTTGCTGGCAAGCAGAGCGAAACCGGTAATCACGCCCTGCACGCGGTGCGCGGGTTCCGGCTGGCTCCAGCGGTCGCGCGGCGGCGGCTGGATCACGAAGGCCGCGATCCGGTTCAGCAACTCGCTGCGTGACAGGTCATGCCGGGGATGGGTGAACTGGATCGTGTACTTCGTCGGCTCACCGATGCCGCGCGCACCGTCGAACGCATAGACGTCCGCCAGCGCCGCATCGGGGAGCGCCCGGATGTCGAGGCTGTAGAACTGGTGGATGTTGACGCCCGCGCGCGCGGTCGCGTCGAAAAAAGCCGTCGAAGGTTTCAAGCGGTTCTCCCGATTTACTGGTTGGGGTTGGCCCGCTCGCCCTTGAAGGCGAACACATCGGCCAGGGCGGAACTGGCGGTCTGCGGCATGCCGGGAGGGTAGTGCCGGTGCGTGGCGCGTTTCGCGCAAGCAGGTGCATGGCTGGTTTCTGGACTCAAGAGCGCCCCTAGCTATCGTCTGCGGAATATCCCATCGGCACTTAACTCGACAACCCATCTTGAAAAAGACAGGAATTGTCAGGCTTTGTGATGCCGCAAATCCGACCGTTCCGGCAGGGATGATCGACGCGACCGGAGCACGAAGAAGTGAAATGAGGTCACGTCGGAGAGCGCTCAAAAACCGGTGATTTACGCTTCAGGAAGTGGTCGCAGTGGCCTGAATCTTCCCGCCTGAAGGTTCTGGTTTTGCCGCCATACGTAATCGCCCGTCAGATTGAAATGTTCCCAGCCAAGAGGCGAAAGATATGGCAATAGCCCGGCGTCGCGCTGCATGCTGCGGGTCTGCATCGCCTGGACGGCCCGCTCCAGGTAGACGGTGTTCCACAGCACGATTGCAGCGGTGACCAGATTCAGTCCACTGGCGCGGTAGCGCTGCGACTCAAAACTGCGGTCGCGGATCTCCCCAAGGCGATAGAAGAAGACCGACCGGGCAAGCGCGTTGCGAGCCTCGCCCTTGTTTAGCCCGGCATGCACGCGACGGCGCAGTTCGACGTTTTGCAGGCAGTCCAGGATGAACAAGGTACGCTCGATGCGACCAATTTCGCGCAAGGCGACAGCAAGGCCATTCTGCCGGGGGTAGCTACCCAGCTTGCGCAACATCAGCGAGGCGTTGACGGTGCCTTGCCGCATCGACGTTGCCAGGCGCAACACCTCATCCCAGTTCCGCCGGATATGCTTCTCGCTGTAGCCGTCGCCGATCATCGGCGTTAGTGCGGGATAATCCTTCACGCTGCCGGGCACGTACAGTTTCATGTCGTCCAGATTGCGAATGCGAGGCGCGAACTGGAACCCGAGCAGATGCATCAGCGCAAAGACGTGATCCTCGAAGCCGTTGGTGTCGGGGTAATGTTCCTTGATGCGCAGATCCGACTCGTGATGCAGCAATCCATCGAGCACATAGGTTGAATCGCGCACGCCGACGTTGACGAGATCGGGTAAAACGGCGCGTACTGGTCGGAGATGTGTGTGTAGAACATCCTGCCAGGCTCGGCGCCGTACTTCGGGTTCACGTGCCCGGTGCTTTCGGCGCCCCCGCCGGCCCTGAAGCGTTGACCGTCCGAGGACGAGGTGCTGCCATCACCCCAGTGGGCCGCAAACGGATGGGTGAACTGCGCGTTGACCAGCTCGGCCAGGGCCTGCGAATAGGTTTCGTCCCGGATGTGCCACGCCTGCAGCCACGACAGTTTCGCATAGGTGGTACCGGGACATGCCTCGGCCATCTTGGTCAGTCCGAGGTTGATCGCGTCGGCAAGAATCGTCGTAAGCAGCAACGTCTTGTCCTTCACGCTCTCGTCGGTCTTCAGGGGCGTGAAGTGACGGGTCCCGAATTTGAGTCCCATCGCATCCCTCGCTCCGCCAGCGGGCGTCCTCGGCCGTAATCGGGTGCAATCGGGCCCCCGCGACCGACCGGGAGCGGCATTGATCTGGGTCAAGCGCTGGGAGGCGCGACTTGTCGTGTGGCGCCGACGGCCTATCCTGTGTGAAGGCGCCCGTCGCGCGTGGCGACACGCGCCTCGCCATGCGGCGGATCCGGATGCGCGTTCTGGAACCACGCATCGAGTGAAGTACTCTCATGCATATCCATTTTCCGCAGGAACGCCCGGATTATTGCGGCCGGGACCTTGTGCTGGCGTTTCCGTCGGTCGTCAACGGCAAGCGTGTCCAGTGCGCGATCACCGCCGAGGCACTCGAAGATCATTTCGGCGCGGCGTCGCTACGCGAGGATGACCTGCTCGCCGCGTTCGAGGCGCACCGGGCGGCCATCGAGCACGCGGCCGAGCGGATGTTGAAGGAAGTCGATGGCAAGCCGGTGCTGTTACGTAGCGGCTACTTCCGGTTCTGTGAGTGACGCGCCACGTAAGCAGCGGTCGTCATCGGCGCGGCGATAACCGGTTCGCCCCGGCCTTCCCGGCGTCGACTGGAGATCAATCTGGGAGGCAAGCGATGCGCGCGATGGTGTTCGACGGCAGCTCGAGTCTGCTACGCGACATGCAGGTGCCGGATCCCGCACCGGCCGCCGGACAATTGTTGATCGACATTCGCGCTTGCGGGATTTGCAGGACCGATCTGCATGTCGTCGACCGGGAATTGACCGATCCGAAGCGGCCTGTCATTCCCGGGCACGAGATCGTCGGCACAGTCGCCGCGCCCGGCGCCGATGTCACGGGATTCGCCGTCGGCGACCGTGTGGGCGTGCCGTGGGTCGGGCGAACCTGCGGACATTGCCGCTATTGCCTCGCTCACCGCGAAAATCTGTGCGATGAGCCGGGATTTACCGGTTACACGATCGACGGCGGCTACGCGGAGCGTACGGTCGCCGATAGCCGTTACTGCTTTCACCTGCCGCCTCAGTATTCCGACGTGGAAGCCGCGCCGCTGCTATGCGCCGGCCTGATCGGCTACCGAACCTTGAGCATGGCCGGCGACGCGCAGCGCATCGGCATCTACGGATTCGGCGCGGCGGCCCACATCGTCGCGCAGGTTGCGCGGCACCAGGGGCGGACAATCTATGCGTTCACGCGGCGAGGCGATACGGCCGCACAGCAACTCGCGCTCAGCCATGGCGCAACATGGGCCGGCACTAGCGACGACACGCCGCCCGAGCCGCTCGACGCCGCGCTTCTGTTCGCGCCGGTCGGCGCGCTTGTACCGCTTGCGCTAAAGGCGGTGGCGAAGGGCGGCATCGTGGTGTGCGGCGGAATTCACATGAGCGACATCCCGTCGTTTCCGTATGCGTTTCTGTGGGGCGAGCGGCGGGTCGTATCGGTCGCCAACCTGACACGCGAAGATGGCGTCGCCTTCATGCGACTCGCCGGCGAGACGCGTCTCGAGATCGAAACGACGCGCTATCCGCTCGGTGACGCCAACCAGGCGCTTGCCGACCTGCGCGAAGGACGGCTGACAGGCGCCGCGGTGTTGACGGTCCGTTAAGGTCGCATCAGGAAGCACGGCGCTGAAAGCGCCTCGCTGTGAGTTCCGGCATCGGAGGGAACCGGCCCGGCGGCCCGGTCCCCGATCGACTTCATACCCGCGCCAGTCCGTCCAGATCGAGAATGTGAATCTGCTTGCCACGTGTCTCCACCAGACCTTCCCGCTGGAACTTCGAGAACATGCGGCTGACGGTTTCGAGCTTCATGCCGAGATAGCTGCCGATCTCCTCACGCGTCATGCGCAGATAGAACTCGGCGGGCGAATAACCGCGTGCTTTCAGCCGGGTGGACAGGTTCAGCAGGAAGGCGGCGACGCGCTGTTCGGCGGACATCGTGCCGAGCAGCATCATCAGCACCGATTCCCGGACGATCTCGCTGCTCATCATCCGGTGCACATGCTGCTGGACGCCTTTGGCTTCCCGGCAAAGCGATTCGAGCAGGTGGAAGGGAATGATGCAGACATTGCTGTCCTCGATCGCGATCGAATCGCAGCTGTGGTGGCCGGTGCTGACGCCGTCGAGTCCGAGCGCGTCGCCCGCGAGATGGAAGCCGGTGACCTGCTCGCGTCCATCGCGATGCATGACGATCGTCTTGAACGAGCCCGCGCGCACGGCATAGATGCTCTGGAACGAATCGCCCGTGCGGTAGAGCGCTTCACCCTGCTTCACCACGCGTGTCGAGCAGATGATCGCGTCGAGCCGCAGCAATTCGAGCGGCGAGAGACCCTGCGGCATGCAGACAGAACGCATCGCGCAGGTGGAGCAGCGCGACGCCGGACGTGTCGCGTCGGCGTGGGCGCCTGCCGCGTTGGGCGCGCGGGATACCGCCGGGATGTTGCGGGCAGGCGGCGCGTCGACAGGGTATTCGGCAACGTCAGACATGATCTGCTCCTCTTCACTCAGTGGCGCCAGCAACACGCTCGCGCGCGATTCTCTCAATCGTGTCTCGCGCCAACTGGAATTCGCTGGTCTTGTCGAAGAAGTAGTGCGCGCGACGGCCATGCAGGCTTCGCGAAACGACGCATCCGAATGGTTGGTCAGCACGCGTGCCGACAGCGGCGGCGACACCCGGCACGAACACAACCCTAGCCACCACACCGGGTCGCTGCCCGAGTGCGGCGATACGCGGCCGTTCCGGCTGCGTGCGAGCGCTGTGAGCCTTATTGTGCACTGCCATGCGGGTTCGCCTGACCGGGATCTTTCCACGTGGAGCGATGTCAATGCGGAGAGGGGAGAAATTCGTCTGAGGCCCTCGCCTGAGCGGCGCGGATTGTACCTCCCCTCATTTTGCCCGCTTTACCCGTGGTGTGCCAGGCGAAACAGCGAGTAGCCTGTACAGGATCTGCCCGCCCGGCCGGGACAGCGCCCGACGCTTGATCCGCGTCAAGTCTACGTCCGTGACTGGCGGTCACACTGAAACCTCGCACGCGGCCGCGACGGTCGCGCCATCAACATGAGCGGGCGTAAGCCCCGGAGGCGGTCATGTACAAGCGAATTTTCACGGCGATCGACGGCAGCGGCTGCGCGCGGCTTGCGCTCGAAGAAGCGATCAGGCTGGCGCAGGTCACGAATGCCACGGTAACGGCCGTTTGCGTCGTCGAACACGCGGCGCGACTCGTCGATGTCGGGGAGGGGGTCCTCGACGACGATCCCACGAGCATCGAGGCGTCCGAACGGGCCACCGCCGCGCTGGCCGAAGCAGACGAATGCTTTCGAAAGGCCAACGTGCAGGGCGTGGCCCGCGCGATCGACGCCTGGGGCGAAGACATCGCCAGCGTGCTCTCGCGAACGGCCGACGAGTGCGAGGCCGAACTGGTCGTCATCGGCACGCACGGCCGCCGGGGCTGGCGGCGGATGCTGATGGGCAGCGTCGCCGAATCGCTGGTCCGGCTGACGAGCCTGCCAGTCCTGCTCGTGCGCTTCGACCCGGAGGCTGAGCCGCCGATCGGCGCGAGCGCGGCCCCGTAAGGGTCGCAGGTCGTGGCAGGCAAGTTTCGTCCGCCGGGGGGGGGCGCCAGCGACGCTGAACGTCATCGTTCCGCCGATACCGGTCGCCTCGCCCGAAGCGGCCGGCCGCCGGTCCGGACTGTCGTCCGTGCAGCCAGGGAGGCGGACCTGATGCTCGATGAGCCCGTGTCGATCACCACAAATGCGCGTGTTCGCATGAGCGCGTCAGTGCGACATCAGCACGGGCAGGGTCATCGACTGGAGTACCGAGCGAGTAACGCCGCCCATCACGAGTTCCTGCCAGCGGGCGTGACCGTACGCGCCCATCACCAGCAGATCGCTTCCGCCATCGGCGGCGTGCGACAGCAGCGCTTCGCCGATCGGGTCGGCGTGCGGCACGACCAGATTTTTCACTTCGACCTGGACGCCATGTCGCGCAACGACCGCCGCGATCTCCGCGCCGGGAATCCGGCTACCGGGTGGCTCGCCTTTCGCGCCGTTCACGGTGACGATTGTCGTCAGCGTTGCGCGCCGCATGAACGGCAGCGCGTCGTGCACCGCCCGCGTCGCCTCGCGGCTGCCGTCCCATGCCACGGTGATCCGGGACCCGGCCGACGGAAAGTTGCCGGCATAGGGCACCATCAATACCGGACGGCCAGCCGACATGACGAGCGCTTCGGGGAAATGGTCGCCGACATAGGCGTCGGGATCGTTGGGGTCGTCCTGGCCGGCCACGATCAGGTCCGCACAGCGGGCGAGGCGCGGCACGGCGTGGTTCGCGTATTCGTCGGTACTGATCCAGTCCACGGGCACCTGCGCGCGCATCGCTTCGGCGTGAAACAGGCGTTCGAGCGCCGCACGCCGTTCCTGTCGAAGGTTTTCGTGTTCGGGGTAGTAGCCGGCGGTGCCCGCCATGACGTAGAACGAGCGCGGATCGGGCGTGAACACCGAAAACACGCCCGTGATGTGAGCGTCGAAACGCTTCGCGAGATCGAGCGCGAGTTCGAGCCGCGGATGGGCGCGTTCGCTCGTGTCGAGATGAACAGCGATGCTCTTGTAGCTCATTGCGGCGACTCCAGAAAAAGGACGGGCGGGCTTGCATCATCTGGAGTCTATGAGCGCGGCTGCTCGGGGGCTTGACGCAGATCAAGCGTGAGACACAGCCAGCCGTTTGATACAGGTCAAGGAGATGGCGACGCGTTCACCTGCAGTGGTCGGATACCGCTGTCGTGGCTGTCGCGCTTCGTCTTCGTCTCTTCCTCGCGTTTCAGGAGCTCATCATGGCGGCCAGCCCGACGAAATTGCCGCGCTGGTTGCGTTTCCCTGCTCTGACGACGCCGGCTTCATCACTGGCGCCGATCTGGCGATCAACGGCGGCATGCACATGCAATGAAGCGGGATCTCTCAAGGCGCGCGCAGCGGCCTACACTTGATGCACGTCAACCCTCATATTGCGCTGCAGCCTACAGTCGTTTCAGAGAGGACCCTTTGTTCCATCACTGGAGGCGCGACAATGAAAGCACTTGTGTATCACGGTCCGGGAAAGAAATCGCTGGATTCACGGCCGGTTCCCGAGCTCGCGGCACCGACCGATGCAATCGTCAAGATGACACGCACGACCATTTGCGGCACGGACCTGCATATCCTGAAGGGCGACGTGCCCACCTGTGAACCGGGCCGCATTCTGGGCCATGAGGGCGTCGGCATCATCGAGCAGGTTGGCGCCGCGGTGTTGTCGTTCAAGCCAGGCGATCATGTGTTGATCTCGTGCATCTCGTCGTGCGGGAAATGCGACTACTGCCGGCGCGGCATGTATTCGCATTGCACGACCGGCGGCTGGATTCTCGGCAACCGGATCGACGGTACCCAGGCTGAATACGTGCGCATTCCGCATGCGGAAACCAGCCTGTATCCCATTCCCGCCGGCGCCGATGAAGAAGCGCTCGTCATGCTGTCCGACATCTTGCCAACCGGCTTCGAATGTGGTGTGCTGAACGGCAAGGTGGAACCCGGCAGCACGGTGGCGATTGTGGGCGCCGGGCCGATCGGCCTCGCTGCGCTGCTGACCGCGCAGTTTTACTCGCCGGCGCAGATCGTGATGATCGATCGCGATGCGAACCGGCTCGAGATCGCGAAACGGTTCGGCGCGACGGCCTGCATCGATCCCGGCCACGCCGATGCGGTGATGGAAGTCATGAAACTGACGGATCAGACCGGCGTCGATTGCGCGATCGAAGCAGTAGGTGTGCCGGCCACGTTCGAATTGTGCGAAGCGCTGATCGCGCCGGGCGGCGTGATCGCCAATGTCGGCGTGCATGGCGTGAAGGCCGACCTGCATCTGGAGAAACTGTGGGATCGCAACATCTCGATCACCACGCGCCTGGTGGATACCGTCAGCACGCCGATGCTGCTGAAGACAGTCCGCTCCGGCCGGCTCGATCCGAAGCAGCTGATTACCCACCGTTTTCATCTCGAAGCGATGGAGAGTGCCTATGACACGTTCGGCCGCGCGGCGGATACGCACGCGTTAAAGGTGATCATCGAAGTGCCTTGAGCGGCACGCGACGCGAGGAAATGGAACTGGATTTTTGTCGGCGACGAATGAAACCTGATCCTGCCCGCGGAATGCGGCTCCGGGAAGCGCTTGCAGATCAACTGATCGGCTGATCTGCTAACGAAAGGTGCGGAGGGCATGGCGCATTGCGCCATGCCCTCCGTCACGCCATTGCAACAATGGCCCAATCGAACCAGCACACGAAGGCGACGGCGATGACCACGATGCAGGGACGGACGAAAAAGTCGCAGATGCACCGCGACAAACACGCTGAGGCGCATACCCCCGACACCCACCGCATGCACAAACGGGCAGGAGGCGCCTCGAAATGCCCCGAGTGCGGAGCCATCTGCGACAAAGGTCGCTGGAGCTGGAGCGCGACCTTCACGGAGATGCGTCAGCTGATGTGCCCAGCCTGTCATCGCATCCACGAGAACGTGCCAGCGGGCGAGATCATATTCGACGGCGACTATCTGCTGAATCGCCGGGACGAAGTGGTAGCGTTGCTGAATCATCAGGCGGCCAGCGAGCAGAGGGATCATCCGCTCGAAAAGATCATGGACATCGATGCGCATCCGACGCACATTGTCGTGCACACCACGGGGTCGCATATGGTGCGCAGGATAGGCGTGGCGATGCTGCATGCGCACCACGGGCATCTGGAGATCAGCTACCGCGACGACGAGGGGCTGCTGCGCGCGCATTGGGAACGTTCGCTGGTCACCTGACCGGCGTGGCGGCGCCCGCGCGCCCTCGTGAGGCGCCGTATTCATGTAAAGTCAATCCATCCCATGCAGCCGGCGTCGTGTGGACGCGCGGTCCTCCATACCCCTTTGGTCTGACTCTTTCAGATGAAATACAAGGACTATTACGAGGTTCTCGGTCTGGCGCGCACCGCGACCGAGGAGGAGATCAAACGCTCGTACCGGAAGCTCGCGCGCGAGTATCACCCGGACCTCAGCAAGCATTCTGACGCGGAGGATCGCTTCAAGGAACTGGGCGAGGCCTACGAGGTGCTCAAGGATCCGGAAAAGCGCGCCGCTTACGACCGGCTGGGGAGTGACTGGAAAAACGGCCAGGACTTTCAGCCGCCGCCGAACTGGGACGAAGGGTTCGAGTTCACTGGTCCGGGCAATGAGGCTTACGCGCAGGGCAACCTGGACGATTTCTTCGAGGCGATGTTCGGCGGCGCGCACCGCGGGCATCCGCGGGCGGGTCCTTCGCCCGCGATGGGGCAGGATCATCACGCGAAGATCGTCATCGATCTGCGCGATGCCTGGCGAGGCGCGGAGCGTTCGATTGTGCTGCAGTTGCCGGTTGTCGACGAGCAGGGCCATGTCACGCTGCAGTCACGCACGCTGAACGTCTCCATTCCGAAGGGCGTACGCGCCGGACAGCATCTGCGTCTTTCGGGGCAGGGCGGAGCCGGGCGAGCGGGCGCGCCCGCTGGCGATCTCTACCTGGAAATCGCTTTTAAGGAAGACGCGCGTTTTCACGTAGACGGACGCGATGTCTCGATCGACCTCCCGGTCGCGCCGTGGGAAGCCGTGCTCGGCGCGCAGGTGACGGTCCCGACACCGGACGGTGCGGTAGAAATGACGGTGCCGAAGAATTCCGCCGGCGGCAGACGTCTGCGACTCAAGGGGATGGGAATTCCCGGCAATCCGCCAGGCGATCTCTACGTAGTCTTGAACATCGTGTTGCCTTCGGCCGACAGCGAGCCGGCAAGAGCCGCATACGAAGCGATGCGGCAGGCGTTCAATTTCGACCCGCGCGCGCGGTTCTACGGGTAACTCATCATGAAAGACTCTGCGACGCCCCGTCTGGAAGGACAGATCATCGATGAACAGGTGGAGTTCACACTCGTCGAGCTGTGCCGGGTGACCGGTGCATCAGAAGACGAGTTGACGCTTTGGGTGGCCGAAGGGGTTTTCGACCCGGACGGCACCGGACCGCAGGACTGGCGCTTTAGCGGCGCGTCGCTGCGCCGCGTGCGCACCGCGCAGCGGCTCGCGCACGACCTGCAGATCAATCCGCCCGGCATCGCGCTGGCGCTTGACCTGCTGGACCAGATCGACGCATTGCGCGCGCAGCCTCGCCGTCCGCCGCGCGGGTAAGTGCCGGGAGAACAGAGATGAAAGACGCATACGAGCGGCGCGCCCTGTTGCTTCATCTGGGCGACGTTCTGGAGGCCATACAGGACGTTCTGCATCGCCGCCGCGACGAGCCGGCCGTGCGCGAACTGGTCGCCGCGCACCATTCCCTGGCCCGTTTCCCGCTTCTGACCCAGATATCGCCGCAGATGCCGGTGCAGGAGTTCGTCGAGCGCTCCACCCGTGCGTTTGCTTCGTGGCCACAGGCGCTGTTGGAGGAAGATCTGAACCGCGCGCAACTCGCGCTAGCCGTGCGGCGTTCGCTTTTTGCCGGTAATCCGGCAGGCTGGCGTGCCTATGCCGCAACGTTAAGGACAGAGGTCGCCTGGTTCGGCAAGAACCTGCCGCTGGTCGAAGACGAAGGTAAGGGCGAGGCCGCGGTCCAGACAGACACCGGCGACGACGAACCGGCGAACGACGTCGAGGAAGGCGCTGTCGAAGTTCCCGGTGGCGATGAGCGTCCGGGCGCAGCCGATGTCGAACGCGGCGATGTCGAACAGCAGCGCGCCGGTCAGAAAGGTGTCGAAAACGTCGAAAGCGGCGGGCGCATCTATCCATCCTGGCCGTGGAAATCCGAAGGTTAATCAATCTTTGATCAAGATCAGTCGTCAGATGGCTGCTGCCGCTATCGTGAAGCGATGGAGGCAAGACCATCAACGTCTAGCGCTTTCACGCTCGAAAGGGATTTCCGTCCATTTCTTTTCGCGACGCAGTAACGGATAGCAGGGTCGCAGCCGCTTCACGGGAGATAGAAGGATGGCCGACGACGCGACGCAACCCGTACCTGCCTTGCGCACCCTGTGGAACCGTCTGAAACAGCATCCACTCTCACGCCTGGGGCCGGGACTCATCACCGGCGTCGCAGACGACGATCCCAGCGGTATCGCCACCTATTCGCAGGCGGGCGCGCAGTTCGGGCTCAATATGCTCTGGACGATGCCGCTCGCGTTTCCGCTGATGGCCGCCGTCCAGTCAATGTGCGCGCGGATCGGACGCGTGACGGGCAAGGGCCTCGCGGCCAACATCAAGGAAGCGTTTCCGCCTTTCGTGCTGCAGGGCGTCGTACTGCTCCTGCTGGTCGCTAACACGCTCAACATCGCCGCCGACGTCGCCGCGATGGGGGAGGTTGCCGAACTCGTCACCGGTGTCAGCCGTTACCGGATGACCGCCGTTTTCGTGTTCGGCACACTGATCCTGCAGGTGTTCGTTCCATACCATCGTTACGTTTTCTTCCTGAAATGGCTGACCATTTCGTTGCTTGCCTACGCAGCTGTGCTGTTCATCGTACACGTCCCCTGGGGGCAGGTCATCGCGCGCACGGTCTGGCCGCATCTCACGTTCGATTCCAGCGCCGCCGCGATGGTGACAGGCGTGTTTGGAACGACCATCAGCCCTTATCTGTTTTTCTGGCAGGCATCGGAAGAAGTTGAGGACATGCATGCGACACATGCCGATGCGCTCCTCACTGGCAATGCACCCGCCGCCGCGAAGGAACTGCGCCGTATTCGCTGGGACACATGGAGCGGCATGCTGTATTCGGATCTCGCCGCGTATTTCATCATCCTTGCGACAGCGGTAACGCTTCACGTTGCCGGCGTCACGGATATCACCACGGCCGCACAGGCAGCCAGCGCACTCAGGCCCCTCGCCGGAGATTTTGCCTACATACTCTTTGCGCTCGGCATCCTGGGTGTCGGCATGATCGGGGTGCCTGTGCTGGCAGGATCCGCAGCGTATGCGCTTTCAGAGACAATGGGATGGAAGGAGGGACTCGAACGCAAGGCTAACGACGCGCGGGGCTTCTACGGCGTGATCGCCGTTAGCGTGCTGGCCGGATTCGCGATTCAGTACTCGCCGGTCAGTCCGATGAAGGCACTGTTCTGGAGCGCCGTGATCAACGGGGTCGTCGCTGTGCCGCTGATGGTCGTCATCATCGTGCTGGTGTCGACGAAACGGGTGATGGGTGTGTATACCGCAGGCCGCACGCTGGTTTTCCTCGGCTGGCTTGCGACGGCGATCATGGGCGCCGCTGCCATACGGATGTTCATGCCGGGTTAGCAGGCTAGCGGCGCTCGGGCGGTGCTCTACCCAGAATATCGTCCAGCACCGGGACGACAGCGAGCGTTAGCAGGATGAGCGCGAGCGGCAGCGTCGCGATAAACCCGAGATGCTTGAAACCCACCGCGCCGATCAGCCCGCCAACAAAGAACATGCCGAGGAGCGACGACAGCAGCGCGAGTTTCTGCCGGTCGGCTCGCACAGGGACGTCGACAGTACCGGAGACGTTCCAGTAGGCCAGCTTGCCCAGTTCGATGCCCATATCGGTGACGAGTCCGGTTACGTGAGTGGTGCGGATCTCAGCCCTGGAAATCTTGGTGATGATCGCATTCTGCAACCCCATCACGAAACACAGCACGGCGACCGTGGCTGACACGGACAGCAGATGATGACTGTCGAGCCTGAAGCCGATCAATCCGAAACACAGCAGCAGCGCGGCCTCCAGCATCAACGGCGTTGCATACTGGCTATGCGCTTCGCGTCGACGCCCCCAGTTGATCAGGATGGCGGACGTCGCTGCGCCTGTCAGAAACGCTAGCAGCGAAGCCAGACCTGCTGCTACAAGTCCAATTTCGCCAAGTGCAAGATTGTCGGCCATCGACGAAACGATACCCGACATGTGCGACGTGTACTGGCCGACCGCAAGGAAGCCGCCCGCGTTTGCAGCGCCCGCGACGAACGCCAGCCAGCGTCCCAGGCGTCGGTTGGTTGTATCCGTTCGCTCACGGCTTGCGAAGCCGCGCAGATAGTTGATTGGCATGTTGATCGACGAAAGTATGTCCAGCGCATCATCTCACACCGTTCGAAGAGATTGCCTTGACGGGCAGCGACGGCGCCAGGGTGTCCACGGCCTCAATGTGCGCGTGCAATGCTGCCCCGTCAAGAACGGGCCTGATCGTTCATCGCGGCGCTTACCGAAGTAGCGAGCGAACAGTCTCCACAAATGCGGGAGATTCAGATGAGAAACGGGATTCTGGCGGGTATCGTAGGAGGAGTGCCGCCAGCACCGAATTTTTAGGAAGATTTCGGATCTGAAATTGAACCGGTCAATTCGCCACGCCCGGCTTCACGAAAATTTCATTGCACGCGTCCAGGTTACCCGTCGATTCAGGAGAACATCGATCATGGTGATGAAACGCATCCATGCCCTGTTCGCTGCCGTTGTACTGATCGCGACGATTGCACCGGCATGTCAGGCGCAGTACACCACCGACTGGCTGGCGAATACATTTGGCACGAATGCCACCCACGTCGGTAACGGCGCGCGTTCCATGTGGGTAGCGCCCGAGGGTGTCATCTATACATCCTCGTTGTGGGATGAAAACGAAGGCGGAGTCGCCCTGTACCGGAACGGCCAGAGCGTGGGTTCCATGGGGCTGCACAACGATTTTCAGGGGAGCGCCATTACGGGTAATGCAACGTCAATCTTCGTGGCTTTGCAGTTCAGCAGAACGGACGGCGGTGGAAGGGTGGGGCGCTACAACCGGACGAGTCAAACTCGCGACCTCGTCATTCCCGTTAGCGCGACAACGACTGAGGCGCGTGCCGATGTCGTCACGGGACTCGCGACATCAGGTTCACTCCTTTATGCGAGCGACTTTCCTGGAAATCGCGTCCGGGTTTTCAGTACCGACGGCGTCTGGCAGCGGGATATCAATGTGTCAGGCCCTGGCGCGCTCGCCGTGGACGGCGCCGGCAATATCTGGGTTGCCCAGAAAGGTGCGGGCACGATTGTCGAATTCAGTCCCGCTGGCGCACCTTTGAACACGATCCAGATGTTCGCTGCGTCCCGACCGTCCGCGCTGTATTTCGACGCGGCAACAGGACAGCTCATGGCCGGCGACGAGGGGCCCGACATGAACATCAAGATATACAACATCGTGGGCGGGCCGATTCAGGTCGGCACGTTCGGCATTCAGGGCGGATATCTCGACACGACGGCTGGAATCAAAGGCCAGGTCGGCGACAAGCGCTTCACCCGCGTTGCCGGCATCGGCAAAGACGCCGCCGGCAACCTGTATGTGCTCAACAACCCATGGGGTGGAACCTGGGACCTCGGCCGCAACGGCAACACTGACATTCACGCCTACGACAGTTCGGGCAACCTGCGATGGAAGCTTCAGGCACTGAACTTCGAAGGCAACGCCGCTCCGGACCCCGGTACAGACGGCGCGTACTTCTATGGAGGCTTCAACGTCTACACCGGCACAGCCGGTGGAACCTTCGTGGCCAACACCGTCGATCCGATCGACTATCCGTCCGATCCGCGAATCGACATCAACGACGGCCAGCGCGGCCAGCACTTCGCGCAAATCGCCGCCGTCGGCGCAAACCGGATCCTTGTGGCATCCGGCCAGAATCCCGGGATCTTCCACTTCTTCCACTTCAATGCGGCCAATGGCTACATCGCAATACCGGACGCGTCGCTGCCGGGTGCAGCGTTCAATACGACGGCACAGGTCACGGGTGGATTCTGCCTCGACAGCAACGGAAACATCTGGGCTGGCCTCGACAGGACGAACCACATCTACTACTACCCGCTGACCGGCTTTGATGCCGACGGCAAGCCGACCTGGGGAGCCGCGGTGACGTACTCCACGCCGAGGTCTATCCGACCCATGACGCGAATCATCTACCTCGCGGACAGCGACACCATGATCCTGGCGCAAGGCATTGTGGGGAGCACAGACTGGACGTCGATCGGAACGAGGGTCGAGGTGTATCACGGCTGGCGCGCAGGAAACCAGACCTCACCGAATCCGGTGATCAACATCACCCGCCCCAACGCCAAGTCGATTACGGCAGCAGGCAATTATCTGTTCGTCGGATACGTACACACCGTGCCCAACATCGATGCCTTCAATCTCAACACAGGCAGCCTGGACACCACGTTGATCAATACCAGCCCCACCCTGGTGGACGTCGGTAATGACGTGGATTCGATGTATGGCCTCAGGTCATACCTGCGATCAACCGGGGAGTACGTGGTCACGAAAGACAACTACAACGAGTCCAGCATTGTTGTTTATCGCTGGACGCCTGGATGAGTCGGGGACGACGGCCCGTTCGACTTGCTGGCTGGGGGAACCTGCCGCAAGCAGCCAGCGAACCCGGGGTAACGGTCCGCAATCCATGCGGAGCCGGCTTCATTCCCCATGAGTGTGGCCATATGTATGCCGGCGAAGGCACAAACGATATATACTGTTTATATCGTTTATCAAAAGGAGATCTCTATGAACGAGCCCACCATCAAGAAGTCGACGAAGAAAGCTTTCCACTTTCCAAAAGGCGCGGCCGGCACAGTTGTTGAGTCAGACGTGGTTGCGGAACCGGCGACGCCAAAGGTGGCCCGTCAGAAGCGTGCGGCGGCGGTTGAAGCAAAGCCTGTCGCTGCGGCCCCAGAAGAGAAAGTGAAGCGGGTGAAGAAGGAGAAGGTAGTTCGCGACAGCTTCACAATGCCCAAATCGGACTACGCGAAAATCGCGACCCTAAAGCAGAAGTGCCTGGACGCGGGCATCTCGGTGAAAAAGAGCGAGCTGCTGCGGGCCGGGCTGCTTCTGCTGGCGTCGACGCCGGATAAGCGCTTGCTGGCAGCGGTTTCAGCCGTCGAAACAATCAAGACGGGGCGCCCGGCAAAATCGTAGCCTTCCGACGCGCTGCATGAACGATGGGCGCGCCTTCCACTGTGGCGCGCACACTTCGCGAGCATTTCCGGTACGCGTTCTGTCCAACGCCGGCGTACAGCGCGTAGTCCAGTTGCATGCGTTCAGGCAAGGTTGCGCCCGGGTCGGTCAAGCACCTGACGCAGCCTTGTCTGCATGTTTACTCGGCAACTGGCTTGCCAGACACATCCTTCACCTTCGAGCGCCATTGCGTCCGAATCTCGTTCACCACAGCGTCCGGCAGCGTGATGTAGTCAAGTTCCTGCGCAGCCTGCGTTCCGTTCTTGAACGCCCAGTCGAAGAACTTCAGCGTTTCCTTGCCGTGGTCGGGCTTGTCCTGCACCGAATGCAGCAAGACGAAGGTAGCGCCTACGACGGGCCATGCATCCTTTCCGGGTTCGTTGGTGAGAATTTGATAGAACGTCTTCGACCAGTCAGCTCCAGCGGCCGCCGCCTTGAATGTTTCCGTCGAGGGTCGAACGACTGAACCCGCCGGGTTTTGCAGCGCGGTGTACGCCATCTTGTTCTGCTTCGCGTAAGCCCATTCGACATAGCCGATCGCGCCCGGCAGCCGCTGGACAAAGGCTGCTACCCCGTCGTTTCCCTTGCCGCCGGTACCCGTTGGCCAGTTCACTGTCGTGCCTTCGCCAACCTTGCTCTTCCACTCAGGATTCACCTGCGCCAGATAGTGCGTCCAGATGAAGCTGGTCCCGGAACCATCGGCACGGCGAACCACGGCGATATCGGTGTCGGGTAGCTTGACGCCAGGGTTCAGCGCAGTGATGGCGGGGTCGTTCCACTTCTTGACCTTGCCCAGAAAAATGTCGCCCAGCACGGGGCCGGACAACGTCAGCTCGCCGGGCTTCACGCCCGCTACGTTCGTCACGGGCACCACCCCGCCCACGACTGTCGGGAACTGGAACAAGCCGTCCTTAGCGAGTTCATCATCCTTCAGCGGTGCGTCGGAGCCGGCGAAGTCGACCGTTTTGGCAATGACCTGCTTGATGCCACCCGACGACCCGATGCCCTGATAGTTAATTCTGGCGCCACCGGTCTTCTGATAGGTATCGGCCCATTTTGTGTAGATGGGCGCCGCAAACGTGCTGCCGGCGCCGGTGACGTCGACGGCCCCAGCGCTCACACTCAGAAGCGCGCCACTCAAACCCGCAATCGCAAACCAGGCGAATCTCATGGGCGTTCTCCTTGAAAGGTTCGTAGGGATACTTGCCCGAAACTAGACCCGGTTGATGACAATTGGGTGACAACATTGGGTCATCGCGACTTACATGATGGACTCGCGGATGGGTAGGTTGAGGCGGCCAGCGCGGACTGCCAGACCGCCGGTGGCTCGACGAACCGAACGACACGCCGCATGGCCATGACCACCCGACGGCCAGGGGGTTGACGGCGGAATTATCTCAGGTCATGGTCCTGTCACAGACATGCAAGACAGACTCGGCAGAATCCCGCCTATAACCAGAAAATGCGCGATACGGGGTACGAGGGGTGATCAGAAAATATAAGGTGCTGTTTCTCTGTCGTGAGAATTCGGCACGCAGCATTATTGCGGAGGCTTTGCTCCGCGAACTGGCGGGCGACAGATTCGAGGCATTCAGCGCGGGCGCAACGCCGGCTGCACGGGTTCACTCGCTTGCTATTGCGCAACTGCGGCCCGGCGTTTCCGACCTGGAAGTCCTCAGTCCCAAAAGCTGGCTGGAATTTACGGGCGAATGGGCACCGCTAATGGACCTTGTCATCGCAATGGACGACTGCGTCGACGAGTATCATGCGCCGACGTTCCCTGGCGAACCGCACTTCATCAAGTGGAATTTCGCAGACCCGCTCGCGGAGGGCATGACGCACGCCGAGCGAACGAGGTCATTCGAAAAAGTGTTCTGGCAGATTGTGCGCCGCGTCAGCGTATTCATGGAGCTGCCTCGATACGCTGTCCCAATGGCGGAACATGCGACCACTATCGAATCCATTCCCGGTGCAAACGAGATGCTGTGCGCCCGTTAGCGGGCCGAAAGCCGCCTCATGCTGCGCGCCGGGCAAATCCCGGCTGGCTGTCGAAGCCTTCACTCTGTAACGCAAGCTCCAGGTTCTGGATGAATGCTTCGGCGCGCTGATGGCGACTCCGCGCAAGTGAGGGGCGGCGACTCATCGCAAGGATATCCACGATGCCTCTGGTCGAGACGCCGGTGGCAAAGCTGGACACGTCCGACACGTCGACCCAGCGGCAACGCGCAATCTCGCTGCCCGGCACTGCCGACTGGTTCCCGGCAATCCGGGCGACGAACACGTGGTGGCACGTGCGTACGCCGACAAACTCGAACATGTACCTGATGCCGAGAGCACGAAGGTGAGTTTCTTCGACCAGCTCGCGTACCGCCGCTTCTTCGAGGCTTTCGTCCGCTTTGGCTCTTCCGCCAGGCAATGACCATCTGGCATGTTCCTGGCGAACCAGCAGAATATGCGTTCCACGCTGGCATACAACGGTCGCACGTTGCTTCAAGGTGTCTCTTCCATTTATCGGGGCCGTGGATTGCTGCGGCATGCCGCATGCCTGATTGCACGGCGGCTGGCCGGCTTCCACCACAGCGCCCTATATCGTTTCCGGAGCGACCAGGTGCGGGTTCCCGTCACGCCAGTGCTCCGTCCTCGGTCTTCTGTGCAGGACAATAGTGATTTTGGTACGTGACAGGTTTGTGACGAACGGGTCGTGGCTGGGAGCGGAAGCGCATTTTTCGAACGCTTCGCCCCGATTCACTGCTGCTGAGGCACACAAGCCTGACGGCCAAACCTCGCCGATGACCTACGTCGGGTATTTGAAGGCAGATCAAAAGCCGGACGTCGGCTGCGTCACGTGACTATCGCGTGGTGGACATCTTTCCAACTTCTTTTCGTCACCCGAAGCGCCTAGTTTTGCGGTTGTAACGCGCCGTAATCAGGTTACGAACGGAGATGCGCAGCGCTTTCGCGCTGCGGGATCGACTCCAAGTCCCCACACGAATCACGTCGACGGAGCATTCCATGAAGCGAGTGAAGAAGGTGATTGATGCAAGCGTCACAAAAGGCTGTCTGCTTGGCACGGGGCTGATACTGGCCGCCGCGGGCGTCGTGTTCCCATCGGTGTCTGAAAGTCAGTCACAGGCCACGGCTGAATCGGCGCGCACTGCGTCGCCGATCAAACACGTGATTGTGATCGTCGGAGAAAACAGGACATTTGATCACGTCTTTGGCGCATACCGGCCGCGCGGTTCGCAAACCGTTTCGAATCTGCTTTCGAAGGGCATCATCACTGACGACGGCAAGCCGGGTCCGAATTTTTCGCGTGCCGCCCAATACACGGCCGTCGCAAATGACCCCTCGCGTTTCGATTTGAGCCCGGGCTCGCGCCAACTGTATCCGGTCCTGCCTGCGCCCAATACGGGCTTTGTGAATACGTCAGCGAGCGACACAAGCCCACCGCCGTTTGCGACCCTTGCGATGGCAACCGCCGTTGAAGGTAACTCGCTCGAACCTCAGGACCTCGTGCATCTGACGACCGGCGCGTCCGGGCTGGCGCAGCAGGTGCCAGACACGCGTTTCGGTGCCAACACATTCAATCTGCCGAACGGCCCCTATCAGATTTCGCGAGTCGGCCCGAATTACGATCAGTACATGAACAGTCCCGTGCACCGTTTTTACCAGAACTGGCAGCAGGCAGACTGCAATGTTTCGCACGCAACGCCCGGCAATCCGAGTGGCTGCAGGATGGATCTTTTTGCATGGGTCGAGACGTCGGTCGGAGCGGGATCGAACGGCAAATCGCAGCCCGCCGGTTTCAATGACCAGACGACAAGCGAAGGCTCGACCGCGCTCGGCTATTACAACGTCAATACGGGAGACATGCCGTACTTCACCGAACTGGCGCGCAAGTACACGATCAGCGACAACTATCACCAGCCGGTGATGGGGGGCACGGGCGCGAACAGCATCATGATCGGCACGGCCGACGCGCTCTATTACACGGACGGTCACGGCAACGCGACGACACCGCCCGTCAACGAAATCGAGAATCCGTTTCCGCAGCCGGGCACCAACAACTGGTATACGCAGGACGGCTATTCGGGCGGTACGTACAGCAACTGCTCCGACCCGGGTCAACCGGGCGTAGGGGCCATCCGGCATTACCTCGATACGCTGCCGTATCACCCGAAGGCCAATTGCGCGTCGAATACCTGGTACCTGCTGAACAACTACAACCCAGGGTACAACGGCGACGGCACCGTGAATACGGCCACGTTCACCATTCCACCTTCGCCGGTGCCGACGATCGCCGACTCGCTCCTTGCAAAGAATATTTCATGGAAGTATTACGGGGAAGGGTGGAACACGTTCGTCTCGCATCCGTCGACAAGCGTGTATTGCAACATCTGCAATCCGTTCCTGTATGAAACTGCGATCATGACCAACCCCGCGCTGGTGAAAGCGCATATGCAGGATACGACTGACCTGTACGCGGATATCGCAAACGGCACCTTGCCGGCGGTGTCGTTCGTCAAACCGGGGGGCCTGCTCGACGGACATCCGGAATCTTCGAAGTTTGGGCTCTACGAAGGTTTCGTTCGCAAGATCATCGACTCGGTCCAGAAGAATCCGGCGCTCTGGGCATCGACAGCGATTTTCATCACCACCGACGAAGGCGGCGGCTACTATGACTCGGGATACATTCAGCCTGTCGACTTCTTCGGCGACGGCCCGCGTATTCCGCTGATCGTGGTGTCCCCGTTCTCGCGAGGAGGGCGAGTCGTGCACGAATATTCGGACCACGTATCGATTGTCAAATTCATCGAACGCAACTGGTCGCTCGATCCGATTACACGGCGCAGCCGGGACAATCTGCCGAATCCGGTGCAACTCCCACTTGATCCGTACGTGCCCGTGAATGCGCCCGCGATCGGCGATCTGTTCAACTCATTCCGCTTCGACCGACGGGACGATGGTGGTAGCGACGATGGTCATTCAGACGCGAACGGCGGCCACGGCGGTTTCGGGTGGTGGCCTTTCTAGTTTCGATCTCAACGCAATCCAGCCAGCGGACATGACATCGTGCAAACGACGTCGTGTCCGCCGAGGCTGTTGTCCCCAAACGCCGCTGAACTGGCTATTGACGCTCCTTACTCCATCGCCACCGGCCCCCCCCGATCCCACGATGGATTCGCCCGGCTCGACAGGCCAAACGACCCATCAACATCGTCATCGGTTAGCGCCGTGACGGCATTCACTCCTCGCACTGCACATCGTGCTTTGGCACGACGATGATCACCGGGTATGTCCCCCGGTCGAGTTCCACGCGCGCGACCACGGCCATCGTCGCGTTGTCGATGTCGTCGTATACGCTGACTTTTTCATGCCGGAGGCTTGTGATGCCGGTACAGGCAGACGCGCGACCCTCATCGGAGATCTGGCATTGGAACGGGTTGTCTGCAAGGTAGCGATATTTGTCTCTGTCGGGGGTCGCAAGGTATTCACGAACGCTCTGTGCCGATCCCCCGACGCCGGTGACATACCCAATGGCGCACTGCTGTCTGGGTGTATCGCTGCCCGCGGATGTTTCGGCTTTCGCGGCCGTGCCTGCGGCCATGATGAGCGCCGCGAGTGTCGGTGCAAGGAGGTATTTCATGGCGCGAATCACAGTTGTCTGATCGAAGTGCTGGATTGTAATGGCATCTTGCACAACGGGTCTGAAAGCGAAGAACGGCTGCTATTGCCAGATTCGAGGCGCTGTTCAGGGCTGACGAGGGAAGTGGCCTCGATTGGCGCGCGCGTTGGCGATCGTTGACCAGTACTTGACATGCAAGGGATTGCTTGCCTATAGTTAATGCAACAGATTACTTGCATGTAGCCGCCCATGGCCGAGCGTCTCGATGACACCGACTTGCTGTTCAAAGCCCTCGCCGATCCCAGCCGGCGCAAGCTGCTGGACTTGCTGCACGCACACGACGGCCGCACCCTCAACGATTTGTGCGAGCACCTGGACATGACGCGGCAGGGCGTGACGCAGCATCTGGGCGTGCTGGAGGCGGCGAACCTGGTGGTCACCATGTGGCGCGGCCGCGAGAAGCTGCACTTCCTCAATCCGGTGCCGCTGCAGGAGATCTACGAGCGCTGGATAGCCAAGTTCGAAAAGCCGCGCCTCAAGGCGCTGGGCGACCTGAAACGACGACTGGAGAAACCCAATGGCTAGATCGACTTTTGTCTACGTGACCTACATTCGCACCACGCCGGAGAAGCTGTGGTCAGCATTGACCGACGTGGAGTTCATAGAGCAGTACTGGTTCGGCATGCACTGCGAAAGCCAGTGGACGGCGGGGTCCTCGTGGAAGATGGTGTCCGGCGACGGTCAGATCTACGACACCGGCGAGATCGTCGAGGCCGAGCCGCCACGGCGCCTGGTGATCCGCTGGCAACACCAGAACAAGCCCGAGCTCAAGGCCGAAGGCGAGTCGCAATGCACGATGGAACTGGAGCCCAGTGGGACGGCGGTCAAGCTCTCCATCACCCACACCATCGAGCGCGAACCCTCGAAATTCATCGAGGCGGTGTCCGGCGGCTGGCCGAAGGTCATCTCCAACCTGAAGTCCCTGCTGGAAACCGGCTCCATCGCTCTGCAGGACCCGTACCCGACGGGCAATCCCTACGGCCGCCGCTGACATCCCATGGAGAGCGCCCACTCTGGAAGGAGCAACATGGCAAAGGGTCCGGCCAACTGCCGCGCAAACATGCGCCATGCGCCTCGTCACACCTTCTTGACGAATTCCGATTTCAGGCTCATGGCGCCGAAGCCATCGATCTTGCAATCGATATCGTGGTCACTGTCCACCAGCCGGATATTTTTTACCTTGGTGCCCATCTTGATCACCCCAGCCGAACCCTTCAGTTTCAAGTCCTTGATGACAGTGACGGTATCCCCATCCTGCAAGACATTTCCAGCTGAATCGCGATAAACCCTGTCCACCGTTTCGGTCGGCGCGGCTGCTTGCGCCGACCATTCATGCGCACACTCCGGGCAGATGTACACGCCCGCATCTTCGTACGTGAACTCGGAATTGCATTTCGGACAGGGGGGCAATGCGCTCATGTGAAATCCTTGGTGCCTGACGAAGGCAATAAAAGCAGGAAAGTATAGCGCTGTCCGGTGGCTTGCTTGTCCTGCCGCGCTCGTGACGTCAATGTTGAGCGTCCGCTTCCGGCCCGGCGGTGGACGGCCAGTTTGATGGTCTTATCGTCCGATTCAGATCGACTTGACCTCTCCACCGTCCATCCTCAGCGTCGAGCCCGTCATCCAGTGAGCCGCCGGCGACACGATGAACGCCATCAGCCCGGCAATCTCCTCGGGCGTGCCATAGCGGGCGATCCCCGCTTCGAGTGGAAACCTCGCCGTCGCTTCTTCGACAGTCAGGTTGTGCAGCGGTGCCCAATGTTCCAGATAGGATTGCCGCCGACCCGTCATCACGGGGCCGGGCAACACGCTGTTGACCTGAACACCGTCTGCGATACCCCGGTCTGAGAACGCCTTCGCCAGCGCCACGATGGCCGCGTTGATCGTGCCCACAGCCGCGTAGGGTGCTTTGGGAAACAGGGCTGAATTGCCCGACATGAATACCACCGACCCTGACGTTTCCTTCAACGACGGCCACGCCGCGACCGTCAATCGCCGCGCGCCGTGGAGCTTCAGTTCGAGGCCACGGGTTCCATTGATCGTCGGTCATCGCGAAGACATCGATCTGCGGCACCGCGCCCGCGATGTTGAGCAATGCGTCGATCTGCCCGAACGCCGACAGAGTCTGGTCGACGACTTTCTGTGCGGCGTCGGGGTGAGACAGGTCGAGGTCGATTACAAGCGGCCCGGCACCTGATTTTTTCACGTCGACGGCGGTCTGGTCGAGGTTCTCGCGATTGCGCGCAACCAGCACGATCGCGGTAAAGTCTTGCGCCAGCCTGATTGCGGTCGAACGGCCGATACCCTGGCTCGCGCCCGTGACGATTGCTACTCTCCTGGACATTTCCTTTCTCCCTAGCTCGTGGACGAACCACTTGAATAGCGATTCAGTGAATCACGACCATCTTTCCGCCAGCCTCGTTCGCTTCCATCACACGATGGGCTTCGCGAATTTCGTCGAAACCAAACACTCGGGAGGGCTTCGCGTTGAATCGGCCGGCGGCAACGTCTTCGGCGATCTTCTGAAGCGGCACGTCGGAAAGTGGAAAACCCGGCGTGCCGAATACGAAACTGCCGAAGAAACTCAGGTAGACACCACTCGCCATCTGGAGGAGAGGATTGAAATCGACAATCGGATCGAGGCCGCCCAACCAGCCCGCAAGACAGGCACGGCCACCTCGCCGCAACATTGCGAGGGAATCGAGTATGGTGCTGTTACCGACGAGATCGAGTACAGCATCGATCTGCTTCGCTTCGGCAATGCGCTTCGAAAGGTCGGGGCCTTCGACTTCGACGCGCGCGACGCCTAAACCTTCCAGCATCGCAAAACGCGCCGGATTGCGGGTTGTCGCGATGACCTTCGCGCCGGCGTTGACTGCCAGGTTGACGGCCGCCTGCCCAAACGACGATGTCGCACCCCGGATGACGACCGTTTGCCCGTGCGCAATCTCGAGGTTACGGAAAAGGCACGTCCACGCCGTTGCATACGTTTCCGGAATGGCCGCGAGGTCAGCCCACGGCAGCCCGGACTCGATCAGCGCCACATTGGACACTGGCGCCCGCGTGTATTCCGCATAGCTGCCGTTGATGGTTCGCCCGAGACCGCCCATCAACGCGGCGACCTTCGCGCCAACCGGGAATTCGCCGCCGGGACACGACTTCACCACGCCCACACACTCGATACCACTGACCCTGGCAGCTTCGGCCCACTCGCCGCGACGCATGTGCATCTCGGCGTGGTTGATGCCGAATGCCTTGATTTCGATGACCACATGACCTGCCAGTGGTTCGGGCTCGGGCAGTTCCGTGTACACGAGGCTATCGAGGCCGCCGAATTTGTCCAGCACGATTGCACGCATGACTTTTCTCCTTCAGTTTGAAAACACCGCTGTTGATGCCGACGATGCGTTCGCATGTCAGCGAAATAAGCGTTAGCGAGCCAGGATTGCCCCGGCCGCTTCGACGATCACGCTGGCCACGGCGTCGGGCGCCGTTACGATTGGCGTGTGATCGACCTGGTATGAGCGCACGAGTGCGTTCATTCGCCGCGCCATGAAATGCTGGGTGTCGGCGCTGATCATCCGGTCCTGTTCAGCGATCAGGAACCAGCTCGGAAGATCCTTCCAGAGTGGGCGCCCAACCGGCTCGGCGATGCACGAAACCGCAATGGGACGTTGAACCGCGCCGAGCACCGTCAACGCTTGCGCCGCCGCGTGCTGAGCGAACGCTGCCGCGAATGCCTCATCAGGCAGCCATATCAGGCCATGTCGATCCGGTGACAGCTTCGGCGCCTGCGGATGCGCTTCACCGCGGTAGAAAACATCACCCACCGTTTCGCCTTCGTCGGGCGCAAGCGCCGCAACGTAGACCAATGCCTTGACGTTTTCGGCGGACGTTGAACCAATCACTGCGCCAGCGTAAGCATGCCCGGCGAGTACAACCGGACCTTCGATCCGTTCCAGGGTTCTATTCAGGGCGGCAACGTCTTCGTGCAAAGAGCTGAGCGGCAACGGAGCCGCGACTGCATTTATGCCGTGTATCTTCAGACGTTCGATGACTTGGCTCCAGCTCGATCCGTCCGCCCAAGCGCCGTGCACAAGCACCGCGCTCACGTTCCCAATAGACATTTCTCGCTCCTTTGAAAGTAGTGGGTGCTGCTTGTAACGCACGCGCATCGTGCCGCGCGCCGGGTAACCTGTAAATATCCTATAAACAGGTTACAGATGTGGTGCGTAACTTGTCAAGAGCATTTTTAGTGGTTACGATGCAATCATCGTTACTTCGCATTCGTCATGAGAGATGGACTACCGTCAGATTCCCCCGATATTCGTGGCCGATGCACGTGGCCTTGATTTCCTGAACTCGGTCGCGACGCCGGTGGATGAGGAGGTCGACTGGATCAGCGACGGGGAGGGCTTGCTGGCCTGGCTGGAACAGGCCGGACTGGTGCCACGCACAGCGCTCGAGGCGATACGGATTCGGTCCACGGCCGCCGAACTCAACGACGTTGCGGCGCGGGCGCGCGTTCTGCGCGAGTGGTTCAGGGGATTTGTCCAGAAGAGGAAGGGGCGGCCGTTGACCGCCAGAGATCTGCGTGAGCTCGAACCTTTAAATCAGCTGCTCGAACGGGACGAACAGCATGGAGAAATCGTCACGAACGTCCTGGCAGGCGTTACGACCTTTGAACTTCGCGCGAATCGACGCTGGCAGTCGTCAGAGTCGTTGCTGATGCCGATAGCCGAGGCGCTGGCCAGAGTCGTATGTGACGAGGACTTCACGCACGTGAAAGCCTGCGAAGGCCCCAGATGCACATTGATGTTTGCCGATCACACGCGGGGCCACGCCCGCCGGTGGTGCAGCATGGCGACCTGCGGTAACCGCGCGAAGGTTGCGGCTCACCGGAAGCGGTTCAGGGAGCGGAAGAACGGTTGACGTTACGGTAGATTTCGATCGATCGACGTCCCGCTCACTCCGGGGAGCGCGCCATGCGTGCAGAAAAGTTGGCCGCCTTCGACCCGAGGGGGCATGAAAGTTGAACGCGACCGTCTATTTGTAAATGCAAGGCCTTCGACAATCATTGCGCCGAGATGCAAAACGCCAGCAACCCCGACGTAATCTCGTCGATGATTTTCTTCATTTCCGGATATGGCGGATGGAAGGGCGTTGGGTTATTCGGACTGCCCCACTCGATCGTGTACGAAAACACCTTCGCTTTTTTTGCGTCCACAAGGTGACGGCTGAACGCATAGTCATCCGATGTGCCGGCCGTCGGATAGAGGCTCATCGACTGTTCCGTCTTGTAGACGCGGCCGCGCGATGCCTTGATCGCGTCACGCATCTCATTTGCCAGTTGGACTGCGAGTTTCTTGTCCTCAGCCGCGATGTATTCGCTGTACGCCTTGTCATTAGCGATGCCGCGCTTGCCGTCATACGCGGGATTCCGGAAATTCATGTCGGGATCGCTGCTCTGATCGACATCGTCACCCCAGTTGTACAGGATGTCTTCCGAGTAGCTATGCAGGTCGACAAAATAGCGAATGTGCGGAAAGGTATCGAACATCCACACGGCATTTTGTGTCTCGGGCTCTGAGGCAGGTGCGGGTCCGATGTAGATATCGTGGTCGCATGGGTCGGTGGAATTTTCAATGGGACACTTCGGATCGAAGTACTTTGGAAAGTCCCAGAGGAAGTCGTAGTTACGGTTGACGTCCACACCGACGCAGCTGGATTGTGTATGCCCAGCCGCCGCGGGGCGACGATTTTTGCGCCACATCGGTTCGGTCGCCATGCTGTAGTTGCGTCCGTCAGGATTGGCTTGCGGAAAGACGTACACGTCCTTCGTGTCCACCACGGATTTTATCTGCGCGGCAGTAAAGGTCCTGCTGCCAATCGTGATATTCGTATTTGTCCGGTATGCGTTTGTGAGCAGTTGTACGAAGTTGACAAGAATGTCGGGGCTGCCCCACTCGCGCGCGTGAACGCCGCCAAGGAAATAGATTCCGGGGCGCCCCTGTCCGCTTCCTTTGCCAATCTTGAGCGCGTGACAGACGCGCTTCTCCCAGGTCTCGTTCGGCAGTTTTATCAGCGTGGTGATCGCGTCATTCGGAGGATCAGCTTCGGCGGCGAGTGCCGCTTCGACGTGTGCCACGTCGAGGTACCCCGTACTGGCGGCAACCGACAACGCTTCACGCGTTAGCGCGACCCCAGCGCTTTCGCGCTTCTCCCTCTGTCGCGCCATACCCTCGACGTCAGCATCCTCAAGACGTTCCACCTTGTAGCCCGCGCTCTCGAGCGCATGGATTTGCTCTTCGCTTGCGTGCGCATCGACGCGATAACCATCGGCAACTTTCTCGACGGTATGCCGGGCAACCGTGACCTTATGTCTGGTCACGAGGTCGGCCATCGCCGCATAGTCGCTTCCGATAATTCGTGCATGCCAGGTTGACATGGTTATTCTCCCGTGACCGTTCTTCGCCTCTGTAAATAGAAAGACGGGTAGGGTGCCAGCCATTTCAAATCTGGAAGCCGTTGCTGCGCCGTCGCGATCGAACTGGGCGACGAAGGTAGAACGGACACTATTTGAGCGGCGTTCGCCCGGGTCCCGGGCTTTTCGGTTAGCCTTGGTGAGCGAATCCCGCGACCGCAGCGTTTCCGGTCAATGCCGGCCCATTCATTGTTCAACCTGTTGCCAGGAGTCCGTCCCGTGCATGAGATCAGCGCTGTCGTTCGCGGATTTATTGAGGAGGTTCTGAACCAGGGGCGTATCGATGCAACTGGTAAGTTCTTCTGGGAGGACATGGTCGAGCAGGTCCCATTCCCTGGCCAAGGTCCCGGTCTCGAAGGCCTCAAGGACGTCCTGCGGGGCATGCGGGCCGCGTTCCCGGATATGCATTGGCGCGTCGAGGAGCAACTTTCTGACGCAGACCGGGTGCTGACCCGCTTCGAATGGACGGGCACGCACAGTGGAGCGTTTCTCGGCGTGCCCGCCACCGGGCGTCCTGTACGCGTCTGGGGTATGGTCATCGACCGCGTTCAAGAGGGCAAGATCAAGGAGAGCCGCATCATCATGGACACACTCGGGTTGATGATACAACTCGGTGTGGCCGTCCCGCCGGGCCATTAAGGTCGGCGACGCTTGACCTTGCTTCGCAGTGGTCTACATCCGCAGCGGTGTTGTCCCGCGCCATCCATTGAACGCCTTGTGTCAAACTCTATGGTTTGTTCACAAAAGAACAAAGGAGGGAGCGATGCGCCAGATGACCGTTTGGGTACTCGTTGCAGGACTCCTGCCGCATTGCCAAAAACGCGGTCGCGGCGAAGCTGACTTTGGGTCGACTTGACTCCGGCAACAAGGAACAGGTCGCTCGCTTGCGATTTGCGAAATGTTACGCGGTCGTCGGCCCGACCTGAAGGAACCAGGCGAGGTGCAGCGGCTTCTTCCGTTTTCGGAGCGAACGACGACGCGTGGCGCCGCTGCAATTGATAATAGAAGAGCATCTCGAAGGGTATGCAATGACGGACGAGTTTGAAATTCACGGCCCGCACGATCACGCGGTAGAGCACGCGTCGCACGGCGATACTTTCTCGGCGCGAATTGCCGTGATGACGGCTATCCTCGCAACGCTCGGGGCATTCGGGTCTTATCAGAGCGGTAACACAGAAAATCTCGCGCTGATTGCCAAGAATGAGGCCGCTATCAGTAAGACGGAAGCAGCGAAGCAGTGGGGCTATTTTCAGGCAAAGGGCGAAAAGCAGAATCTCGCGGAATTAGGTGCCGCAATTGTCGACCCGACCTCAGCTGCTCGATCAAAGTTCGAAGCGGACGTGAACAAGTATCGCGAACAGAAGGAACCGATCCGACAACAGGCTGAGGCACTGGAGAAGGATGTAGAGCGGGCGAACGCGCGGAGCGAGACTCTATTGCATAGTCATCACCACTGGGCACAAGCCACCACCGCAGTGCAGATATCGATCGCGCTCGCAGCAATCACCCTGCTCACGCGAAAGCGCTGGCTGCAGGTCATGTCGTTTGGGGTCGCAGTATGCGGCGTGTCTCTAGGCGCTGCGGCGCTCCTGTCGTGGTAGCTCGGCACTACTTTTCGTACTCGTCGCCTTGCGATGGAAAACCTGATCTCCGTCGTTCGCTGGTGCTGAACAGACGCCCGTCTTGATTGCAGCCGGGGTATCTCTTCCAACTATTGCGCCGATTCGAGACTGCACGTGGCATATGAACAACATGCCTGGTTGCATACGGAGTAGGTCCAGAAATCGACCAGCACCACCTTGCCGCGCAGCGACTGCGCTGTGAGCGGCGGGCTGTTGAGCCATTGAGTGGCGCCGTCGACGTTGGCCCCCTTGAGGGTGGCATCCGTGAGGAGCGGGCCCAGGATCGGGCCAGCGCATGGCGCCCACAGGAGCCCCGTGGCCACGCCCAGACCCGCCGCCGAGTGCACCGAATCGTCCTCGCTCTCGCTGCGCTCGGTGAGCTTGTTGCCGAGTGCCACGAGCGGACGGGTGATCCAATCGGCGACGTGGTCGGATAGCAAGGTAAGACCGAGCACGGCGAGCACGGCCAATGCGACGATGCGGCCGTATTGGTTGGCGCGGACGGCCCAGCCGCCGCCAACGGCGGCCAGCGTGGCGACCACGGCGAAGGTGAGCGCCATGCCCACCATCATGGGCAGTCCATTGCGCGCGAACGGGCGGTCTGCCCGCGAGAACACGAAGGGCAGTACCGGCAGGACGCAGGGACTCAGGATGGTCAGTACACCGCCGAGATAGGCAGGAATCAGTAAAAGCATGGGGGCGACATCCGTGGTGGGTTCATGGCACTGTGCGTACCTGGAATGGGGGCATGCCGATTTGCAATGGTGTCGACGGCCCAAAGCGGACATGTCCCCCATCGAGATTATCAGCGGTCGATTCGTCTACTTTGCGGCCGCCTCGATCACTCGAGCGACTGCGGCCGGCTGAGACATAAAGACTGCGTGGCTTGCGCTCACCTCGGTAACCTTCGCACCCGAACGCTGATACATCCAGCGCTGAAGCTGAGGGCTCACTACATGATCCTGGGTGGTCAGGACCGCATAGCTAGGCTTGGTTCGCCATGCCGCCACAGAGACAGGGGCTCCCAACGCCTTCTCGGCGAGTTGCTCCTGCGAGTCCGCCAGGAATTGAGCGTCCGGTGGCGAGACATCCGCTGCATAGGTCTCGCGGAATTTCGCCGGTGGAATGAAGAAATACTTGTCCGGCGTGGCCCGCATGGCATCGTTGGGTGCGGCGAACTTCGACAGAAGTTGACCGCTGGCTTCTCCTGCATCGGGTTGGAGTGCGGCCACATAGACGAGCGCACTGACCTTCGGGTCAGCACCCGCCTCCGTGATCACGGAGCCGCCATAGCTATGACCGACCAGCACGACAGGGCCCTTCTGCTGATCGACGATGCGCCTGGTGGCATCGACGTCCTCGGCGAGGCCAGTGAGCGGTTCTTGCACGATGTTCACATGAAAACCATCCTTCGACAGGATGTCGTAGACGGCCCGCCAGCCTGAGCCGTCCACCAGTGCGCCATGGACAATGACGATATCTTTCGCAGCCGGCTTCGACTCGGCGAGAGCCATCGTGCCGGTCGTGGCAACCATGACGGCAACGGTAAGTTTATTTCGCAGTGCAAACAATTTGATCTCCAGTAATGTTTCTAGACAACCGTCGTTTAGACGTTAGACCAGCTTGTTCTTCATGGCCAGAACGTCGATCAGTTCGACCGACGGCGGGCTCGCCAGCATCTCGTCAACGCGGGCCATCAGGGCGTTGGCCATGTCGCCGGCGAGGTGTGCCTGCCGATCCTCTTCACTCGCAAAGGCGTCGAAGACGCCGAACGTCGTCGGCGACAGCTTGAGGGCGAACCAGATCGGCGTGGCGGCCTCCCGATTGGTCATTTCAAGGCCGGCGGAAAGGAAGTCGGCTAGCGACCGCTCCTTTCCCGGCTTCGCTTCAAGTCGTACGAATAGTGCTTTCTTGATCATCTTTGCTCTCCAGTTTGCGCGTGAACGGTTCACGCGTTGGTCCAGACTTTACAAACGCCGCGCGCTGGGGAACACTGTCTGAATCGACAACTTTGATATCAATTCGGCCATGCGGATTTTTGTCCTCGCGCTCGAGGGGGTGTTCGACACCGGCCTCACCACCGTGCTCGATGCCTTGACGACGGCCAACGAACTTGCGCGCGCGACCGGGATGGCCACACCCGGCTTCGAAATCACCATTGCGGGGATGCGGCCAGAGGTGCGCACCGCGCTTGGGCTGCAGGTTCCCGTCCGCGATATGACAGATGTCCCCGCCCCGGATTGGGTTGTCGTACCAGCGCTCAACAGGACGACGACGGACCTGCTCGTGCCTTCGCTCGGCCGGGCCGACGTGATCGATGCACTGGGTGCATTGCGCTCGTGGCACCGTGCCGGCGCCCATATCGGAGCCGCCTGTACGGGTACATTCGTGCTGGCCGAAAGCGGCTTGCTCGACGGGGGCGAAGCCACCACCACCTGGTGGCTCTCGCCGGTGTTTCGGCAGCGTTACCCGCGTGTGCACCTGGACGCGAATCGCATCGTCGTTCCCAGCGGCAATGCGCTAACGGCAGGGGCGGCCCTGAGTCACCTCGACCTTGCACTCTGGTTGATCCGCAACAACAGCCCTGAGCTAGCGGCGCTCGTGGCCCGGTACCTCGTATTCGATTCGCGGCCGTCGCAGTCCGCCTTTGCGATCTCCGATCACCTGTCCCATTCGGATCCGCTCGTCGAGCGTTTCGACCGCTGGGTGCGCGAACACCTCAACACGGCGATCGCACTCGACGACGTCGCGGACGCATTGGCGACGAGCAAGCGGACATTGACGCGACGTCTGAACGCCGTGCTCGGTAAAACGCCCGTCGAGTACATACAGGATCTGCGGGTCGAGCGTGCCGTTCATTTGCTGAAAACGAGCAAGGACAGCGTGGATCGCATCGCCGAGCAGGTCGGCTACGCAGACGGCGTCACATTGCGCACGCTGCTGCGGCGGCGGATAGGTAAGGGGGTCCGTGAGTTGCGGGCGTCGTGAGTCTTATCGACTTTTGGAGTATACCGATGGCCGTGTTCGACGGGTCCCACGGGAGACCAGAACCGGACATTACTTATATGGTCGCCTCCCTTTTGCAAGGCGATTGTGCGTGGCGAGGAGGGTGGTTGCGGACTTATATCCGGACTCGATCGCGGGAAGTGCCCGCC
>NZ_JBNDML010000014.1:0-209269 GCF_050436565.1 Paraburkholderia sp. GAS42 | reverse complement strand
AATTGCGCGCTGTATTCCGTATGCCCCTTGCGCCGCAGCCCCGCTGGACCGTGCAGCTCGTATTCCGCAATCCATTGCTGCGCGAGAGTACGTGCCACCCCGTACTCTCGCGCCAGGGCACCGGTTCCGATACCTCCTGCCAGGTATCGCCTTACTAATTTGAGTTTGAGCTTCGCGTCGTGCTTCGCCATGAAAAAACCCCAAGGGTCGGATCTATGTCCAACTCTTGGGGTTCAGTTCATCTCATCTCGAGATGCCGCCGTTTCTGTTTCTGCGAGGACACGACGTGAAGCCACGTGCCGCGCACCGACGTCTTCATTGTGCAAACCGCGTTGAACCCGGACGCGCGGCCAGCCGACGTGCCCCGCTCGCTCAGCCCGACGAAACCAGCTTGAAATCCACCGGCGAATCGATATCGATGCGCTTCGGATTCGCCTCCAGCAAACCCGTCTGCGAGTCGCGCCGGAACACGTACACGGTCGCGCTGTTCTGGTTGCCGACGATCAGCCACTTGCCCGTCGGATCGATGGCGAATTCGCGAGGCGCTGCGCCGAGACTCGACTGATGGCCGACCCGCTTTAGATGCCCGTTCGCCGGGTCGACCGCGAAGATCACAATCTCGTTCGCGTCGCCGCGATTGCTTACGTACACGAAGCGCCCGTCCGGCGACGTATGGATCGCCGCTGCACCCACCTTGCCCTTGAAGCCCGGCCTGGTGAGCGGCAGCGACTGCAGCAACGTGAGGTTGCCGTCGCCGTAGCGGAACGTTTCGACGGTCGCGGCCATCTCGCTCGTCAGGTACGCATACCTGCCGCTGGCACCAAACACGAGATGACGTGGACCGGAGCCGGGCTTCATCGCCGTGTAGCGCGTTTCCGTGGGGCCAAGCAACCCGCGGCTGCCGTCGGGCGTGTAGCGATATGAATAGACCTTGTCCGTGCCGAGATCCTGCGCGAACAGATAGCGACCATCGGGCGAGAAGACCGTGGAATGCACGTGCGCGTTGTCCTGCCGCCCTTTCACCGGGCCGCCGCCATCATGATGGACGGTCAGCACGGCCGTGCCAACCTGGCCATCCGGCTGGAGCGGAAACACGGAGAAGCTGCCGCCAGGATCGGCCGCGACGGAGTAATTGGCGGTCGTCAGGTACCTGCCGTCCGGCGAAATGCTCAGGTAGCACGGATCATTGCCTTCCGATGAGACCTGGTTCAGAAACGTCAACTGGCCGCTTTGCGGATCGAAACCGAACGCACTGATGCCGCCGCGCTGGCCCGCGGGTCCGTTGTCGCCGGGCAGCTCGTTGACGGCATACACATGACGCCGGTCGCTGCTCACCGCGAGATACGACGGGTTCACGGTCTTCGCCGAGGAAACAGGCGTGACATCGCCGGTCTTCGTGTCGAAGCGATACACGTAGATGCCTTCGCTCCTGCCGCCCGTGTACGTGCCGACGAGCAGGTCGTACACGCCGTCGGCAGGAACGGCTGCGGCGCCCTGGGCAAATGCCTGGCTTGCAACAATAGAGACCATAAGTGCGAAACCTTTTATTATCGAGCGGGCCGACAGCGAATCAGCTTTCGATGCGGACGGTGGCACGGCGAATGCTGCAGCGCGGCGACAGAAATGCATGACGGGCTCCTTTGACATCGTGTTGTTCCGGTCAGGGTGTCACGGGTCTGCCACGCGTGTGATCTCGTTGTTTTGTGCTTCGGCAAGTATAGGAGTGTTGCACCGGAACGCACAGCCTGAAAGGCTGACAGGCAGGTTTCAGGTTCGTTACTGCACTTGAATTCATGCTGGTTTCACAGGCGACAGGATGCGAGGCGAGGCATCACGCGTCGTGCGCCCGGCAGGTTGTACTTTCAACAAAAACAGTTCCAACCCGTGGAGTTTTCATGAACATCACACTCAGTCTTGGTCCGCTCGTTGCCCTGATCGCCGGCATTCTCATTCTCATCATGCCGCGTCTGCTTAACTACATCGTGGCGCTGTATCTGATCATCATCGGGCTCATCGGCGTCTTCGACATGGGGAGCAAGCATTTCTGACGCGGCGGCACGTTTGCCGACGGGCGCAGGCGCGCGACGACACGCACCCGTTTCCGGGCGCGCTGCCGGGTAGAACCACTTGAAACATCGTGAACACGGGCGGCGCCGATGGCCGCCCTATCCAGACAATCAGGCCATCAGCCGTTCGAGAGCTGGTCGAGGCGGAGCTTGCCCTGCAGCGACAGGCCGCCGACGGCATAATGACCGTCGTTTTCCTGATAACGCGTGAAGCACGCGCGCTCGACGAGAAATGCCGCAGCCGTTTCCATTCCGTTGCGGGAAAGGCCAAGCTGGTCAGGATCGAGCGGGAGCATCGCGTCGTCGGCGAGCGTGCTGGCGGCGGAGAGTATGGTGATGCAATCCGATTTCGACAGGTTCAGCATGGCTTCAATCCTCGAAAAACAGCGTTGCGTGGGAAAGGTATAAAGCGATACGAAGCGGTAGAAAAGTGCAACACATGAACATGACACCAGGTTGGGCCCAAAGTGCCCGTTACCTGTCAGACGTCCGGATTGTAAGCAGCCATATTTCAGAATGCCAGTCATGGTTGACCATACTTCGTGTTGAATCCGACGCCTTCACACCGGTCTGGCATGACGCTGCCCGTGACCTGTCCAACGCGCCTGCGACGCGCTCTTATCCGCCCTCCCCATGCCCTCTCTCATTGAAGACTACGCACTCGTCGGCGACGGCCACACCGCCGCACTGATCGCCCGCAACGGTTCCGTCGACTGGCTCTGCTGGCCGCGCTTCGACTCCGGCGCGTGCTTCGCGGCCCTGCTCGGCACCGCGGACAACGGCCGCTGGCTGATCGCACCCGTCGTCGACAAAGGCGCGCCGGCGCCCGTCTCGTCGCGCCGCTATCGGGGCGAAACGCTGATTCTCGAGACCGATTTCGAAACGCCCGAAGGCGCGGTCACGGTCATCGATTTCATGCCGCCGGGTAACGGCACGTCTGAACTCGTGCGGATCGTCGTCGGCAAACGCGGCACCGTGCGCATGCAGATGGAGCTGGTTCTGCGCTTCGACTACGGCTATTCCGTGCCGTGGGTCAGCCGTCTTGCCAACGACAGCGGCATCAAGGCCGTCGTCGGTCCCGACACCGCCGTGCTGCGTACACCGATCGACGTGCGCGGCGAAAATATGCGCACCGTCGCCGAATTCACAGTGGCGGCCGGTGAGCGCGTGCCGTTCACCCTCACCTACACGTCGTCGCATCTGCGCACGCCGCACGCGCGCGATCCGCACACCGCGCTCGCCCGCACCGAAAACTACTGGCTCGAATGGTCGGCACGGGGCACCGTCACCGGCCGCTGGGCCGAGCCGATCCGGCGCTCGCTGATCACGCTGAAAGCGCTGGCCTACGAACCGACGGGCGGCATCGTCGCGGCACCGACCACGTCGCTGCCGGAACATCTCGGCGGCACGCGCAACTGGGATTACCGCTACTGCTGGCTGCGCGACGCGACGATCACCCTGCTCGCGATGATGCGCGGCGGCTACTACGACGAAGCGCGCGCGTGGCGTCAGTGGCTGGGCCGCGTGATGGCCGGCTCGCCGCAGCAGTTGCAGATCATGTATGGCATCGCGGGCGAGCGGCGCCTCCCGGAGTTCGAACTCGACTGGCTGCCCGGCTATCAGGGCGCCAAACCGGTGCGTGTCGGCAACAACGCCGTCGACCAGCTGCAACTCGACGTCTACGGCGAAGTGATGAACGCGCTACATCTGGCGCGCATCGGCGGTCTGCAGGCGGACGAAACCGCGTGGAACATCCAGTGCGCGATGCTCGTCCACCTCGAAAAGATCTGGAACCAGCCCGACGAAGGCATCTGGGAAACGCGCGGCGGGCCCCAGCATTTCACGTTTTCGAAGGTAATGGCATGGGTCGCGTTCGATCGCGCGATCAAATCGGCCGAATCATTCGATCTGCCGGCGCCGCTCGATCACTGGCACGCCGTCCGCGCGCAGATTCACACAGATGTCTGCGAAAAAGGCTATAACGCTTCGTTGAACGCGTTCACGCAGGTTTACGGCGGCGATGAACTCGATGCGAGCGTCCTGCTACTGCCGCTCCTCGGTTTCCTGCCGCCGTCCGATCCGCGCATCGCGGGCACGGTCGCGGGCGTCGAGAAGTTTCTGCTACATGACGGTTTTGTGATGCGCTACCGAACAACCGAATTCAACGACGGCCTGCCGCCCGGTGAAGGCACGTTCCTCGCTTGCAGCTTCTGGATGGTGGACAACCTGGCGTTACAGGGCCGCGTGAAGGAAGCGACCGCGATGTACGAGCGCCTGCTGTCGCTGGCGAACGATGTCGGCCTGCTTTCGGAGGAATATGACCCGGCGGCACAGCGACTTGTAGGGAATTTTCCTCAGGGCTTTTCCCATGTCGCACTGGTCCATACAGGGCTGAATCTGATGAAACACGAGCAGGAAATGGCAAAGGCGACCGGACAGCCGCCCCACGACAGCCCCGCCCCTAACGGAAATGCGGGGAATGCGGAGGTTGCGACCCGGAAAACCATTCCAGGTGCCGCGCCAAACCCTTGATTTATTTACATTCCTTACGTGCGGTGCGACACGGTTGTTGCGTTGCACAATCGGTGTTTGTCCGATATCATGAATTTCGAATGTCGGCCGATAACCAATGGTCCACTGACGGTCCACGACCAATAACGGCCTCGCCACAACGCATTACGCGTTTTTGCGCCGCCCCACGCGAACAACACTAACGCTGGAGCACCCATGCTCTATCAACTGCACGAATTCCAGCGGGCACTTTTGAGCCCGCTTACCGCCTGGGCCCAGGCCGCGTCGAAATCCTTCGCGAATCCGGCCAGTCCGCTTGCCTACGTACCGGGGGCGACCCGCCTGTCCGCCGGCTACGAGCTCCTGTATCGCCTCGGCAAGGATTACGAAAAACCCGAGTTCAACCTGCACCAGATTGTCAAAGACGGTCACAAGATTCCGATCGTCGAGCAGACGGTCATCGAAAAGCCGTTTTGCCGCCTGCTGCGCTTCAAGCGCTATGCAGACGACAGCGGCGCTGTCACGCAACTGAAGGATGAGCCGGTCGTACTGGTGTGCGCGCCGCTGTCGGGCCATCACTCCACGCTGTTGCGCGACACCGTGCGTACGCTGCTGCAGGATCACAAGGTCTACATCACCGACTGGATCGATGCGCGCATGGTGCCGCTCGAAGACGGCGCGTTCCATCTCGACGACTACATCGCATACATCCAGGAGTTCGTTCGCCACATCGGCGCGAAGGATCTGCACGTGATCTCGGTGTGCCAGCCGACTGTGCCGGTGCTCGCAGCGATTTCACTGATGGCGAGCCGCGGCGAAGACACGCCGCGCACGATGACGATGATGGGCGGCCCGATCGACGCCCGCAAGAGCCCGACGGCCGTCAACTCGCTCGCCACGCAGCACTCGTACGAATGGTTCGACAACAACGTGATCTACACGGTGCCGCCGAACTATCCGGGTGTCGGTCGCAAGGTCTATCCGGGCTTCCTGCAGCACACCGGCTTCGTCGCAATGAATCCGGAACGGCATGCAGCGTCGCACTGGGATTACTACCAGAGCCTGATGCGCGGCGATGAGGAAGACGCCGAGCAGCATCGCCGCTTCTATGACGAGTACAACGCCGTGCTCGACATGGCCGCCGAGTACTACCTCGAAACGATCCAGATCGTGTTCCAGGAATTCCGTCTGGCGGAAGGCACGTGGGACGTCGCGGGTGAACGCGTGCGTCCGCAGGACATCACGCGCACCGCCCTCTTCACGATCGAAGGAGAGCTCGACGACATCTCCGGCAGCGGTCAGACGCGTGCCGCGCAGGAGCTGTGCAGCGGCATCCCGGAGGAGAACAAGCAGCACTTCACCGCCGAGAAGTGCGGTCACTACGGCATTTTCTCGGGCCGTCGCTGGCGCACCATCGTCTATCCGCAGTTGCGCGACTTCATCCTCGAGCACAACAAGCCGTTCACGGCTGAAAAGAAGGAAAGGATCGCGCAGCAGGCGTAACGCTGCAACCATTGGGTCCGCTGCGCCGGTGAAGGGCGCAGCGGCGTCCTGACGACGCCACCCTAGCGGCGCATCAGATACGCCAGCAGCAACTCAGTGTTCATCTGCACGATTTCGCTACGCTCGCTGACCGAGCTGAAATCGCGGCCGAGCGTCGCTTCGAGCGTGAAGCGGTTCGACACGATGTAATACCCCATCCCCGACAACGTCACGTAGAAGCGCAACGGGTCCACGCTCGTGCGGAACAGTCCTGCGCGCTGGCCGCGTTCGAGGATATTGCCGAGCGTCGCGACGATGGGCGAGATCATTTCGCGAATGCGCGTCGACTTCTGCATGTAGCGTGCCTCATGCAGGTTCTCGTTGTTCACGAGCCGGAGCAGTTCGGGGTGATCGCGGTAGTAGTCCCAGACGAAATGCGCGAGCCGCGTGATCGCCTCGACGGGCGCGATGCCGGCGAGGTCGAGCGTGCGTTCGGCTTCGGTGAGCGCGCTGAACGCGTGCTCCAGGACCGCGGTGAACAGCTGCTCCTTGCTACCGAAGTAGTAATAGAGCATGCGTTCATTGGTTTCCGCGCGGCGGGCAATCTGGTCGACGCGTGCGCCGAACAACCCACCATTTGCAAATTCCTCGGCCGCCGCGAGCAGGATGCGGCGACGGGTGCCTTCAGGATCTCTTTTGATTTTCGGCTGATTCATGGTGGCATCGTGCTTCGTGAGCCGCGTTATCCGGATCGTGCCGCCAGCCTCTCTCCTCGGCCAGGTACCTGCGGCACTGAGCGGGCGCGCCATGGTTGGGGGACACCCTGTTGCGGTCTTTCGAAAAAGCGCTTCGATTATGGCACATGGTTTGCGAAGCACAATCAGGGAAATCGGCGATAATCCCTTATTTGGCGGAAGCCCCGTCGCGCAAGCCCTCCGGCCTTGCTGCACACCGCCGCCGCGCGCCCGGCCGGGCCTTTTTTGACATCAGTCTGGCCTGCCAGCAAGCCCTCAAGTCTTGACCGTGACCGATTCCTTAACACTAGCTGATCGCATCGAAGATCTGCTGCCCCAGACCCAATGCACGAAGTGCGGCTACGCCGGTTGCCGCCCCTACGCCGAAGCGATTGCCCTTGGCGAGGCGAACTACAACCAGTGCCCGCCGGGCGGCGTCGAAGGCATCGCGCGCCTGGCCGGCCTGCTCGGCCAGCCTGTGATCCCGCTCAATCCGGCGAACGGCATCGAGCGTCCACGACCGCTGGCCGTTATCGACGAAAACCTGTGCATCGGCTGCACGCTGTGCATGCAGGCGTGTCCGGCCGATGCGATCGTCGGTGCACCCAAACAGATGCACACAGTAATCGAGGCGCTCTGCACCGGGTGCGATCTTTGCGTTCCGCCCTGTCCCGTCGACTGCATTGCGATGGTGCCTGCCACCGGCGAACGCACTGGCTGGGACGCGTGGTCGCAGGAACTCGCCAACGCAGCCCGCGAACGCTACGAGCAACGCAACGCCCGCCTCGCGCGCGAGCGTGAAGCTGCCGAAGCGCGTGCCGCGGCGCGCCGGGCGTCGAGTTCTGCTTCGGCCGCTGCTGACGCGCCTTCGGCTGCCGAGTCTTCTGCTGCTGGGACGTCTACCACCGTTGTCGCGGACGACCCGGAAGCAAAGAAACGCGCGATCATCCAGGCCGCGCTCGACCGCGCACGCAGGAAGAAGGAAGAACTCGCCGCTCAGGGCAAAGGCCCGCAAAACACCCAGCAGGTGAGCGCCGATGTCCAGGCGCAGATCGATGCGGCCGAAGCGCGCCGTCGCCGGCTCGGTATTGCGCAGGAGGACAACGCCAGCGACGCGGCCCCGTCCACGCAAGACGCCAGCGGCATCCAACCACCGAAATCCTGACAGCCAGCATGAACGCGAACAAACGCCGCGCTATCTACGAGACGCTGCAGGAACTCAACCCGCATCCGACAACCGAACTCGAATACACGACGCCGTTCGAATTGCTGATCGCCGTCATGCTGTCGGCGCAGGCCACTGACGTTTCGGTCAACAAGGCGATGCGCCGAATGTTTCCGGTGGCGAACACGCCGCAAACGGTCTTCGATCTCGGTGAAGAAGGCGTCGCCGACTACATCAAGACGATCGGGCTTTACCGCACCAAGGCGAAGAACGTCATCGCGACCTGCCGCGTCCTGCTCGACCAGTTCGGCGGCGCAGTACCGGACGATCGCGAGGCGCTGGAAAGTTTGCCGGGCGTCGGACGCAAGACCGCGAACGTGATCCTGAATACGGCGTTCGGCCATCCGACGATTGCCGTCGATACGCACATCTTTCGGGTTGCCAATCGAACCGGGCTTGCGCCGGGCAAGGATGTGCGCGCAGTCGAAATCGCGCTGGGGAAATTCACGCCCGCCGAATTCCGGCATGATGCCCATCACTGGCTGATCCTGCATGGGCGATATGTGTGCAAGGCGCGTCGGCCGGAATGCTGGCATTGCGTCATCGAGCCGTTGTGCGAGTACCGGCCGAAGACGCCGCCACCGGAGCTTTGACGCGCGACGGCTGAGGGCTGGTCACTGGCGGCCTCGTCGTAGCGTGCGCGATGATGCGAAAGGCACGCCGCCACGCATCAACCCGACGCCCTCAGCGAACCTTCCCCCGCCGACGTAAAATACCCGCTTGCCGTTGCCATCAGCACGCCGCCCCATCCTCGATACCACCACGATGTTCAATCCCAGCCGCGACGAAGTCCGCCTCTTTTTCACTGACACCTGGCGCAAGCAGCGCGCAGGCGAAATCCTGACGCCGCTCGAAGCCATCGCCGCTGACTGGATCGTCGAGCACCCGGAATATCACGCCGACCTGACGAACGTCGAAGGCGCCCCAGCGCAGGACTACTCGCCTGAACGCGGCCAGACCAATCCTTTCCTGCATCTGTCGATGCATCTGGCGATCACCGAGCAACTGTCGATCGATCAGCCGCCTGGTATCCGCGCGGCACACGAGCGCCTCGCATCGCGTCTCGGCTCGACCCATGATGCGCAGCACGCGATCATGGATTGTCTCGGCGAAACCATCTGGGAAGCGCAGCGTACCGGCACGCCACCGGATACCGATGCGTATCTCGCACGCATCGAGCGCCGCGCTTCACGCGACTGAACGACCTCGGCTCCAGCGCGCATATCAGCCAGCAGCCGGAATTCGACGCCCAAAAGCAGAACACCCCGCCGAAGCGGGGTGTTCCATTTCAACCGGCTGAAGAACGCCGTGATTACTTTTTCTGCACGAGATCGCCGTCGATCGATTCGATGTAGGCGCCAATGTCCTTCATGTCGCTCGGCGACAGGCTCTGCACCTGCACCTGCATGATCGAGTTGTTACGACCGAGGTGCGGGTTGCCCGTGCCCATCTGATACTGACGTAGCGCCCAGTAGATGTAATCGGCGTGCTGCCCTGCGAGCTTCGGAAACTCCGGGCTCACCGGTTTGTTCATGTTCGGACCGTGGCAGGCCGCGCAGTTGTGCGAATCGGCGAGCACCTTGCCATTGGAGGCATCGGCGGCATGCGCCGCGTTCGATGCGACGAGGCCCGTGAATGCGATCGTCGCAACCGTCGCGCACGCAGCCTTCAATACCGTGTGGAGTGCCTGATGGGGCTTCTTCATGAATTCTCCTATCCCGCGAATGTGGTGAACTGTGGGTGACCTGTACCGATCACTTGTCGGGATTGTTCTTCGAAGAGGATGTCTGCGCCGCGTAGTACGCCGCGACATCGGCGATGTCCTGGTCCGACAGCGACGCCGCGATGGCGTGCATGGAGTCGAAGTGGCGTTCACCCTTCCGGTAGGCGCGCAGCGCGCTTTCGAGGTAGGCCTGGTTCTGGCCGCCCAGCTTCGGCACCCGGTAGACCTCCGGGTACGCGGTGCGATATTCGGGGATGCCGTGGCAGCCGATACACATCGCGACCTTGCCCTGGCCCGCCTTCGCGTTGCCAACGACATCCGCTGCCTGCGCGCTGGCCGCAAAGCCTGCGAGCGCTGACAGCGCTGCGATCACGAGGTGTTTGCCGACGATTTTGTTCATAGGTTCTAACCTGGCATGAGGGGAAAACGGGCGCCTGAAAAAGGCAACGGCCTGCGCCGTTATTCTTGTAGAGGTGCCACGCAGGCCAAAAAAATCGCGCTAATTGTACCGCGACGCTACGCCGGGCGTCCACATGGCGGGCGCGAGGCCTCAATGCAGCGCCGCTCCAGCATGCCGCCCGCGTACGTCCAGCGCACAATCGAACGCGGTCGACACCGGGTTCACACCCTACCCGAGCCCGCTTCGGCCCAACAGGGCTTCTGACTTATACTGGACTTTTTCCGGGAGAGCAGTTCGCCATGCGCTTCGAAGGCTCATCGCAATACGTCGCCACCGACGACCTCAAACTCGCGGTCAATGCCGCGATGACGCTCAAACGGCCGCTCCTGATCAAGGGCGAGCCGGGCACGGGCAAGACCATGCTCGCCGAAGAAGTCGCGGCGGCGCTGGGCATGCCGCTTCTGCAGTGGCACATCAAGTCCACCACGAAGGCGCAGCAGGGCCTCTACGAGTATGACGCGGTCTCGCGTCTGCGTGATTCGCAGCTCGGTGACGAGCGCGTGAAGGACATCCGCAACTACATCGTGAAGGGCGTGCTGTGGCAGGCGTTCGAATCGGACGAACAGGTCGTGCTGCTGATCGACGAGATCGACAAGGCCGACATCGAATTCCCGAACGACCTGCTGCGTGAACTCGATCGCATGGAGTTCTACGTGTACGAGACGCGCGAACTCGTGAAGGCGAAAGAGCGTCCGCTCGTCATCATCACGTCGAACAACGAAAAGGAACTGCCCGACGCGTTCCTGCGCCGCTGCTTCTTCCACTACATCCGCTTTCCCGATGCAGAGACGATGCAGCAGATCGTCGAGGTCCACTATCCGGGCATCAAGAGGGAACTGCTGGCCGCCGCGCTGCAGAGCTTCTTCGAACTGCGCAACGTGTCGGGTCTGAAGAAGAAGCCGTCGACGTCCGAACTGCTCGACTGGCTGAAGCTGCTGCTCGCCGAAGATATTCCGCCGGAAGCGCTCCGCTCGGCCGACCAGAAGCAGATCATTCCGCCGCTGCACGGCGCGCTGTTGAAGAACGAGCAGGACGTGAGCCTCTTCGAACGCCTCATTTTCATGAACCGCAACAACCGGTAATCCGCGTTGGGCGCAGGGGTGCGACAGATTGTCGCGGCCCTGCCCTCACGTGAAAACGTCATCGCAGGCACCCGCACGGAGATTCGCTACATGAGCCGCTGGATAGAGCCCGTTACGCTGAAGGGCCAGCACGTCATTCTTGAACCGCTGACGCTCGAACACGAGCAGGCGATCGCCGCCGCGGCGGCAGATGGCGAGTTGTGGACGCTCTGGTACACGAGCGTGCCCGCGCCCGGCACTGAACGCGCGTGGATCGAAGCCGCGCTCTCGATGCGCGATAACCTCGGCGCACAACCCTTCGCGGTGCGCGATGCCGTCTCCGGCGAAATCGTCGGGTCGACGCGTATGTTCAACGTCGAGGCAGCACACCGTCGGCTCGAGATCGGCCACACGTGGTACGCGAAACGCGTGCAACGCACGCCGCTCAACACCGAAGCGAAGCTCCTGCTGCTCACGCACGCGTTCGAATCGCTGAAAGCCATTGCGGTCGAGTTCCGCACGCATTTCATGAACCATCAGTCGCGCACCGCGATTGCGCGCCTCGGCGCGAAGCAGGACGGCATCCTGCGCAATCACCAGATCGGCAAGGATGGCGTGTTGCGCGACACGGTCGTGTTCTCGATCATCGAGTCGGAATGGCCCGCCGTGCGCGCCCATCTGAAATACAAGCTCGAGCGCTAAGGCCAGCGGCACAACCGGAGCGCGGAAACATGGCAACGCACGGGCCCGAAGACGCAGAGGAAACAGCATGCTAATCGACTTCTTCTTTTCGCTACGCACCGCAAAGCTGCCGGTTTCGGTCAAGGAATACCTGACGCTGCTCGAAGCGCTGAAGGCGAATGTCATCGCGCCATCGCTCGATGAGTTCTATTACCTCGCGCGTCTCACGCTCGTGAAAGACGAGCAGTATTTCGATCGCTTCGATCAGGCGTTCGGCGAGTATTTTCACGGTGTCGCGGGCAAGACGGAACTTGCGTTCGACATCCCGCCCGACTGGCTGAAGAAGAAACTCGAGCGCGACTTCACGCCCGAAGAGAAAGCGCAGATCGAAGCGATGGGCGGCCTCGACAAGCTGATGGAGCGCCTGAAGGAACGCTTCGAAGAGCAGAAAGAGCGTCACGAAGGCGGCAACAAGTGGATCGGTACGGGCGGCACGTCGCCGTTCGGCCATGGTGGCTATAACCCGGAAGGCATCCGCATCGGCGGCGATGCGTCGGGTCATCGCAGCGCCGTGAAGGTCTGGGAAGCGCGCGCGTATAAAGACTATGACGACCACGTCGAAATCGGCACGCGCAACATCAAGATCGCACTGCGACGCCTGCGCCGCTTCGCGCGCGAAGGCGCCGCCGAAGAACTCGATCTGGCCGACACGATCCGCAGTACGGCGGCAAACGCCGGCTGGCTCGATCTGAAGATGGTGCCCGAGCGGCACAACAACGTGAAGGTGCTGATGCTGCTCGACGTCGGCGGCTCGATGGACGATCACATCAAGCGCACCGAAGAACTCTTTTCGGCGACGAAGGCCGAGTTCAAGCACCTCGAGTTCTTCTACTTCCACAACTGCGTCTACGACTACCTGTGGAAGAACAACCGCCGACGTCACGCAGAGCGCACGCCGACGTTCGACGTGCTGCACAAGTTCACGCCCGACTACAAGCTGATCTTCGTCGGCGACGCGACGATGAGCCCGTACGAAGTCGTGCAGGCCGGCGGCTCGGTCGAATACAACAACACCGAGCCGGGCGCCGTATGGCTGCGGCGTCTCGCCGACCAGTTCCCGCATTTCGCCTGGCTCAACCCCGAACCGGAAGGCTTGTGGCAATACCGGCAGTCGGTGTCGATCATCCGCGAAGTGCTCGGTCAGCGGATGTATCCGCTGACGCTCGCCGGCCTCGAAGCCGCGATGCGCGTGCTGAGCAAATAACTCATCCCCTGACACAACCTGACAAAAGAATGACGCATGACGCAGTCTTCCACGCCTGAACTGTCCCCTTCCGCCGCACGGCCCGTGAAGCTCCGGCCGTTTGCCGATACGTCGGTGTCGGCAATCGTCGCCGGCTTTGTCGCGATGATGACGGGCTATACCAGCTCGCTCGTACTGATGTTCCAGGCCGGTCAGGCCGCGCATCTCTCCGACGCGCAGATTTCATCGTGGATCTGGGCGCTGTCGATCGGCATGGCGCTGACGACGATCGGGCTGTCGCTGAAATTCCGCGCGCCAATCGTCATTGCCTGGTCGACGCCTGGCGCGGCGCTGCTGATTTCGTCGCTGCCGCATGTGGCGTATCCGGAGGCGATCGGCGCGTTCATTGTGTGCGCACTGCTGCTGACTGTTGTTGGCCTGACGGGCTGGTTCGACGCGCTGATGAAGAAGATTCCAGCGGGCATCGCGTCGGCGCTGCTGGCGGGGATTCTCTTCGAGATCGGCATCGAAATTTTCCGCGCGGCGCAGTTCCAGACCGCGCTCGTGCTCGTGATGTTCTTCACGTATCTCGTCATCAAACGCTTTGCGCCGCGCTATGCAATCGTGACGACGCTGATCGTCGGCACCGCTGTTGCGGGCGCGCTCGGGCTGCTCGATTTCAGCCGCTTTCACATCGCGCTCGCGCATCCCGTGCTGACGATGCCCGCGTTTTCGATCGCCGCGATTGTCAGCATCGGCATTCCGCTGTTCGTGGTGGCGATGGCTTCGCAGAACGTGCCCGGCATCGCCGTGCTGCGCGCCGACGGCTACACGACGCCTTCCGCGCCGCTGATCGCGACAACCGGCATCGCTTCCCTGATCCTCGCGCCGTTCGGCTCGCACGGCATCAATCTTGCAGCGATCACAGCGGCGATCTGCACCGGCCCGGAAGCGCACGAAAATCACTCGAAGCGCTACACGGCAGCCGTCTGGTGCGGCACGTTCTACCTGATCGCGGGCATTTTCGGCGCCACGATCGCGGCGCTTTTTGCTGCACTGCCGAAAGCGCTGGTGGTGTCGGTGGCTGCACTGGCGCTGTTCGGCTCGATCATGAGCGGCCTCGCCAACGCGATGCACGACGTGAAGCAGCGCGAGGCGGCGCTCGTCACCTTCATGGTGACGGCCTCCGGCCTGACGCTGCTGTCGATCGGTTCCGCATTCTGGGGCCTGGTCGCCGGCGTGCTGACGCAGCTCGTTCTGAACGTCCGCCGCGCCTGAAGCGGCCGGACAGGCGGGATCGGCGAGATAAACAGGTGCCAGACGTGCACTGTAAAGATCCTGGCGGCCGATCCGCCATAGAATAGAGTTATTGGGCGACGCTCCACGCGAGGCGTCACGGCAACATTGCGTGAACGTCGCATGATGACTGGCTTCCGCTGCGGCATTGTGGCGGTCCCATCTTTCCCCTGGACCATGGCGCGTGCGCGCCCAGAAGGCTCGACATGACATCCGCACTCGATCAACTCAAGCAGTACACCACCGTCGTCGCCGATACCGGCGACTTCCAGCAACTCGCGCAGTACAAGCCGCGGGACGCGACGACCAACCCGTCGCTGATCCTGAAGGCCGTGCAGAAGGACGACTACCGTCCGCTGCTCGAAAAAACCGTCCGCGATCACGGATCGAAGCCGGTCGGCGCCATCATCGACCAGTTGCTGATCGCCTTCGGCACAGAAATTCTCAAGATCATTCCGGGCCGTGTGTCGACCGAAGTGGATGCGCGTCTGTCGTTCGATACAAAAGCGTCGATCGAAAAAGCCCACGAACTGATCGGCTACTACAAGGCCGCGGGCATCGGACGCGAACGCGTGCTGATCAAGCTCGCGTCGACGTGGGAAGGCATCCGCGCCGCCGAAGCCCTGCAGAAGGACGGCATCAAGTGCAACATGACGCTGCTGTTCTCGCTGGCACAGGCCGCTGCCTGCGCTGAAGCGGGCGCGCAGCTGATCTCGCCGTTCGTCGGCCGGATCTATGACTGGTACAAGAAAAACGCCGGCAGCAACTGGGACGAAGCGCGCGATGGCGGCGCGAACGACCCGGGCGTGCAGTCGGTGCGCCGCATCTATGCGTACTACAAGAAGTTCGGCTACAACACCGAAGTGATGGGCGCGAGCTTCCGCACGACGTCGCAGATCACCGAACTGGCCGGCTGCGATCTGCTGACGATCAGCCCCGACCTGTTGCAAAAGCTGCAGGACAGCACGGACAAGGTCGAACGCAAGCTGTCGCCGGAAATGGGCAAGGGCGAAAATATCGCGCGCGTTGCGGTCGACGAGCCGTCGTTCCGCTTCCAGCTAAACGAAGAAGCGATGGCGACCGAGAAGCTGTCGGAAGGCATCCGCACGTTCGCCGCCGACGCCGTCAAGCTCGAAAAGCTGATCGAAAGCCTGCGTTAAGGCGCGCTGCTTCACCCTGCGCGTGACCCGTTCGCGGTCACGCGCGCGGCCTCGCGCCGCGTCAACTGCCTGCCTTTCCGCTCCTCTTCCTCGCTGTCCACACACTGTCACAATCACCTTCGTGACGGCGTCTACAATCTCTGTACGGTCGCTTTCCGGCGCGTTCCCGCACAACGGGACGGCCGATAGCGCTGCTTCCGCGGATACCCCGCGGCACACTCAAGGAGACGACGATGCAAGTCCAGCCTTATGTTTTTTTCAACGGTCGGTGCGAAGAAGCGATGAAGTTCTACGGCGAGAAACTCGGCGCCGAGGTGGTGTTCCAGATGCGCTTCAAGGACGCGCCGCCGTCCGCCGCGGAATCGGTGCCGCCGGGCAACGAAGAAAAGATCATGCACACGACGTTCAGAATCGGTGCGACCGAACTGATGGCGTCCGACGGTGACTGCAAGGGCGAAGGCCCGCGGCCCGCGGGATTCAGCCTGTCGCTCGCCGCCGACGACGTCCCGTCCGCTGAGAAATACTTCAACGCGCTATCGGACGGTGGCAACGTAATGATGCCGTGGCAGGCGACGTTCTGGTCGAAGGGCTTCGGCATGGTCGTCGACAGGTTCGGCATTCCCTGGATGGTGACCGTTCCGCACGAAGGCGGCTGAACGCGTCCGTTCAGGCCACGCACGCGCCCTCGCCTCGTCGGCTCATGCGACGGCGCGCGCGTGCCGTTCGATATTCCAGTTCGACTCCGTATCCAGCAGCATCGCGCGCAGGCTGTCGACCTGCTCCGCGAGCCGCAGCCCGAGCCAGTACGGGCCGTGCAGATCGGCCGGCAGGCTGGCGATCACCGCTGGATCGGGCGTCGCGAGCGGTGACGCTTCGGGAATCCGAAAGCGCGTCGCGCCCGCGAAACGCAACGCGCGCGCCATCGCGAGCAAGGTGCCGCGCACTGTGTACACCTCGATCCCGCATTCCCGCGCGAAGGCCGCCCGGCCGGCGGCATCCAGATGTCCGATCGTGCCCGTCGCCATCAGTTCCAGCGCGCTCAGCATCGAGCGGTGCAGCCGCTGGATCTCTTCGAGCTGCGCCTGCGGCAGGTCAATTTCCTTCGCCACCGAGGGAATCAGCGAACGTAGCTGCACCAGCCGCGTGTTGAGCGCCAGAAACATCTTCAGGGTTTCGTCGGCGGAAGGCAGATCGCCGTCGCTTTGCACCATGCGCGCATAGATGCGCGCACACGCTCGAAGGTTGTCCGCGAGCAGATAGCGCCATGAGTACGTTGCGTGCAGCGGCAGCGCGAACGAAAATGCCAGCGCGATCACGATGCCGACCAGCACATTCAATGTGCGCCAGAGACCGACATCGATCTGGTTGTCGCCGTGTCCCGCGACGATGCACATCGTGATCGCCGTCAGTAACGCGATATAGCCCGGTTTACCGATCGCGAACCACGCGCAGATCGCGGCCACCACCGACATCAGCAGGTACGTGAGCGGCAGCGAGCCAATCCAGTTCTGCTGCAGGATCATCGCAAGCCCGATCGTTGCGCCAAGGAGCGTGCCCGCCGCCCGTTCGGCGGCCTTCTTGCGGATATTGCCCTGGTGCTGCAGGCCGCCGATCACCACCAGCAGCGTCACCGATGCCCAGATGCCGTGCGGCACGTTGACACCCGTCGTCGCGAGAATCGACACCAGCATCGCCAGACCGACGCGCAGGCTGTGAATGAGGTTCGCGTGACGATAGCGGTAGTACGGAGAGACGATGGCGCGCAGGAAGCGTCTGATGCGACCGGGGCGCGTGCGAGGGGTCCCGAGCGGGTTGGAATCGGCTGTGGCCATGCTTGACGGTGTGGGGAGCGGGGAACGGGTCTCAGGCTGGAATCAGGTGAAAGCGTCGAATGATCAGTCAAGCGAACGCCCAGTATCCCGCACCAGAAGCAGGAACGCCCGCAACTTTCGTTGCGGGCGTTTCGTTTGCTTCAAGACAACGGCCACGCACTGGACGCGATCGAACGGCTTTCGATCAGCTTTCGACCACGTCCAGATAGTCTTCCGGACGCGTACGGTCTTCAGCCCGCGCCATGCCAAGCGAGCGCACCAGAACGCTCACGACAACCGCCACCACCAGGTTCACGATCAGCGACCACACCGCCGCATAACCCGGAATCGCGAAACCGAACAGGTGGATCGTGAAGATCGAGCTGGCCAGCTTCAGCGAAATCGCCATCCACGTGCCCGTTGCGATGCCGACTGCCCAGCCGATCAGCAGGCCACGGTAGTCGAGCACACGCGTGTACAGACCGAGTACGATCGCCGGCAGCGTCTGGATGATCCAGATCCCGCCGAGCAGTTGCAGCTGGATGGCATACGTGAGCGGCAGACCGAGAATGAACGCCACCGCGCCGACCTTGACGATCAGCGACACGAGCTTGGCGATGTTCGTCTCCTGCTCGTGCGTCATGTTACGGTTCACGAACTCCTTGTGGATGTTCCGCGTGTACAGGTTCGCAGCCGCGATCGACATGATCGCCGCCGGCACCAGCGCGCCGATGCCGATCGCCGCAAACGCGACGCCGACGAACCATGACGGGAAGAAGTGCAGGAACAGCGCCGGCACCGCGAAGTTCGGGCCGAACGCCTTGAAGTACGGCGCGAATTCCGGCATGTCCTTCACGCCAGCAGCCAGCGCCATGAAGCCGAGCAGCGCGAGCAGACCGAGCACCAGCGAGTAAGCCGGCAGCATCGCCATGTTGCGGCGGATCGTGTTACCCGACTTCGACGACAGTACGGCCGTGATCGAGTGCGGATACAGAAACAGCGCGAGCGCCGAGCCGACCGCCAGCGTCGCATACGCGCTGTAGCCGTTCAAGCTGGCTGCATCCGGCGCCTTCAGCAGCAGCTTCGCAGGCGGCACGACCGAGAAGATGTGCCCGAAGCCGCCCAGCTGCGGCGGGATGATGATCACGGCTGCAGCGATCGTGACGTAGATCAGCACGTCCTTGACGACCGCGATCATCGCCGGCGCGCGCAGGCCGGACGTGTACGTGTACGCCGCCAGAATCGCGAAGGCGATGATCAGCGGCAGATCGCCGATGAAGCCCGTCGTATCGAACCCGAGCGCGCCGATCACCACTTCGATACCGACCAGCTGCAGCGCGATGTACGGCATCGTCGCGACGATACCGGTCACAGCAATCGCGAGCGCGAGCATGCGGCTGCCGTAACGTGCGCTGACGAAATCGGCGGACGTGACGTAGCCGTGACGCTTCGCGATGCTCCACAGCTTCGGGAACACGACGAACGCGAACGGATAGATCAGGATCGTGTACGGCAGCGCGAAGAAACCGGTCGCGCCTGCACCGAACACGAGCGCGGGCACGGCTATGAACGTGTACGCGGTGTACAGGTCGCCACCCAGCAGGAACCACGTGACGATCGTGCCGAAGCGGCGGCCACCGAGACCCCACTCTTCCAGATGGGCGAGATCGCCGCGCCGCCAGTGGGCCGCCACAAAGCCAAGAATCGTGACGCCGATAAAGAACAGGACGAAGACAAAGGTTGCGGTAGCGTTCATCGCGCGCCTCCTTGCGAACCGTTGCCCGTCGGGCGCTTTTTGGTCTTGAAGTACACGATCGCGGTGATGACGGCGCTGATCAGCACCCACATCAGCTGGTACCAGTAGAAGAACGGGAAGTCGAACAGTTGCGGCTCGACCTTGTTGTAGGACGGCACCCAGACCATCGCGATCCAGGGCAGCAGCAGCAGCCACAACCAGCGTTTGCTGGCCTTGTTGGCGTCGGCGTCGTGAGCCATGACGTCTCCTCTTTACTTTTATTGAATTGTCCGCCTGCGTCGACGGATACCGGCCCCGCAGGCGGATAGCCGACGGGCACCCCGAAAGCTTCGAAAGAGTATAGGAGCCGCGAACGTGCGGTCAAGCGGGGTTCTTCCCATGCCCACAAGGCTTGTCAAGCGAAAAAAACTCAGGTTTGACATGCCGATGGGCGACAGAGCGTCGCGCCAGCGTCATCGAATCAATAGAAAAAGGCCGCGACGGCATGTCTGCCGTTCGCGGCCTTCGGTGTGACTGTGGCTGCGGCACGCGCCCGAAGGCACGTGCGCGCCGGGTCAGATCGAGAACGAGCCGGACGTCTGTCCAGTCGACTCCTGCAAGCCCTTGAGCCACTTGCGCGCGGGCAGCGCGAGCGTCTCTTCGATCAGCTTCGCGCGCTTTTGCAGCGTGGCGAACGGCACGTCGATGGCCGGACCTGAGAACGCAATCGCGACACGGTTGCCGTCGTGTACTTCCGGCAGCGCGAACACGCGGCCGTCGAAGGCTTCGTTCAGACGCTTCATGTTGCGCACGAAGCTCGGATGATCGCCGAACAGGTTGATCGTGACCACACCTGCATCGGTCAGACACGCACGCACTGCGCGATAGAACGCGACGCTGTCGAGCACCGGGCCGCGCGCGGTCGCGTCATAGACGTCGATCTGCAACGCGCCGATCGTGCCGTGATTCGCGCGATCGTTGACGAAGTCCCATGCATCGGTTTCGTGCACGCTCAGACGGGCATCGTCGTGCGGGAGTTCGAACATCGTCCGTGCTGCGACGACGACGGCCGGGTTCAGTTCGACCGCCTCGACCTTCGCGCGCTTCAGGAAGCGATGCGCGAACTTGGTCAGCGCAGCGGCGCCAAGGCCAAGCTGGACGATGCGCTTCGGCGTTTCGAGGAACAGCAGCCAGGCCATCATCTGCTGCGCGTATTCGAGTTCGATGTGATGCGGCTTCTTCAGGCGCATCGCGCCCTGCACCCACTCGGTGCCGAAGTGCAGATAGCGCACGCCACCTTCTTCCGAAAACGTGACCGGCGCGAAACGCGGCTTGCGCGGCGCCTCGATGAGGGGCGCGTCGTCGAGGTCTTCGTCGCGGTTCCTGCCGGACGCGCGATTTTTCACGCGCGACATTTTCTGCTTCGATGCCACGGAATCAGCCTGTTTGTTGCGGAAAGCACGCGCCTCAGCTGAAGCGCGCTTGATCAGTTTCGTCATGTAAGGATGTCGCGCCAGAGACGCAATTTTTGGTCGAACGAGAGCATAGCATTCGCCGGACTCGACGAAGGCAATACGAGGGTGGTGTAATCCACCCCGGCGATTTTTGTTCAGTTTGACACCCGTGTCGATCACGCAGCATGCTCCTGTCACGCACGCATTGCTTTTCGATGTGCTCTGTTCCGCCGTTACGTCATCGAAGCCTGCCAGCACCGGTTCTGGTCAGGCCCGCTCCACGACAGGGGATCCGCAAGCATGAGCTACATCCATTTGATTGGCGGGGAAAAGGTGGCGTCGGCAAATCGCTCGTCGCCCGCGTATTAGCCCAGTACTTTATCGATCGGAACCTGCCGTTCGTGGGCTTCGACACCGACAGATCGCATGGCGCGCTGCTGCGGTTCTACGCCGACTTTGCCGCTCCGGCCGTGCTGGATCAGCATGACAGCCTCGATCCCATCATGGAATCGGCGATTGAAGATCCACAGCGACGTATTCTGGTCGACCTCGCGGCCCAGACGCAGCAGTCGCTCGCCCGATGGCTCGACGATTCGGACGTGCTGGGCTTTGCCGAAGAGCACGGCCTCACGCTGACCTGGTGGCACGTCATGGACACCGGACGCGATTCGGTCGATCTGCTGCGGCAGTGGCTCGACGAATTCGGCGGACGAATCAAGCTGGTACTGGTCCTGAATGAAGTCCGCGGCGATCGTTTCGAGATTCTGGAGGCGTCCGGCGAACGCGAGCGGGCCGAAGCGCCAGGCGCCAGCGTGATTACGCTGCGCCGCCTGCCCGATACGACCATGCAGAAGATCGACCGGCAGAGCGCGAGCTTCTGGGCTGCCGTCAATCATCCGGATCGCGCCGCCACCGGGCTCGGCTTGCTGGAACGACAGCGCGTCAAGGTATGGCTGCATCGCGCTTATGACGAACTGGACAAGCTCGCCTTGTAGGCGGGTCCCCGAACTGCGCGGGGCGTCGAGATGTCAGGAAATAATCCGTTGCCAGAGAAGCAGTTTCTGTTCGAACGAGAGCATCGCATTCGCCGGGCTCGACGAAGGCAATACAAGCGTTTCATAGCCCGCCGCGCCAATCACTTCGGCAAACCGCCCCGCCGTCTTGCCGTTGAAGCAAACGGTCTTCAGCAACGGAGCATGCTCGCGCAGCGACGCAAAATCATTAGGCTGCGCATTCCGGATCGCGGCATCGAGGCTGCCTTCGCGGTGACACGCGGCCAGCACATCCCAGATGCCGATTCCCTTCGAAAGCACGCGCTTCAGCCGCTCGTCATAAGGCAATTCCTGCAGCGCCGGCACTCCAGTCACCGCGCCCAGAAGTTTCCAGAACTGGTTGCGCGGATGCGCGTAGTACTGCGTCGCCGCGAGCGATGCTTCGCCCGGAAAGCTGCCGAGCACGAGCGTGTGTGTGTCGGCGGCGACCACTGGCGGAAAGCCGCGCAGCATCAGCGATTTCCTTCGCGTGGGGGTCGCGGTGCGGGATGCGTGGAATGAGCAGGATGGGCGCGCGAGGTGGTGTGATCGAGCGGCCGGCCATGCTCTCGCGGATGTGCACGTGGAGGCGTTTCGTGCGCGTGCTCATGCGCACGCGTCCGTTCAGCGAGATGCGTCCACAGCGCGGGCAGCATGCATTCGGTGACCATCAATGGCGCATTGTGTCGCTCGAACACCGAACGACGCGCGACCAGTGCGTGCGGCACGGCACTTTCGATTTCACGCGACGCCAGCCGATGCAGCGGATGTCGCGCGCCCAGGCGCCGGCTCACCAGCGCAGAGCGGGCGACGCTGCTGTCGCTATACAGCAGTTCCGCGAGCGGCCGGGTGCGCAGCCGGCGCATCGCCTGCCACGCGCCGACGCTCGCCGCCAGCGGCGCGATGCTGTGCGCGGCGACAAACGGCGTGCCGTCGACGGAAAGTACGACTTCGCGCACCCAGACCGGCGAACGCGATGGGACACACAACGCGGCATGCTCATCGTCCCACGGACGCGCGACCACTTCACGCGTCACACGAACGGTGACGGCGCCGAGCGTCGCGAGATGCGCGGTCAGCGAACCACCACGTGTAAGCCAGTCTTTCTGATCTGACGAGAAACCAGGCATGGGCGCGACGCGCCAGTGCGCATCGGCGGCATCGAAACGAATAGACATGGGCCGCATTATAAGATGCGCCCCGCTCTACTGCCTGTTCGCTGATATGAGCCGCTAACGTGTCGCAGCGGCAAGTTGCTGCAAACGGGCAATCACGCGTTCGACGACCGGCGACCAGTCGCCCGGCCGCCGCTGACGGAACAGCTCGACAGTGTCGTACTAGGGTTGCATTTCCGCGACGCCCCAGCACCAGTGCGACACGTGGTCCAGCATCGCCAGCACCGGACGTCCGAGCGCACCGCCAAGATGCAGCGGCGCACTGTCGATGGTCACGATGGCGTCGAGCGCGGTAACGTGGGCAGCGAGATCGTCGAAGCCTTCGGTGTAGTGCGCCGTCAGGTCGCGTATCCGTGTGCTGGCGCTGGCGTTGGCGTTAAGGTCCGCGGCGAACGCGGCAACCAGTTCGCCGCCTGTGCCCGGCGTCAGCGGATGGAACACCACATGCGGCAATGCCAGCAGCGGCGCGAGCGCGTCGAGCGGAATCGAACGCTTCGCATCGCGTCGATGCGACGGACTTCCGCGCCAGACCAGACCGACATGCAACGTTCCGGCTTCCCCGCCATGATCCGCGCTGATCCGCTCGCGCCACGCCGCCACTTTGCCGTCGTCCGCGCACAGATACGTATCGCCGCGCACCTGCTCCGGCTGAAGTCCGATCGCATAAGGCACGCTCATCATCGGCAGCGTGTAGTGAGACTGGCTGGGTAAATCGTCTTCGATAGAAACGCAATCGACGTAGTACCGCGAGAACAGCGGCTTGAGCGCGCGACGACACGCCAGCACGAGGCGCCCGCCTTCGTCGCGCACACGCGCCGCCAGCGCGGGCAGAAAACGCACCATCTGGATATCGTCGCCGTTGCCCTGCTCGCTGTGGACAAAGAGCGTCCTGCCCGCGAGCGGCTCGCCGAGCCAGCGCGGCCCGCGTCGCGCTATGACGTTGACGATGTTGTCCGGTGTACGGTCGTCGCGCGCGAGCCGCGCTTCATACCGCGGCCAGGCCGCGCCCCACGCACCGCGACGCAATTCCAGTTCAGCAAGATCGACCGCCGCCATCACCGCATCCGGATCGAGTGCGAGCGCCGCGTGCAGCATGGCTTCGCTTTCGGCATAACGCGCCTGCTCGGCAAGATACAGACCGATCGCCGTGACCACGGCGGCGTTACCCGGCGCGGCACGGTCGACGGCGCGCATCGTGAGTTCAGCCGCGGCCGCTTCGTTGCGCTGCCACTGCGCGTGACTGAGCTGCCAGGCCATTTCGGCGTCGGCGGGATTGCGCGCGAGCGCGTCGCGCGCCACACGCTCCACAGCGTCCCACGCGCGTATCTCGCGGCAGGCGATCGCGAACTGCAATGGCAACTCCGGGTGGATCGCAGGATCGAGCGCGAAAGCGCGCGCCAGCGCCGCATGCCGTTCGACTGTGGCCAGCGCAACGCCGGGCGCCATCGCGAGCGTCTGCGCGAGCCACCATGGCGCACGCGCGTCGTCAGGGAACTGCCGCCCGTACGCGCGCAGCATGTGCGCGGCCGCCGCGTACGCCGCGCATCGGTTGACGAGCCAGATGATCCACTCGACGCTCGCCTTTCGCGGTTGCGTCAGAACCGCGTGCTCGCTATAGCGCTTCGCCGCTGACGCATCGCCGAGCGCTTCAGCGAATAACGCGAGCCGCGCGAAACGCGAGCCCCGATTCACCTCTTGCGGCGCCACGGAAGCGAGGTGATACGCGTCTTCGAAATAGCCCGCGCTCGCGCACAAATCGGCGTGGACAGGGGACGACGCGCCATCGGTGGCCCGTTCGGACGCGCACTGTAGCGCTGCATCGAAGCCCTGTTGTCGCAGGGTCGACCAGACGATGAACACAGACTCGGCGATCGCCGACGAAACCTGCTGGGGCATGGGAAAACGCAGAGGAAAACGCATAGGAAGACGGAACCGTACCGCAACAGATTGATGTGTCGCAGAACACGATCAAAACGACCGCTACTGCCCGGGCACGCCCGACAGGATGGGCTCACGGCAGATTACGACAGCGCAGCTTCCGGCCATCTCACAAACGATTCAGAAAGTGCGCGCCCACAACACCATGCATCGTTACCCATACTGTTTTTCGCGACCGGCATCGCGCGGGTCGCGTCTTTCATTCCAGGTTTAACCAGCAAAAGGGAGCAGAGATTTGACCGTCAATACAAAACACACGTCCGACCGCATCGCGCATCTGGCAGCCGTCGTGCTGGCAAGGCACAGTTCGTCGCACCTGGAAAAGGAACTGGCCGGCTCGGCGCTTGCGCAACACCACACGTCGAAGCAGTCGAGCATCGCAATGGGGCGCCTCGCCGCTCAGGTCCTCGACGACAGACACGCATCCGAAGAAGCAAAGGAACTCGCCGGCTCGGTGCTCGCGCAGGTTCGCCGGTTGAGCGAGGTGAGCCGCGAGCGTTGAGCGACGTACGTCTGCTGTAGCGACTGAGTGACTACGCCCGGCGAAAAAAATGCGCTGCTTCCAGGCTGAAAGCAGCGCATTTTCACTACAGCTATTGAAGCAACAACGACAGCGTGAAGCCTGACCTGTGAAACGTATCAGACGCCTCGCGCCAGCAACAACGCGTTGGTCCGCTTGACGAAGCTCGCCGGATCTTCCAGCGCGCCGCCTTCCGCGAGCAACGCCTGATCGAACAGCAGATGGCACCAGTCATCGAAATTCGTGCTATCCGTATGCAGGTTCTTCACCAGCGCGTGCTCCGGATTCACTTCCAGAATCGGATGTGACGCCGGCGCCTGTTGCCCGGCCGCCTTCAACATGCGCTGCAGATAGCCGCTCATATCGCCGTCATCCGCGACGAGGCACGACGGCGAGTCCGTCAGACGGAACGTCAGACGCACATCTTTCGCCTTGTCCTTCAGCGCTTCTTTCATGCGTTCGACGAGCGGCTTCAGTTCTTCGCCGACCTTTTCCTGCGCCTGCTTTTCTTCATCGTTCAACGCGCCGAGATCGAGATCGCCACGCGCAACACTTTGCAGCGGCTTGCCATCGAATTCGTTCAGGAACGACAGCATCCACTCATCGACTCGATCGGTCAGCAGCAGCACTTCGACGCCCTTCTTGCGGAACACCTCGAGGTGCGGGCTGTGCGTCGCGGCCTGGAACGTATCGGCAGTGACGTAATAAATCTTCGACTGCTCAGGCTTCATGCGCGAAACGTAGTCCGCCAGCGAAACGGTCTGCTCCGGCGAATCGGCATGCGTCGACGCAAAGCGGATCAGCTTCGCGATACGTTCCTTGTTCGCGAAGTCTTCGCCGATGCCTTCCTTCAGCACCTGACCGAATTCCGTCCAGAACGTCGCGTACTTCGCCTTGACGGTTGCGTCTTCCGCGTTCGCCAGATCTTCCAGCATCGACAGCGAACGCTTCGTCACGCCTTCGCGGATTGCCTTCACATCGCGACTTTCCTGCAGGATTTCACGCGACACATTCAGCGGCAGATCAGCCGAATCGACGACGCCCTTCACGAAACGCAGATACGACGGCAGCAACTGCTCGGCGTCGTCCATGATGAAGACGCGCTTCACGTACAGCTTCAGACCGCCGCGATGATCGCGGTTCCACATGTCGAACGGCGCGTGCGAAGGCACGTACAACAGTTGTGTATATTCGCTGCGGCCTTCGACGCGGTTATGCGTCCACGTCAGCGGATCCTGATGATCGTGCGCGAGGTGCTCGTAGAACTGCGTGTACTGCTCGTCCGTGATGTCATTCTTCGAACGCGTCCACAGTGCGCTGGCCTGATTGACCGTTTCGTCTTCGTCCTTCGTGACCATCGCGCTCTTTTCGGCGTCCCACTCTTCCTTCTGCATCAGGATGGGCAGCGCGACGTGATCGGAATACTTCTGGATGATCGACTTGAGCTTGTACGTAGACAGCAGTTCGTCTTCGTCGGCGCGCAGATGCAGCGTGATCGTCGTGCCGCGTTGCGCGCGCCCGATCGAATCCACCGAGAAGTCGCCCTCGCCCGCGCTTTCCCAGCGCACACCTTCGCTTGCCGGCAGACCGGCGCGACGCGTCTCGACTGTAATGCGATCAGCGACGATAAAGCCCGAATAGAAGCCGACGCCGAACTGGCCGATCAGCGCCGCATCTTTCTGCTGGTCGCCTGAGAGCTTGCCGAAGAATTCCTTCGTGCCCGAACGCGCGATCGTGCCGAGGTGCGCGACCGCTTCGTCGCGGCTCATGCCGATGCCGTTGTCGTCGATGGTGACGGTGCGCGCCGCTTTGTCGTACGACACGCGGATGCGCAGGTTCGGATCGTTTTCGTACAGCGCGCTGTTTTCGATGGCTTCGAAGCGCAGCTTGTCGGCGGCATCCGACGCGTTCGAAATCAGTTCGCGAAGGAAGATTTCCTTGTTGCTGTACAGCGAATGAATCATGAGGTGCAGAAGCTGTTTCACTTCTGCCTGAAAGCTCATGGTTTCTTGTGCCATGGTCGGATGTCCTCTCTGGTGCTGGATGGTTCAAAACAGGTGCGGACGCTTCTGCAGCGTGCCATTCGCGGTGCGCTTCGGGCATGGGTCCTGACCGGCGACCCCGCGCGTGCGCCCGCCGTGCGAATTGCCGGAATAAATGGGGCCGCCCGCGAACGTTTCAAGAGGCGCGGCGCGCGACGCTGTCCAGATAGCGGCACAGAAACACAGACAGCGCCGGATCGGTGCAGTTCGCGACGTTAAAGCGCATCCAGGTGGTCGGCGACTGGTTCGGCGAAAACAGGCTCCCGGGGGTCAAGAGGAAGCCTTCCTCGTGGCCGGCTGCCGCGAACACATCGGCGTCGACGCCCGTGTCGGCCCACAGGAACATCCCGGCGCCCGGCGCGAAGAATACCTTCATGCCGGCTTTTTCGAGCATTCGCACGGCCTTGTCGCGCACGCCGTCGAGCCGCGCGCGCAGCCGTTCGACATGCCGCCGGTAATGGCCTTCGGTCAGGATCTTGTACAGTACGCGCTCGTTGAGTTCGGGGCTCGTCATACCGACGAGCATTTTCTGGTCGGTGATCGCGTTCGCCACCGCCGGCGCGCATGCGATGAAGCCGACGCGCAGGTTCGCCGCCAGCGTCTTCGAAAAGCTGCCGAGGTAGATCACGCGCCTGAGCTGATCGAGGCTCGCGACACGCGTCGCTGGATAGCCGGGCGGACAGAGATCGCCGTAGATATCGTCCTCGACGACGATGAAGTCATGCTCCTCAGCGAGACGCAGGATGCGAAACGCCTGCGCGGCGGTGAGCGACGTGCCGGTCGGGTTTTGCAGCACCGAATTGATCACGAGCATTTTCGGATGCCACGTCTTGATCAACTGTTCCAGCGCGTCGAGGTCGGGGCCATCAGGCGTGTACGGCATGCCGACGAGTCGCGCGCCCTGCGAAGCGAAACGCCCGAACATCTGGAACCACGCCGGATCGCCGACGATCACGGCATCGCCCGGCTGAACGTAGATACGTGCGATCAGGTCGATCGCCTGCGTAATGCCCGACACCATCACGATCTGATCCGGCGACGCACCGATTTCCAGCTCTTCGAGCCGCGTCTGCAACTGCTGGCGCAGCGGCAGGAAACCCTGCGGCGTGCCGAAGCCGAGCATCTGCGCCCCGCTTTGCCGGCCGAGCGTGCGCAGCGCGCCGGTGATCAGGTCGCCGTCGAGCCAGCGGCTCGGCAGATAGCCAAGGCCCGGGCCTTTCTCGGGCCGCGTCGACGAATGCAGCATGTTGCGCAGCAGCCAGACCACATCGATCGTGCTCGGCGCGGGCGCCGCTTCGGTCAGCTGGCGGCGCTCGCCCGGCAACTGGCTGATGGAACGCTCACGTACGTAGAAACCCGAACCGCGCCGCGAGTCGAGATATCCCTGCGCGACGAGCCGCTCGTACGCCTCGACCACCGTGAAGCGCGACACGCCCTTGTCGACCGCAAGCGTGCGGATCGACGGCATGCGCATGCCAGGCCGGAACACGCGTTCTTCGATGCGGCGACGCGCCCACTGCACAAGCTGGTCGACGAGCGTCAGCGACGACGCGTCATGAGGTGCGGGAATCAGGTCGAGCGGGACGGACATGGCAGGACTCCAACTGTACAGAACAGTATCGAGGCGATTGTACCGTTACTGTGCCGGTCGCAGACGCTACATTGAGCCCTATAGCGTGCGCTAGAGTGCGGGATTGTTGGCTGATCCCGGGCATGAGAAGCCCGGCGCATGGCCCGGCGGCCGGGCGAACGGTTATGCTAACGACCCCGGTCGCTTTCTCCTTCGCGCTGCTCCGCGGCGCGGGCTGCGCGCCTGCCGTTCGCTGAAAAACTGTCTTTTATCGTCGCCATGACCGCCCAGAAGCTGTATCTCGATCACCTCGTTGTCACCGCCCGCACCCTCGATGAGGGCACGCAATACGTCGCCGATACGCTCGGCGTCGCGCCGGCCGGTGGCGGCGCACATCCGCTGATGCGCACCCACAACCGCCTCCTGAACCTGTGGGGCGGCGTGTATCTGGAAGTGCTCGCGATCGATCCGGAAGCCGACGCTCGCGCCAGCGAAAGCGACACCGCGCCGCGCCCCCGCGTCTTCGCGCTCGACGATCCGTCGACGCATGCGCGGCTGGCGAGCGGCCCGTATCTGTCGCACTGGGTCGCGCGCGTCGAGCGTCCGAAGAATCTGCTGCGCTGGCGCGAGCAGTATCCCGAGCGGATCGCGCCGGTCGTGCCGATGTCGCGCGGCGACTTCACATGGGGCTTGACCGTGCCGGACGACGGCGCGTTTCCCGCATGGCAAGGCGCAGGCGATGGTGTCGTGCCTTCGCTGATCCAGTGGGACACGGCGTTGCATCCGTCAGCGGTTTTGCCGGAACCGGAAGTCGCGCTCAAGTCGCTGAAGGGTTTTCATCCGCAAGCGAACATCGTTCGCACGCAGCTGGAGTGGCTCGGCGCTGCCCACCTGATTACGCTGGACACCACGTCGGACGGTGCGTCCCTCGTGGCCGAAATGGAAACACCCGCCGGACTTCGCACGCTCAAATAGCGTTAGCCGGCCCGACAACCTGAACCCTCCGTTCGAACCAGAGAGACACCTGCAATGAAACCGCGTGAATCCCAAGGCATGTTGCTTGGCCTCATCGGCGTCATGATCTTCAGCCTGACGCTGCCGATGACGCGAATCGTCGTACAGGAGTTTCATCCGCTGCTGAATGGCCTCGGCCGCGCGCTCGTTGCCGCGATTCCCGCTGCTGCGCTGCTGGCCTGGCGTCGCGAGCGCTGGCCGACGTGGCCACAGGTGAAAAACCTCGCTGTCGTTTCGCTGGGCGTGATCATCGCGTTTCCGGTGTTTTCCGCATGGTCGATGAAGACCGTGCCCGCTTCGCACGGCGCAGTCGTCAACGGCTTGCAGCCGCTGTGTGTCGCGCTCTATGCGGCATGGCTGTCGCACGAGCGGCCGTCGAAGGCGTTCTGGGCGAGCGCGATTGCGGGTAGCGCGATTGTCGTCGCGTTTGCGTTGCAGTCGGGCGGCGGTTCGCTGCAGGCAGGCGATCTGCTGATGCTCGTCGCCGTCGGCATCGGCGCGCTCGGCTACGCGGAAGGCGCACGCCTCGCGCGGCAGATCGGCGGCTGGCAGGTGATCTGCTGGGCGCTCGTGCTGTCCGCGCCGTTCCTCGTGATTCCGGTCGGCTGGCTCGGCTGGGAACATCACGTGCAGCATCCCGGCCCGGTCGCGCTGAAGACGTGGCTCGCGTTCGGCTACGTCACGCTGTTCTCGCAGTTCATCGGCTTTTTCGCGTGGTACGCGGGGCTCGCGATGGGCGGCACGGCACGCGTCGGCCAGGTCCAGCTGCTGCAGATTTTCTTCACGATGGCGTTTTCCGCCCTCTTCTTTGGCGAGCACGTCGCGGCATCGACATGGCTTTTTGCCGCCGCCGTGATCGCCACGGTCATGCTCGGCCGCAAGGCGGCCGTGCGCACCGTGCATGTGCCCGCGCGCGCTGCCTGGCGAGACGCGCGATAATCCCTGTCCTGACCGACCAATTTCAGTTTCAGTTTCAGCACCCGCAAACGAGGAGACTATGGACCAAAGCGACCTTCAAGCCCCGACGTGCCAACTGTCCGAACGCGCGCGCAAGCTCACCAGCTCGGCGATTCGCGAAATCCTGAAGGTCACCGAGCGGCCGGAAGTCATTTCGTTCGCAGGTGGCCTGCCATCGCCCGCCACCTTTCCGGCCGAACGGATGCGCGAAGCGTGCGACCGCATCCTGCGTGACGCCCCTGCCGCCGCGCTTCAGTACAGCGCGACCGAAGGTTATCTGCCGCTGCGCGAATGGATCGCCGCGCGCTATTCGGTGAACGGCGCCGTGATCCGTCCGTCACAGGTGCTGATCACGACCGGCTCGCAGCAGGCGCTCGATCTGCTCGGCAAGGTGCTGATCTGCAAGGACAGCCCGGTGCTCGTCGAAACGCCGACGTATCTCGGCGCGCTGCAGTCGTTCTCGATGTACGAGCCGCACTACGTGCAGGTGCCGACCGACGACAATGGTCTGGTCGCCGAAGCGCTCACGCCTGAACTGACCGCCGGCGCACGTCTGTTGTACGCGCAACCGAATTTCCAGAACCCGACGGGCCGCCGTCTGCCGGTCGAACGCCGTCGCGCGCTCGCCGCGTTTGCGAAGACCGCGCCGTTCCCGGTCATTGAAGACGACCCGTACGGCGCACTCGACTACGCGGGCGAGCCGCTGCCGACCATGCTGTCGTTGTCGCCCGATCACATCGTTCACCTTGGCTCCTTCTCGAAGGTGCTGGCGCCGGGTCTGCGGATCGGCTACATCATTGCGCCCGAGGAACTGCACTTCAAGCTGGTGCAGGCGAAGCAGGCCACCGATCTGCACACGCCGAGCTTCACGCAGCGCATCGTGCATGAAGTCGTGAAGGATGGCTTCCTCGACACGCACGTGCCGACGATCCGCGCGCTCTATCGCGATCAGTGCGCCGCGATGCTGGCTTCGCTCGAACGCTACATGCCGGAAGGCGTGAGCTGGAATCGCCCCGAAGGCGGCATGTTCGTGTGGGTCACGCTGCCCGCGCAGATGAACAGCATGAAGCTGCTCGAGGAAGCGGTCGCGCAGAATGTCGCGTTCGTGCCGGGCGGCCCGTTCTTCGCGAACGAGCCGCAGCACAACACGCTGCGTCTGTCGTTCGTGACCGTGCCGCCGGCAAAGATCGACGAAGGCGTCGCGAAGCTGGCCGCACTGATCCGCGCGCGGATCTGAACGGGGTGATCGAATTTTTCATCGAATTTATCCAGAGATAAAAGGACACGTCATGGCTCAAGCAAATGTGTATGACCGGCTGAAGGAACTCGGCATCGAACTGCCGCAGGCAGGCGCGCCGGCCGCCGCTTACGTGATGAGCGCGCAAAGCGGCAACACGGTGTTTCTCTCCGGCCACATTGCGAAGAAGGACGGCAAGCCGTGGGTCGGCAAGCTCGGTGAAACGCTGTCGACCGAAGAAGGCAAGGTCGCCGCGCGTTCGATCGCAATCGACCTGATCGCCACGTTGCATGCGCATGTCGGCGACCTGAACCGCGTGACGCGCATCGTCAAGCTGATGAGCCTCGTCAATTCGACGCCCACCTTTACCGAACAGCATCTCGTGACGAATGGCGCATCGGAACTGGTCGCGGATGTGTTTGGCGAACGCGGCAAGCACGCGCGCTCGGCTTTTGGCGTTGCGCAGATTCCGCTTGGCGCATGCGTCGAAATTGAAATGATCGCTGAAGTGCAGTAATACCTTTTTGCCTTTCCGGCTTTGATGCTTTAGAAGCCGTGCGGTACTCCAGACGCGCCGCGCTCGTTGTTCAGACCGCGGCGCGTCTGTTTTTGATAGCGCGACTAAAGGGGCGATTTAAATATGAAGAATCGCGCTTCTTCGAATTGAACATCCAACCCGGGCAAAACTTATGCTTAGCCGCTTCAAGCAGGTCGATGTGTTTACCCTTGCCCCGTTCAAGGGCAATCCGCTTGCCGTGATCCTCGAGGCCGACGATCTGACCACCGATCAGATGCAATCCATCGCACGCTGGACGAATCTGTCAGAGACCACGTTCCTGCTGAAGCCGACCGACCCATCCGCCGACTATCGGGTGCGCATTTTCACGACGGGCGGCGAGCTTCCCTTCGCGGGACATCCGACGCTCGGCACCGCGCATGCGCTGCTCGACAGTGGTTACACACCCAGGCAGCCAGGCAGGCTCGTGCAGCAATGTGGCGTCGGTCTGGTTGAACTGGCCCGGCAGGAAGCCGACGTCTGGGCCTTCGCCGCGCCGCCGGCCCGTGTCACGCCCCTTCCTGAAGCGCAATACGCTGCGTTGCAGACGGCCCTGAAGACCGATGCGATCGACTTCAGTGCGCCGCCCTGTGCGGTCGATAACGGCGCGCCGTGGCTCGTCGTGCGCCTGCAATCCGCCGAGGCCTGTCTCACCCTGACGCCTGACCCGCATGCGCTCGCCGCGATCGCGCATGCCGCCGATACGCACGGCCTTGCCGTCTATGGGCCGCATGCCGCCGGGGGTCCCGCGACGTTCGAGATCCGCTGCCTGATGGCTGGCGGCTCGTTTGGCGTCGGCGAAGACCCGGTGACGGGCAGCGCGAACGCCGCGCTTGCCGGTCTGCTGACACAGCAAAACCGCCGTCCCGGCGGTGGGTATACGGCCCGTCAGGGCACGGCCATCGGCCGCGACGGCCGCATCTTCGTGACCTATGACGACGCAGCCGGCAAGACGTGGATCGGCGGCTCCTCGGTGACGGTGGTGGACGGCACGTTCAGGCTGCCCTGAACCACTCGACCTGCCGGCGGACAACCGTGATCCCCGCATATAGCAAGGACCCGCTTCATAAGCGGTACGCCAGCGAACACGCGATGGTTTTCCACGGTTGCCCACAAAATGCCGCAGGCAGACAACCTCGCGCGCACTTGATGCGTATCGGATAAACCAGCAGCCTTCGATGCAGTCATCTCCTTGCATTGAAGGCCCGTCTGCTCACGTTGCCGTATTCGACGAAACCCTTCAAACGTGCGCAGGGTGCGAATCACGCGACAAAGCCAATGAGCCGTGCCAGGTATGCGCTCGCGTGCCTGGCCGGACGAGCGTATACCCGATGCGCGGACGCTTCCTTAATCTGTGGGCATTCAGTAATATCGAAAGGTCCCGGTGACCAACGGACTTCGGCACGACGCCACGCCCTCCTACCCCGCGCACCCGGTACCCCGTTCATCATGCAGCCTACCTCGAACCTCGCGCAGTCGACGTACCCGGAGCCGCTGCTGCGAGGCACGTGCCAGTGGTCCGCGCGATGAACTATTCCCGCTTTTCCACGATACGTGACGCAAGACTCCGCGACCCTGCGGTGTCGCGCCGTCGTGCGCTCCTTGCCATTCCCGCGCTCGGTGTACTGGTACTGGTCCTGTTGTGGACAGTCATCTTCGCGCGCCTGTCAGTGGAGAAAGAGACGACCTCGCGGGAAGCCATGGCATCGTCGGCGATTCTGTCGGCCGCGCTTGAACAGCACACGGTGAAGGCCATTCACCAGGTCGACCAGATCACACGCTTCGTCAAATACGAGTTCGAGAAAACCCCTAATCATTTTGATCTGTCGAGCACGGTCGAGAAAGGCGTCGTGCAGAGTGAGACGCTCGTGCAGGTGTCATTGATCGATGAGCGCGGCATGTTGATCGCGAACACCGCCGACCCCAATCCGAAACGGATCGACCTCTCGGATCGCGAACACTTCAAGGTGCACGAACACGAGGACGACGATGCGCTCTTCATCAGCAAGCCCGTGCTCGGACGCGTGTCCGGACACTGGACGTTGCAGATGACGCGCCGGCTGAATCATCCGGATGGCTCGTTCGCGGGCGTGGTCGTCGTGTCGGAAGACCCGAGCTACTTCACGAGTGACTTCTACAACAACGCGGCGATCGGCCGTGACGGCGTGATTGCCGTCATCTCCGATGCAGGCACGGTGCTCGCGCGCCGCACCGGCAGCGCCGAACATGCTGCGGGCTCGTTCTCGGCAAGCGGCACGTATCCGACATCGGAACATGTGTCGGGCACTTACGTCGATCCGATCGACAAGGTCACACGCATCGTGTCGTACCGGCATATCGATGGCTATCCGCTCGGCGTGCTGGTCGGTCTCTCGCAGGCAGAAGAGTTCGCCGACTACAACCACACGCGCAACGTCTATCTGCTCATGGCGGGCTTCATCTCGCTCGCGATGCTGAGCTTCTTCGCCGTCGCGACCGGCTTGATCGGCAAGCTGCTCGGACGCGAGCGCGAGATGACGCATCTCGTCGAATACGATCTGCTGACGGGTCTGCGCAACCGCTATGCCACGCTGCAGAGCCTGCGCCATGATGTGGCGTTGCCGGTGAACGTCGGGCGCCTCGCGATCCTGTTCATCGACCTCGACAACTTCAAGACCGTCAACGACACGCTCGGCCACAACGCCGGCGACATCGTGCTGCAGATGACCGCCTCACGACTCGCGGACGTCGTCGGCGATCGGGGAGCACTCAGCCGCATCGGCGGCGACGAATTTGTTGTCATCGTCAAAGGCGAGAACGTCGAAAAGCGGGCCGTCGATCTCGCCGAGGCGACGGCCGAAGTCTTCGCGAAACCGTTCGAAGTGCGCGGCAGCGCATTCGTGCTGCACGCGAGCGTCGGCATTGCGCTGTACTCGGTGGCGAACGAAAGCGAGATCGATCTGCTGAAGAAAGCCGACCTCGCGATGTACAGCGCAAAGGACGCCGGCAAGAACTGCTACCAGTTCTATTCGCCGCAGCTGTCGCATCGCGCGGACCATCTGATGAAGTGGGAGCAGCAGTTGCGCGTCGCGCTGAACGAGGGGCAACTGTTCCTCGCGTACCAGCCGAAGATCGATCTCACCCGCCGGTGCATCACGGGCTTCGAGGCGCTGGTGCGCTGGAACCATCCACAGCACGGCCTGATCCCTGCCAACGAGTTCATTCCGGTCGCCGAATCGACTGGCCTGATCGTGCCGATCGGCGACTTCGTGATCGACACGGCATGCCGGCAGCTGGCTGTGTGGCAGCAGCAGGGCTACGACTCGCTGTCGCTGGCGGTGAACATCTCCGCCGTGCAGTTCTGGCGCGGCGACCTGTATCAGACGATCTCGCGGGCCATCGAGGAAACCGGCATTTCCGCGCGGCGCCTCGAACTGGAAATCACCGAGACGGCGATGATGGAATATCCCGATCTCGTCTCCGAAAAAATCTTCGCGCTGAAGCGTCTTGGCGTGCGCATCGCCCTCGACGACTTCGGCACCGGCTATTCGTCGCTGTCGTACCTGAACCGCTTTTCGGTCGATACGTTGAAGGTCGACCGCTCGTTCGTGCAGGCCATTCCCGGCGACCGCAGCGTCTGCGTGATGGTCACGGCGATCGTCAACCTTGCGCGTTCGCTGGGTCTGACGGTGGTGGTCGAAGGCACGGAGACGGAAGAACAGATCGCGTGGCTCGCGGCGCTTGGCCATATCGAGGCGCAGGGCTTCCTGTTCTCGCGACCGGTGCCGGCGGATGGCATACCGGCGCTGCTCGAACGGTTTGGCGTGTGCGGGATGCCGGACCGTCGTGTGACGCAGGAACCCGATCTCGACAGCGTGGGCAGCGCGCCAGGCACCAGCGGACTGTCTGCGTGAGTGCAGCGGTTGCGCTCCGTGAGCACGACGCAGCATCCGCGCAGCACGGATTGTCAACGCGCGACATGCTGTCCATACTGCGCACGGTGAGCCACATTCCCGGCCGGTCAGAACGAAACGAGACGACACGCGCACCCGGCACGACCGGCGCGGATTTGCCATGCACATGATGACAACGAGGGTCGCTGCCCGACGGGGCGAGCGCGAACCGCTCTGGACCCTGTTCAGGGTGGTGTTCGGATTGTCCGCGCTGTCGTGGGGCGGTCTCGCACTCATGGCGCAACTGGAACATCACTACGTCGAACGCGAAGAACGACTGTCGCGTCTCGCCTTCTCCGATCTGATCGCGCTTGCCTGGATGGTGCCGGGGCCCGTCGGCTGCAACGTCGCCGTGCAGCTGGGGTACACGTTGCGCGGACGCTCGGGCGCATGGATCGCCGGCATCGCGAGCGTGCTGCCCTTCTTCCTGGTCATGACTCTTTTCGCGATCTTCTACCGCACGCCGCTCGTCCACGCGGCGGCGTCGGAGACGCTCATCAATCACTTCAGCGTCGTGCTGGCGACGCTGATCGGCGTGACCTGGTACAAGCAGACGCGAGCGCTTGTGCGAGGCCGCCTTGAGTGGATCGCGGCCCTCCTGTCATGCATCGCGCTGACTTATGCGCATAGCCCGGCGGCCTACGTGCTCATGCTGGGCGGGGCATTTGCCGCAGGCTGGCTGAGGAGCCCCGCGCACCCGGTGCAGCTCGAAGTGTCGCTTGACGCGGGCGATGGCCAGTTGCTGGTGGGGCTGGCCGCGCTTATTGTGCTGTTCGCGATTCCGCTGCCGCAGCGGTACGAATCCACGCTGCTGTGGCCACGCCTCGCAGGTGCGGGCATGACGTTGTTTGGCGGCGGGTTTTCAGCGTTACCGGTGCTGAAGACGCTGTTCGTCACGCCGGCCATCGGGGTGTCGAACAACGATTACACGCTGGCGTTTTCGCTGTCGCCGTTGTCGCCGGGGCCGCTTCTGAATGTGGTGCCGTTCATCGGTTATCTGATCAACGGGTGGGCGGGCGCACTGATCGCGACCATCGCCTTGTTCGTGCCGTCGGGCTGTCTGGTCGTGCTGGCGCAACGACATCTGCATCAACTGAAGGCGCATCCGCGATTCGAGCAGGGCATGCGTGTGCTGCGGGCGGTGACGACTGCATTTCTGGCGGTCGCCGTGCTGAGGATCGTGCAGCGCGTGCCGCTTCAGCCGGCGTATTGTGTGACCGCCCTGTTTTCGCTGGTGTGCTTCGCGCGGCTGAAGGTGCCCGTGTACATCGTGTATGGGACGGTGGCGATCGTCTGTGGCGTGTGGCTTTTCTATGCTCACGTCGTGTGAAGCCGGTTGACTTCGTATGACGCCGGGCTTCGCTGCCCGGTCAATGGTCGGCCAGTTCGCGGACTGAAACGCGATTAAAACCCGCGCGACATCACGGCAAACCCGATCGTCACGACGCCCAGCACCAGATTGATCACCACCAGACGCCGGACCGTGCCAACCGCACGAGCGCCATCTGGCCAGTTCTGAGCCTGCACAGCACGACGGATGCGCGGGAACACGGCAAAGCGGATATGCCCGAAGAGCAGCATCATCACGATGCCGAGGCCAGCCATGGCGTGCAGGGTCCACGACGCATGACCGCCGCCAGACTGCATCAACAGGAAACCACCCGAGATCAGGATCACGAGCACCGCGGCCGCAACCCAGTTGAAGAAGCGCCCGAAGACCGATTCCCACAGCGGCAGACGCAGTTGCGGAGAAAGGTCGGCGAGCGCCGGCCGCAGGCAGAAGTGTGCGAACACCATGCCACCGACCCACACGGCCACGCCGAGCAGATGCAGAAACAGCGCGAGTTCGATGGCTTTGTTCATGGTGTTTTCCCTGTGCGGTGTAGAACTGTCGCGCTTCGTTTGAAGCGTTCTTGTGAAGCGTTCTATTGAGCGCATTCGACCACGGCTCAGCCGCGCAGTTCATCTTTATGTTTTATTTCGACTCTGCCCGCGATGAGAGTCATCGGCGGCAGGGGCCTTGCTTCACTTGATTTCGCTTCGCTTCACGCGATATCGACGGCCGCGCTCCCTGGTTGCGGCGCGTGAACGACGAAGGACACATACGATATGTCCTTCGTCACCGGACGGCTCGCCTTTCGGACAACGCTCAGCCTGCCAGCGCCGGCCGCAATGCCTGCACCTTCAACTTCGTGTCCGGCGCGCGACCCTTGCGCGCCCGCTTGCCGACATGTGGCGCCAGCGCTGCGCCAGCCAGCGTTTCTTCCTGCTGCTTGCCACCGCGCCCCGTGCCGAGCAGGACGACGCCGGCCTTGCCGATCGCCAGTGCCTGCGTGAGCGCTTCCTTGTCGTCCAGCGCCATCAGCGTGACGCCGCGTCCGCCACCGGAGAGCGTCTTCATCTCGTCGAGTCCGAACACCAGCAGACGGCCACCGCCCGACAGACACGCCACCTGAGTCGCATCCGGCAGCATCGGCATGGGCGCGAGCGGCGTCGCGCCTTCGTCGATCGTCATGAACGACTTGCCGGCCTTCACGCGGCTGACCATATCGCCGACCTTCGCGACGAAGCCAAAGCCGTTGCTCGATGCGAGCAGCAACGCCTGATCCACCGAAGCCGCGTAGTAGTGCATCAGGTGCGTGCCCGACTCGAGTTCGATCAGCGACGTAACCGGCACACCATCGCCACGCCCGCCCGGCAACGTGGCGACCGACACGGAATAGACGCGACCCTTGCTGCCCCACGCAATCAAAATGTCTGGTGTACGGCACTGGAACGCTGCGTAAAGGCCATCGCCGGCCTTGAACGTGAAGCCGGCCGGGTCGAGTGCATGGCCCTTCAGCGCCCGCACCCAGCCCTTCTGTGACACCACGACGGTCACCGGTTCGTCGACGACACGCGCTTCGAACGTCGCGCGCTTTTCCTGCTGGATCAACGTGCGGCGCTCGTCGCCGTACTGCTTTGCGTCGCCTTCGATTTCCTTGATGAGGAGACGCTTCATCGCGGATTCGCTGCCGAGCAGTTCTTCGAGCTTCGCTTTCTCGTCGCGCAATTCGGACAGTTCCTTCTCGATCTTGATCTTCTCGAGCCGCGCCAGTTGACGCAGACGAATCTCAAGAATGTCCTCAGCCTGACGATCCGACAGACTGAACGCCGAGATCAGCGCGACCTTCGGCTCGTCGGATTCACGAATGATGCGAATGACTTCGTCGATATTCAGGAAGACGATCATCCGCCCTTCGAGAATATGGATCCGGTCGTCGACCTTCATCAAACGATGCTGCGTACGGCGTGTAACAGTCGCAAAGCGAAAGCCGATCCACTCGCCGAGAATCTCGCTGATCCCCTTCTGACGCGGCCTGCCATCTGAACCCACCATCACCAGATTCAGCGACGCGTTTGATTCGAGACTGGTATGCGCGAGCAGCGTGTTGACGAACTCGGTCTGGTCGATGCGGCTCGACTTCGGCTCGAACACGAGACGCACGGGCGCGTCCTTGCCCGACTCGTCGCGTACGGCATCGAGCAGCGCGAGCATCGTCTGCTTCGTCTGCAACTGCTCGGGCGTGAGTGTTTTCTTGCCGAGCTTGATTTTCGGGTTGGTCTGCTCTTCGATTTCTTCGAGCACCTTCTGCGCGGCGGTGTTCGGCGGCAGCTCGGTGATGACGAGCTGCCACTGACCGCGCGCCATCTCCTCGATCTTCCAGCGCGCGCGCACCTTCAGGCTGCCGCGGCCGGTTTCGTATGCGGCGGCGATTTCCGCTTCGCTGGAGATGATCTGGCCGCCGCCGGGGAAATCCGGACCCGGCACGAACTGCATCAATTCGGCATGCGAGAGCTTCGGGTTGCGGATCATGGCGACCGCCGCAGCCGCGACTTCACGCAGGTTGTGCGACGGGATTTCCGTCGCGAGACCCACCGCGATCCCGGATGCGCCATTCAGCAGCACGAACGGCAGACGCGCCGGCAACAGCTTCGGTTCTTCAAACGAGCCGTCGTAGTTCGGCATGAAATCGACCGTGCCCTGGTTGATTTCATCGAGCAGCAGCTTCGCGATCGGTGTGAGACGCGCTTCCGTGTACCGCATCGCGGCGGCGCCGTCGCCATCGCGCGAACCGAAGTTGCCCTGGCCGTCGATCAGCGGATAGCGCATCGAGAAATCCTGCGCGAGACGCACGAGCGCGTCATACGCCGACTGGTCGCCGTGCGGGTGATACTTACCCAGCACGTCACCGACGACCCGCGCCGACTTCACTGGCTTCGCGTTATCAGCGAGGCCCATCTCGTTCATCGCGAACAGAATACGGCGCTGCACGGGCTTCTGCCCGTCGCAGACGTCGGGCAGTGCGCGACCCTTCACCACGCTCACCGCGTAGTCGAGATACGCGCGTTCCGCGTAGTTGCCGAGCGTCAGGAAATCGCCGGCCGGTACCGCTTCGGTGAAAAGATCGGGAGTGTTATCGTCCATCTGGATGTCGTGTCCGTGTTGTTGCGTGAGGGCATGCGCTCGCGGGATGCGTTAGCGCGCTCGCTCAGATATCCGCTTCGACTTCGTTGCCCTTCTCTTCGAGCCAGCTGCGACGCGACGCCGCTTCGCCCTTGCCCATCAGCATCGTCATGCGTGCGACGGTCGCGTCGAAATCGAGCGCGCCGAGCGCAACCGGCGACAGACGCCGTGTATCCGGGTTCATCGTCGTGTCCCACAACTGTTCGGCACTCATTTCGCCGAGGCCCTTGAAGCGGCTGATTGTCCATTGCGATTCGCGCACGCCGTCCTTGCGGAGCTTGTCGAGAATCGCTTCGAGTTCGCCTTCGTCGAGCGCGTACAGTTTCTGCGCCGGCTTCTTGCCGCGCGCGGGCGCGTCGACACGGAACAGCGGCGGCCGCGCCACACACACGTGACCGCGCTCGATCAGTTGCGGGAAATGCTTGAAGAACAGCGTGAGCAACAGCACCTGGATGTGCGCGCCATCGACGTCCGCGTCCGACAGGATGCAGATCTTGCCGTAGCGCAGATTCGACAGATCGATCCTGTCGTCGGGACCATGCGGATCGACGCCGATCGCCACCGAAATGTCGTGCACTTCATTGTTGGCGAACAGGCGATCACGTTCGGTTTCCCACGTGTTCAGCACCTTGCCGCGCAGCGGCAGGATCGCCTGATATTCCTTGTCGCGGCCCATCTTGGCCGAACCGCCTGCCGAATCACCTTCGACGAGGAACAGTTCATTGCGGCCAATCTCCGTCGATTCGCAGTCAGTCAGCTTGCCAGGCAGAACGGCAACGCCCGAACTCTTGCGCTTCTCGACCTTCTGGCCGGCACGCGTGCGCGCCTGCGCCTGCTTGATGACGAGATCGGCAAGCTTCTTGCCGTGCTCGACGTGCTGGTTCAGCCACAACTCAAGCGCCGGACGCGCGAACGACGACACGAGCTTGACCGCATCGCGGCTGTTCAGGCGTTCCTTGATCTGACCTTGAAACTGCGGATCGAGCACCTTGGCCGACAGCACAAAGGAGACACGGGCGAACACGTCTTCGGCGAGCAGCTTCACGCCCTTCGGTTGCAGATTGTGCATCTCGACGAAGCTCTTCACCGCCTGGAAAAGCCCTTCGCGCAGGCCGGATTCATGCGTGCCGCCTGCAGGCGTCGGAATCAGGTTGACATACGACTCACGCGTGAGCGGCCCTTCCTCGCTCCACGCGACGACCCATGCCGCACCCTCGCCTTCCGCGAACGTTTCTTCGTTCGAGCGCGAGCTTTCCGCATAGCGTTCGCCTTCGAAGAGCGGAATCAGCAGATCGCTACCCGCCATGCCTTCGAGCAGATAACCACGCAGACCGTCTTCGTACTTCCAGCTTTGCTGCTCGCCGGTTTTTTCGTTGACGAGCGTGACTTCGACGCCGGGCAGCAGCACGGCTTTCGAGCGCAACAGGCGTTGCAGTTCCCCGACCGGCAGATTCGCCGAGTCAAAATACTTCGGATTGGCCCAGGCGCGCACGCGCGTGCCCGACTTCTTGTCGCCGCGCGCAGCGGGACGCACTTCGAGCGGCTTGACGACGTCGCCATCGGCGAAACCGAGTTCGGCGATCTTGCCGTCGCGCCACACGGTGACGTCGAGGCGCGTGGACAGCGCGTTCGTAACCGACACGCCGACGCCGTGCAGGCCGCCCGAGAACGTGTACGCGCCGCCGGATGCCTTGTCGAACTTGCCGCCTGCATGCAGGCGCGTGAACACGATCTCGACGACCGGCACGCCCTCTTCCGGGTGCATGCCGAACGGAATGCCGCGCGCGTCATCTTCGACGGACACGGACTGATCCGTATGCAGCGTGACGGTGATCTGGCGACCATAGCCACCGAGCGCTTCGTCGGCGGCGTTGTCGATGACTTCCTGAATGATGTGCAGCGGATTTTCGGTGCGCGTGTACATGCCGGGCCGTTGCTTGACCGGCTCCAGGCCCTTCAGCACCTTGATCGACGCTTCGCTATACGCGGCGTTTGGCTTTTTCGTAGACATGGCTTGCTGTGGTCCGTCGGTTCATCGTTGTCCACAGGTCCTGTGGACATCTGCGTGGACAAACCGTTGAGTTTTCAAAAAAAGCGAAACGAAACAACGGGGTGAATTAGTGTGCCTGCCATTCGGGCAGCGTTTCTTGTTGACTGCCTGTGTTGCCGGTTCTTTGCCTGCTTCTTTCGTCGGCGGCTCGAGCTGGCCCGCTGACGGAAGCGTGTTCGCGGGGTATTTTACTGATTTCATTACGCGCGGCAATTCGGTGATGCAAGCGTTAGCCGTCTGGTAGAGGGAAAGGGCAGTCTTTCGCCAGCGGCCAGTGGCCAGTTGCCCGTGCCTGACGACAAACCAGGGAACCTGGCCGGCGGTGACGGCCGGCATCGCACATCCACAGGGAATACGCCCGGAAAACCGGCGCCGCTTACTTCCGCTTGCTCTCCAGTTCTTCCCATCGCTCGAGCGCCATCAACAACTCCTCGTCAATCGCCGCGTAGCGCTCGGTCAGCCGCGTGCCTTCCGCCGCGTCCTTCGCGAAGATCGAACCGTCTTCGAGCTGCGCGCCGATCGTCTTCTGCTCCGCTTCAAGCGCCGCGATCTGCTGCGGCAACGACTCCAGCTCACGTTGCTCCTTGAACGACAGCTTCACCGTGCGCTGCGCGTTGCGTCCGACTGCGCTGTCTTTGGGCGCCACGTCTTTCGCCGGCTCTTTCGCTGTTTCCGTCTGCGTGAGTTGCTGCGAGCGCTCGCGCTGTATCTGCCAGTCGGTGAAGCCGCCGACGTATTCGCGCCACTTGCCTTCGCCTTCCGACGCGATCACCGAAGTCGCGACGTTATCGAGAAACGCCCGATCGTGGCTCACGAGCAGCACCGTGCCGTCGTAGTCGGTCAACAGTTCTTCGAGCAGTTCGAGCGTCGGAATGTCGAGGTCGTTGGTCGGTTCGTCGAGCACCAGTACGTTCGCCGGCCTTGCAAACAACCGCGCGAGCAGCAGGCGGTTACGTTCGCCGCCTGACAGCGATTTCACCGGCGAACGGGCGCGCTCAGGTGCGAACAGGAAGTCGCCGAGATAGCTCATCACGTGCTTCTTCGTGCCGTTGACTTCGACCCACTCGCTGCCTGGACTGATCGTGTCGCTGAGGCTTTTATCCAGATCGAGCTGCGCGCGCATCTGGTCAAAATAGGCGACCTGGAGGTTCGTGCCGATGCGCACCTTGCCTTCGTCCGGCGTCAGTTCGCCAAGGATCAGCTTCAGGAGCGTCGTCTTGCCTGCGCCGTTCGGCCCGATAAAACCGATCTTGTCGCCGCGCATAACGGTCGCCGGGAAGCTGTCGACCACCGTGCGTGCGCCATAGCGCTTCGTCACGTCGATCAGTTCGGCGACGATCTTGCCGGACTTCTCCCCTTGCCCGACATCCAGCCTGACGTTGCCCAGCGCGTTGCGACGCTCCGCGCGGTCATTGCGCATCTGCACGAGGCGCGCAATGCGTCCAACGCTACGAGTACGTCGCGCCTCGACGCCTTTGCGAATCCATACTTCTTCCTGCGCGAGCAGTTTGTCGGCTTTTTCGTTTTCGATACGCTCGACTTCCAGCTGCTGTGCCTTGCGCGTCTGGTACGCGGAGAAGTTACCCGGATACGAGAGCAGACGTCCGCGATCGAGTTCGACGATGCGTGTAGCAACGCGGTCGAGAAACGCGCGATCATGGGTGATGAACAACAGCCCCGAGCGTTGCGAGATCAGGAGTTCTTCGAGCCAGCGAATGCCGTCAAAGTCGAGGTGGTTGGTCGGTTCGTCCAGTAGCAAGACATCCGGCTGGACGACCAGTGCGCGAGCGAGCGCCACGCGCTTCTGCATGCCGCCCGACAGCGCGCCGACACGCGCGTCGCCATCGAGGCCGATCTGCGCAAGCGTGGTGGACACGCGGGTGCGCCAGCTCCATGCATCGGTGGCATCGAGCGACGACTGAAGTGTATTCATGCGCGCGAGCAGCGCGTCGTGCTGCGCGCCTTCCGGCGTTTCCGCGAGCGCGTGAGCGACGACGTCGTATTCGTCGAGCAACGCACGCGCGCCGGTCAAGCCGGCTGCGACGGCGTCGAACACCGACATATCGATGTCGAACTCGGGTTCCTGCGGCACATAGACTGTGGTCAGGCTTTGCTGACGCGTGACGAGGCCGTCGTCGGGCTTCGTGAGATCGGCAACGATCTTGAGCAGCGACGACTTGCCCGCGCCATTGCGACCGATCAGGCCGACGCGCTCCCCCGCTTCGAGAGAGAAATCGGCGTGATCGAGCAACGCGACGTGACCGAACGCCAGTTGCGCTCCGGTAATGGTGTAAAGCGACATGGGGAGAAAGAAGAAGACCGCAATGAATCGGAACTGCTCATTGTACCGGTCGCGCGATTGAACGCCTCCCGGCCAGACGGCGTAGGCCGGATGGCCAGATTGAATCCACCGGGCCAGTACAGACAGAATGACGCTGCAAACCTGATGACGCAGCCGGCTCACACCGGCCGCACAGGTATCAAAGGCCTCGCTTCGTCGCGAGGCCCCGAACCCGCTTGACTGTCATGCTGCTCGTTATTTCACATGAACCGTAATCGTTTTGCTCATCGCCGGCCCATAGGAACGATGCGCACCGTCGCCGAACTGCAGCGTCAGCGTGTGATCGCCCGGCGGCAAGGTGAGCTCCGTTTCCGTTTGTCCCTTGCCGAAGTGCAGCGACTTGTCGCTGGCCGGAATGACTTCGCCCTTCGTCAGCGGCTGGCCGTCGATCAGCAGATGATGATGGCCCGTTCCTTCTGTCATCGTGCCGGCAGGCGCGATCTTCATGCCGTCGACGGCAAATTTCACGTGCACAGGGTTGCTCACCATAGCGCCGTCTTTCGGCTCGACGAACGACACGCCCTCCGCGCGCGCCACACCCGACGCGACGAAGAGACCAGCAAACACCATGCTGACAAGCCATTTGTTGTTGAACATCGTGTTCTCCTTGAGGAAAGCAGCCCGATGCAGTTTGAACCTACGCGCCCCGATCGCGCCGCGTCTGCGGGCGTCCGCACACCGCGTAGTGGCCGGGTTTTGAACGCGCACGGTCGACTTGCATCACAGGCTCATTGCAGGTGCGTCGACCGGGCGCGGGAAAGGCCGCGCCCCAGAGCATACACCGGACGTATGAACATCCTGATGCGCCCGGCAGCCGCCGCTGATACTGGAAATCACGCTGTGCGGCGACCTGGCGCAGCGGGGTTTTGATGAATTCCGGTAAGATTGCGGCTCGCCGCGCCTGCACTGAAAAGGGGCAGAACGCGGGTCATTGCATTGAACTGAAGAAAGAGTACGTCGTGAGCGAAGTCATTGAATACAAGAGCTGGGTCTGCCTGATCTGCGGCTGGATCTACAACGAAGAAGAAGGTCTGCCGGAAGAAGGTATCGCGGCTGGAACGCGTTTTGCCGAGATCGCGGAAGACTGGCGCTGCCCGCTGTGCGATGTGGGCAAAGCGGAATTCGCCGTCGTCGAATTCTGAAGCCGGTTCCGCGCCCGTGCACGGCCGTCGGCCCTGCCAGCGGCGCGTGGATTGAGCGCGTCGTAAAGGTCGACGAGGCGCGGTCGACGAGGCGCGGGTCACGGTAGAGGTTCACAGGAGTCGTCGCCGGATGATAATGGCACTTGTGGGCGCAGTGCGCGGCGTCATTATCATCGAGAGACGCCTTTGCTATACTCTGGCCCCTGCGGCGCAATTCCTGCGCGCGTGACGGCGAACCATGCAAGCGACGGTTTTGCTTCCACGATGCACGAATCACGGCGGTTCCAGCTACGGTGGGTGACTTAGGAACGTAGCGGTTGCGGAACACGCAGGTCATTCGCCTCGCCGCTGCTGTTCCATCTCCCTGTAGTTCAATGGATAGAACAAGTGCCTCCTAAGCGCTAGATACAGGTTCGATTCCTGTCAGGGGGACCAGTCAGCTTCCCGGATTTTCCCCAAAAGCCCCGTACTGCGGGGCTTTTTGCTGCCATCATTGCCCATCGGATTCGCGCGCGGTGCATACGTACTGTGCGAAAGCAAAACTGCCAGCGTCATCCTGTTCAAGCAGGCTGATTCCGATGCGTGTTCCTGGCAGACCCCGCACTATGCGCGGCTTTCCACGATCAGTGCTTATGGTGCATCCAGTCCCGAAGATGATGTTCCTGGAACCACTGGGTTAGCCGCTCGCGGTTGGTGGATGCGGCCCATATCCCGGCGCCGAACACAACCACGATGATCCCCATCAAACTCGCCATCATTGATTCGCTCATGGCAACGTTCTCCTGAGTACGATATTTCTCGGTGACGCACTCATGGAGATCAGTGCGCCACCCGATACCGTTGATTTCCGGCGCCGCAGCTTCAGTGCTTGTGATGCATCCAACTCATGTGATGCGAATCGAGCCACTGAACCACACTCCCTCCCGGGCCTTCACGCCTGTAACGTCGCGCCAGCACGAATGCGGCAACCGCCAGCAGGATCGCCAGGCCCACCACAAAGCTAATCATCGACTCAGTCATGGCAGCCTCCTTACCAGGTCGCGACCATGATTACATTGTAGGTGATGCGCCTACTGAAGGCGGTGCCCGATCGGCCCCCTAATCTCTGGCACCCTGCTTCAATGCTTGTGCCTCATCCAGTCTACGTGGTGCGTATCAAGCCACCGGCCTTGCCGCTCGCGGTCATCCTTTCGGCTGTAACGGTTGGCGGCCCATATCGCCGCGCCCACCACTATCATCACGATTGGTCCCATGAAATACGCAATCATCGATTCAGTCATGGCACCCTCCTCCGAGGTCACGCTCACATTTTAGGCGTTGCTCTGAGCGAAAACGGCATCAAAAACGCGGTTCCCTCAATTAACCGACCGCCGTGGGAATCGCACCTCCAGAATTCACAGCAACGCTTTTCTGGGGTACGGGTGAGAGTACAAGACCCCGTCGATCGTCAGAAATCCCCTTCCTTGTTTGATCCGTGAATTCTGTCAGGACCCGCGACGCTCCTCCGCGCCGCTCCCGGACCTCATACCCGCCGAACTGGCGAACTAACCGGCCTCTGATCGCCGGATTGCGCGCGCTCATGTAGCGGTACGCTTCATTCATCGCGACACCTGATCGCCGCCGAACCGAGGCAGGCAGGATGCGCTACGAATTCGATGGGGCCTCCCAATGGTTACTTTGATCGACCACGACATCGCACACATCGCGCGCATCATGCGACCGTCGCTATACAGCGATGCCGGCGGCCCGATCCTGCCGACGTCGTACTGGCGGCGCCGCCTTCATCACCTGCTGGACGCCTGGCATGTGACGAAAGCCCAGTTGCGCGCGATCGACAGCCTGCTACTGGAACTGGATCATTTCGACCGCAACCACGCGCGCGCAGCCACGCGCGAAGCGACGGTGTGCCCGGTGAGGGCAACCCCGGCATCGCGGGCGGCAACCCATCACAACCGCAACGTCTCCGCGGCCTGAGACGCCGACGTAACCTGCGACGGCATCGCGCCATAAACACGCGTTGCTTCGGTGTCAAAATACGGGACCACCGGCCGGAGGGCCGTCGATTTTCATCCATCCGCAAAGGAGTCCCGTGGACACCAGCAAACAGATCGCTGCACTGACCGTTTCCGGCATGCAGACCGCCGGCGCAAGTCAGGCAACCGCCATCGCCCTTCACGTCCTGATCCGGCACTTGAAGTCGCCGGAACTGCTGGCGGAACTGACCACGGCCTTCGAACAACATCAGGCTTTGATGCTGCAAAAACCGTGGCCGGAGCAGATGCTGGCTTCGTTCGAGGCCACGCGTCGCTTTCTTGAGAGCGCTGCGCGCAGCGACAACGGGCCCGACGCGCCCGGCAAGGCGGGCTGAGTCCCGAAGCCGGTCTGACGCGTCGTGCGTGCCGATGCCTTGTCCCTCATGACCCGCACTCACAACATCGCAACCGCGGCGCTTCCGATGCGGATCGTCCTGCCCAGCGCGATCGCGCGCGTGCCGAGCTGACCTCACACGCACGCCGCCCGCTTCAGCTTCATGGAAAAAAGGCGCCGAAGCGCCTTTTTTCATGCGACAAAGCCAACAGGCTTACGGGGCTTTACGCTTTGCGTGGTCCTTCGCGTTTTCTTTTGCGTCGCCGTAGGCCTTGCGCACTTCGCCCGCGGCCTGCTGGAGATCGCCCTTGACCTCCTGGGCGGTGTCGCCGGTTGCACGGCCGACGGTGTCATTGACCTTGCCCTTCACCTTTTCTGCCACGCCCTTCACCTGGTCCTTGTTCATGTCTGGCTCCCGTCGTACATAGTGCCGGCGCAAAATTGCGCCAGTACCCGGATGGCCAGCAACCGCTGTGCCCAAGCCGGCGCATTCGTCCGAAGAAACTGTGGCGCCTTGATGCATCACGCCCGGAAGCCCACCGCAGGCCGAGTGACGTTCAGATCATGGATGGCGCTCCAGGCACAAAACACCCGTCAAACCGGAAAACCTGGGCGTGTCGCTGCCTGCGAAGACGTACAACGGGTCATGCGCCATCGGTGAAAACGCAAAATCAGAGCCTGTCGCCCCTAAAGCCGCGGCATCGGGTGCCGTTAACGGGGCATGGACCGCACATCCTTCGCCCGCACGGGCTCTTTCCAGACCACGCTGATCGACCAGGACATCGCGCACATTGCGCGTGTCATGCGACCGGCACTGCACGGCGATCTGGGCGGGCCGATCCTGCCGGCGTCGTACTGGCGGAAGCGCCTGCACACCCTGCTCGACGCCGATCACCTGACCAAGGGACAGCTTCACGCAATCGACAGTCTGCTGCTGCAACTCGATCACTTCCCGCTTTGCGACCGGCCGGCCCCGCATGCGGTCAATGCGGTCAACGTCCCGGTCACGAACGCGACGGCGCCAGACGCGCCGTACGCGGTTCAGGGATAAACCACGAGGCCCGCACCCGCGGTCACCGCGCAGCGCGAACAACTGGCGGCCGGCGTGAGCGCTGCTCCCCGGCCGCCAGGGCTGCCCTCGCCAGATCCGTCCATGCGCACGCCCGCAAAGCCTCAACACCGCTTAGCCATGGCATCCGGACGCGGACTTTTCCCCGCGCCCCACGTGACATATCAAAAAAGGGACGCGTTTCGGTCATAATGTCCGCAAAAATCCCCAGCAAGGACCGATAGTGACTCAGGCCACGCTGCTAGCACTGCTGAAACAGGCTCGCGCCCGCTATACACAACGAGAGATCGCCGACCACGTCGGCAAGGACGTCAAGACCGTCCGTCGCTGGGAAAAGCGCGAAACGCCGTGCCCGGCGATGCTCGGCCCCGCGCTGCGCCTGCTGCTCGCAACTGGCAGCGCCAATAGCACCGGCCGCGTCAGCGCGCCCTCACGTTTCACTTTCATCGACCTGTTTGCCGGCATCGGGGGCATCCGCATGGGCTTCGAGGCGCAAGGCGGCGAATGCGTCTTCACGAGCGAGTGGAACGACTTTTCGAAGAAGACGTACCTCGAAAACTACGGCTCGCATCATGCGTTCATCGGCGACATCGTGTCGTTTCCCGCCGACGACGTGCCCGCCCACGACATTCTGCTCGGCGGCTTTCCCTGCCAGCCGTTCTCGATTGCGGGCGTCAGCAAGAAAAACGCACTCGGCCGGCCGCACGGCTTCGAATGCACGACGCAGGGCACGCTCTTCTTCGACGTCGCGCGGATCATCGCCGCGAAACGGCCGGCCGCGTTCCTGCTCGAAAACGTGAAGAACCTGCTGTCACACGACAAGGGCCGCACCTTCGACGTGATCCTGCAGACACTGCGCGATGAACTTGGCTACGAAGTCCATTACCGCGTGATCGATGGCCAGCACTTCACGCCGCAGCATCGCGAGCGGATCATCATCGTGGGCTTTCGCGGAAAGACGTCGTTTTCGTGGGACGATCTGTGCCTGCCGGAAAACGGTCCGCGGCTCGCTTCGATCCTGCATCGCGCGGACGGCAGCGAACCCGTTCTGCCGTGGGATGGCGAGCGTTTCTTCGATCACGCCGCACGACGCGTGCAGCCGAAATACACGCTCACGCCAAAGCTGTGGGCCTATCTGCAGCAGTACGCGGAGAAGCATCGCGCGGCGGGCAACGGCTTCGGTTTCGGCATGGCATATCCGGACAGCGTCACGCGCACCTTGTCCGCGCGATATCACAAGGACGGCTCCGAAATCCTCGTGCATCAGGGCGATCACGGTGAAGGCCAGCGGCCGCGCCGTCTGACGCCACGCGAATGCGCGCGCCTGATGGGCTTTCCCGATACGTATCGCATTCCCGTCAGCGATACGCAGGCCTACCGGCAGTTCGGCAACAGCGTCGTGATGCCCGTGATGCAGGAAGTGGCGCGCATCATGACGCCGCACGTGGAAGCGCTACTGTCCGGCAACGGCGAACTCGACTCCACGCCGCCGCAGGACGTCGCGCTCGTCGCCTGATGGTCGACGTCGTCGACGCCGCGACGCGCAGCCGGATGATGTCCGGCATCCGCGGACGCAACACGAAGCCGGAGATCCTGGTCCGCAGCCTGCTGCATCGACGCGGCTTCCGCTTCCGGCTCGATGCGCGCGATCTGCCTGGCCGTCCCGACATCGTGTTGCCGCGCTATCGCGCCGTCGTCTTCGTGCATGGCTGTTTCTGGCACGGTCACGACTGTCACCTCTTCAAATGGCCGCAGACACGCCCCGAGTTCTGGCGCGAGAAGATCGCCCGCAACCGCAGCAACGACGAGCGCGCCGTGCGGGCCTTGCGCGCAGCGGGCTGGCGCGTGGCCATCGTGTGGGAATGCGCCTTGCGTGGAGCGAATCGGGACATCGAAGGCGTGATACAAAACCTCACCGACTGGCTGCAAGGCGAAGGCGTCGAGGTTGAAGGCAGCAACGACCGCAACGACCGCGACATGCTCGAACTGCGCCTTTGACCCGACGCCCGGGTAAGTCCGCCTGCCGTCACACGATGGTTCGCAGGACGCGCGGTGATACACTCGATCAGCTCATCGCGACGGTCCACGCGCCGCTCACGCGGGCGCGAAACAGCGCCCGTTCCATATCAAGAACTTTCCTTGAAGGAGGCATCCGATGGCTGATTTCCGACTCTGGTCCGACGAGTTTCCCGCTAACGGCTTCATGACGAAGGCACAGGAATTCGACGACATATCATTCGGCGGAGATGGCGGCAACATCTCGCCTGCGTTGCAGTGGGACGCGCCGCCGGCCGACACGCAAAGCTTCGCCCTCACCGTCCACGATCCCGATGCGCCGACAGGCAGCGGCTTCTGGCACTGGGTCATCGTCAACATTCCGCCCGACGCCCGTTCGCTGCCGCGCAACGCCGGCAAGGCCGACGGCAGCCTGCTGCCGCCAGGCGCACTGCAGGTGCGCAACGATTACGGCACGGTCGGCTTCGGTGGCGCTGCGCCGCCGCGCGGCGACAGGACGCATCGCTATATCTTCCGTCTGCATGCGCTGAAGGTGCCGAATCTGCCGATCAACGCGGACGTGACGAATGCGGTCGCGCGCTTCATGACGCATCTGAACGAAATCGACTCGGCGACCTACACCGGCCTGTACGAACTGAAGTAACCGGTGGGGACGGGCGCAGGCACGCTGTTGCAGGCGCCCGTCGTTTCATCGCAGATGCAGCAGCGTGCCCGGCACTCGACGCGTCAGGCCGCACGCGGCACGGCCGGATGCTGAACAACGAAAAAGGATGCACGCACAACCTTCCTGTAAGGACGGTTTCATACAATTCGGCGTCTGCTTACTAACGGCCCGTGCCGATGAACCCAGAACAAGGCCTGCCTCTGCCGCAACGTTACGGCGCCATTGTCGTGGTAGCCCTCGGCATCACGCTTGCCGTGCTCGACAGCGCGATCGCCAACGTTGCGCTTCCGACCATCGCGCGTCATCTGAACGCAAGTGCCGCCAGTTCGATCTGGATCATCAACGCGTACCAGCTTGCCGTCACCATTTCGCTGCTGCCGCTCGCGTCGCTGGGCGACCGCATCGGCTACCGGCGTGTCTATCTCTCCGGCCTCGCGCTCTTCACTGTCGCGTCGCTCGGTTGCGCGCTCTCCAGCTCGCTGCCGATGCTTGCATTCGCGCGCGTGATCCAGGGCTTCGGCGCGGCGGGCATCATGAGCGTGAACACCGCGCTCGTCCGCATGATCTATCCGCCCGACCATCTCGGGCGCGGTGTCTCGATCAACGCGATGGTGGTTGCAGTGTCGTCGGCAGTCGGGCCGACGGTGGCCTCCGCGGTGCTGTCCGTCGCGACGTGGCCGTGGCTCTTCGCGATCAACGTACCGATCGGCATCGCCGCGTTCGCCGGCGGCCTGAAGGCGTTGCCGCGCAACACGCCGCACAGCGCGCCGTACGACTACCTGAGCGCCGTGATGAACGCGTTCGTGTTCGGCCTGCTGATCTTTGCGGTCGACGGGCTCGGGCACGGCGAGCATCGCAGTTATGTCGTCGCTGAAGTCTTCGCGGCGGTCGTGATCGGCTACTTCTTCGTGCGACGGCAACTGGATCAGCCGGCGCCGCTGCTGCCCGTCGACCTGCTGAGAATCCCGATCTTCGCGTTGTCGATCGGGACGTCGATCTGTTCCTTCGCCGCGCAGATGCTGGCGTTCGTCTCGCTGCCGTTCCTGATGCAGGACACCTTCGGGCTCACCCAGGTGCAGACCGGCTTGCTGATGACGCCGTGGCCGCTCGTCATCATCGTCGCGGCGCCGCTCGCCGGCGTGCTGTCGGATCGCTATTCGGCGGGCATGCTCGGCGGCATCGGACTTATCACGATGACCTGCGGCCTGCTGTTGCTGGCAACGCTCGGTGCGCATCCGGAGCCGGTCGATATCGCGTGGCGCATGGCGGTATGCGGGGCGGGATTTGGACTCTTTCAGTCGCCGAACAACCGGACCATTCTGTCGTCCGCGCCGCGCTCGCGCAGCGGCGGCGCGAGCGGCATGCTCGGCACGGCGCGACTGACCGGCCAGACGCTGGGTGCGGCACTCGTCGCGTTGATCTTCGGCGTAGCGCCGCAGCGTGGTCCGACGATCGCGCTTTATGTCGCGGCGAGCTTTGCGATAGTGGCCGCGACCGTGAGCATGTTGCGCGTGACGCAACGCGGGGCGACGGCTTCGACCTGAATGTCTTGCGTAGCGCAGCGCGACGCGGGCGATGCCGGCTAAAGCCTCGTCATGGGATCAGAACAGAAGCTTGGGCTCAACCCCTGAGTCGCCCTGAGTCGCCAATCACGCACACAAAAAACGGCGGCCACAATGGCCGCCGGATGGGTTAGCCCGTATCGTTCTTTCGAGCCGGACGCCGGGCTTCTAGTTCGCCGTCGCGTCCGCGAGCTTTACCGCTTTTGCCGTCACCGAGGAAGCCGTCGCCACATTGCGCAGGTCGGCGAGGAAGTTATCGCGCCACACAGAAAGATTGTTCTCACGCAGCGGCGCCATCATGTCCGCATGACGCGCCTGACGCTCGGCGAGCGGCATCGACAGCGCGCGCTCCAGCGCTTCCGCCATCTGCGACAGATCGAACGGATTCACGACCAGCGCGCCGGGCAGCTGCTCGGCAGCGCCCGCGAATTGCGACAGCACGAGCACGCCCGGATCAGCCGGATCCTGCGAAGCGACATATTCCTTCGCGACGAGATTCATCCCGTCACGCAGCGGCGTCACATAACCCACCTGCGACTGCCGGAACAGCGCCATCAGCAGATTGCGGTCGTACTTGCGGTTCAGGTACTGGATCGGCGTCCAGTCGAGTTGCGCGAAGCGGCCATTGATGCGGCCCGCCTCTCCTTCCAGGGTCTGGCGAATGCGCTGATACGTCGAGACATCGGAACGTGTCGGCGGCGCGATCTGCACCAGCGAAACGCGACCATGCCAGCCCGGCGCATTCAGCAACAGACGCTCGAACGCCTGAAAGCGCTCGACGAGGCCCTTCGAATAATCGAGCCGGTCGACGCTCATGATCAGCTTGCGCCCGCGCATGCCGTCACGCAGGCTGCGAACCGGCTTGCGATCGGTGAACTGTTCGGCGGCCTTCGCGATCGCATCCGGATAGATGCCGATCGGATAGGCGCCGACCTTCAGGAAACGGTCATACGCGTGCACCATGCCGTCTTCGCTCGACATGCCGTGCTGGCCGCGTTCGATGTAGTCGACGAACGACTGGCGGTCCGCATCCGTCTGGAAGCCAACCACGTCATAGCTGCACATGCACTTCACGAGTTCTTCGTGCGGCGGCACGGTGCGCAGCACTTCGGGCACCGGAAACGGAATATGCAGGAAGAAGCCGACTGGATTCTTCACGCCGAGATCCCGCAGACAGCGTGCGAACGGCAGCAGGTGATAGTCGTGGACCCAGATGATGTCGTCGGGCTTGAGTAGCGCCTTGAGCTGCTTTGCGAGCGTCACGTTGACGCGCAGATAACCCGAATACTCCTGCCGGTCATAGCGCGACAGGTCATTGCGATAGTGGAACGTCGGCCACAGTGTGGTGTTCGAAAAGCCGCGGTAGTACTGGTCGTAGTCGCGCTTCGTGAGACCGACGGTGGCGTACGTGACGTTGCCCTGCTTTTCGATGACGGGCGCCGACGGTTCACTGACGGTCTCGCCACTCCAGCCGAACCACACACCACCCGTTTCCTTCAGCGCATCGAGTACGCCGATCGCGAGACCACCGGCGGCCGGACGGCCTTCCTGGGTCGGCGCTACACGATTCGACACCACGATCAATCTGCTCATTCGGCTCCACCTCATTCAGTTATGCATTGCATGCGGGGAATTCAGCTTTTATGGTGCACGCAAGCCGTATGCCGTGTCTCGTCAAAACCGGAAAAAAAATGTATGCAAATGTGACGAACGAGTAAAAACGTGCGGCGCATAGCCCGCCACACAGAAGTTTTTTCCGTTTTTCGACCCACATCCAGCAGCGAAGCAGTGGCTTGCGCGTCCTCAGGCGTCCTGTTCAGAGCCGAGATCGCGCTGATATTCGAGCCCTTCCGCGCGCACGCCGCCCTGGTTGTGATCGCCGTCCGGCGGCGCATGGGGCGCGGGACGATTCTGCGCAGCCGGGTCGGGACCCGCGGGCGGCCCGGCGGTTGCGCTACTGGCGGCATTGGCTGGACGTGCATCGCGCTTCGAATGGCGCGCGGAGCGCCGCAGGGCAGGATGTCTCATATCGATGCCTCCACTGGAAGGCCGCCACGCGAGCGGTGGCATGCACATAGTCTAGGGCCCGGCGTGGCAAATTGCCGGTAAAAACTCAGGCTGACTTGTAACAAGTACATTAAAGCCCTGCGCCGGGCGTCGCGATGCATGACGCATTGGCCAGCGTTAATGCAGGCGGCCGTACGGCGTCTGGTTGGGTTGCGGCGGTGGATCGCCAATCGGCGGGGTATCCGGAATCGTCGGTTCGTGCGTGGGATCGGGGACGGTGTCGGGTTCCTCGGGCGTCGACGGCGGCTCGATAGGCTCGGGGCGATGCGCGATCAGCGCCGGATGCCGCGTGGACAGAACAGTGTAGCGTTGCAGCATGAAAGCCTCCTCGTTCCAGTCGTCCCCTTTCATCGAGCAAGCGATGTGCCGTCGTGTGGACGTTACACGCCCGGGCGTCGTCGGTGTGCGATCGATGTGCATCCGGGTCTGCCTTCGACGCTGTGCAGATGTTCCCGATTGCCGCAGTTGCAGACGCGCGCTGATGCAGCCTGGCGTGTCATCGATCGGTCGCCAGATGCAAAATGGGCCTTCGTTCGACACGATGGCCCATTTCCGTTGCCCGGGTCCGGCTCTGAAAACTCAGGCGTCTGCGTCGCCCAGCGCGCGGGATTCGTCGTCCGCTTCGCCTTCCGCGAGACGGCTCGCGTCGTTGCCATATTCGACGAGCCGGTTGTACAGCGTCTTCAGACTGATGCCGAGAATCTCCGCTGCGCGCGTTTTCACGCCGCCGCATTGTTCGAGCGTCGCGAGAATCAGCTGGCGGTCCGCTTCGGCGAGCGACGTGCCAAACGGAATCGTCACCGCCGTGCCCGCTGCCGGCTTCGACAGCGAGATCTGCAGCGGCACGGTCGCCGTGCTGTCGGACTCGGCGCCGGACATGATGTGCGCCCGCTGCACATAGTTCTTCAGTTCGCGCACGTTGCCGGGCCACGGGTACGACATCAGCATGTCCTTCACCGCCTGCGGGAAGTGCTTTTTCGTGCTGTGACGCTCGTTCAGTTCATCGAGGAAGGCCTGCGCGAGCAGGTCGACGTCCTTGCCGCGCTCGCGCAGCGGCGGCAGGCTGATCGGAAACACATTCAGCCGGTGATACAGATCGAGACGCAGCTTGCCTTCGAGCACGGCCTGCTCAGGATCGCGATTCGTCGCGGCGATCAGGCGCACGTCGGTCTCGATTTCCTTCGTCGTACCGACGCGCATGAACATGCCGGTTTCGAGCACGCGCAGCAGCTTGACCTGAAGTTCGACCGGCATCTCGGTAATTTCATCGAGGAACAGCGTGCCGCCGTTCGCGCGTTCGAAATAGCCCTTGTGCTGACGGTCAGCGCCCGTGAACGAGCCGCGTTCGTGGCCGAACATTTCCGACTCGATCAGGTTCGGCGAGATCGCGCCGCAGTTCACCGCGAGAAACGCGTGCTTGCGACGCAGACTCAGCTGGTGAACAGTCTGCGCGGCGACTTCCTTGCCGGTGCCCGATTCGCCGACCAGCATCACCGAGGCCGCCGTCGGCGCAACGCGGCTGATCTGGTCGTAGACCTCCTGCATCACTGGCGAATTGCCGAGCATTAGCCCAAAGCGGCCCATGCGGCGCAGTTCGCCACGCAGGTTGCCGATCTCGGCTTTCAGATCACCGGGGCGCGGGAGCCGGCTCAAAATCGCCTTCACGCGCTGCATGTTGATCGGCTTCACGAGATAGTCGGTGGCGCCCATCTTCAGCGCATTCACCGCCGACTCGACCGTCGCATGCCCGGTAATGACAATGACCTCGACGCCGGACTGCGGATCGAGATCTTCGAACAGATCGACGCCGCTGCCGTCCGGCAGTTTGAGGTCGGTGAAAATCACGTCCGGCGTCTGCCGGACAAGCTGGATGCGCGCTTCACGCAGATCACCGGCCGTGACTGTCGTCAGACCGTCTTCTGTGATGATGGTGGCGAGCGCCTCGCGGGTACCTGGATCGTCATCGACAATCAATACGTGTGGCATTGCGTCTCGAAAGCGAGGGAAGCGTTGGGCGATCGCATTGACAGACGCATCGAACCCGCCGATAGCAGGACGCCGGATGCCCGGCGCACTGCAAAAACCGCACGGCCGGTGTGCGGTGATGATCGACCTGGATTCGATCGGCCCGGTCAGGACCCGGTGCGGCTGTGCAACAATCGGCGGATGCGAGCGAGCCTGAACGCCTCATTGTTGTGGGTTCATCATTGTACGGCCTTACTACGGCCACACACCTCTATCTTGTTGCGAGGCCGATCAGCTATGCGGAAACGGCCACGGCTCGCCTGATGTACCGGTGTGGCCGGCTCCGTTCGCGGCGCCATTCGCAACGCTGTTGCTGGCGGTTTTCGCCGCTGCGGCCACCGGCTGCGCAGGCGTAACGACGTTACCGCCTTCGCCTTCCCAGCGGTTCAGATCGCGGCTCAAAGACACTTGCGCTGCGCGCTGCCGTTGCGACCAGCGCCATGCAAGGATGCCGCCGACAGCCACCAACGCGCCGAAAATGCCGATTCTGGGTTGTGCCATGTCGAACTCCTCCTGATCGCAAACCTGAAAAATCGCAGCAAAGCGCACAACAAAGCGAAACGTGGCTCAGCGCGCTAACAACACGCCCAGCAAAAACCCGATTCCGGCGCCGACACCAACGGCCTGCCAGGGGTTGTCGCGTACGTAACGATCGGCGTTGTCAGCGGCGACGCGGTAGCGCTGCTTCGCTGCCGACTGCGCGTCGCCGAGCGCGAGCTGCATCGAGTCAACATGGGTGCGCAGACGTTCGCGCAATGCCTCGACGCCCTCGCCCGGGACGGCCGTCGCGAGTCGCAACATTTCCTCCGAGTCGGTCAGGAGCACCCTCAGGTCTTCGACGATTTTTTGCCTGCCAAGTGCAAGCTGGGCCGTGGTGTCGCTCATGATCAAAATACTCCTCATTGTTCGAAAAGACATCCGCTGACGTCCAGCGCCGCGCGGCCGTCCACCCAACGGCCGCAGGATGCACGCGGTATGTGATGCTGCTGCACGCAATCGCAGGCAATCCGCGCGCCAGATGCCTGGCGTCGACCCTCTTATGTCGATCGATTTCGGACGGACGAGTTCCGGCCGGGTACGCCGCGTTTGCACGACGCCATGTTCCGGTCGATATTGCCGATTCCTAATGACAAATATGTCGTTAGTGCCGTTTATCGATCGGCTCGCCAGCCCGTGCAGCACAAACATCCGTTTGATCGCGGCCATGCGGTCGCGCGCATTGCGGTGAAAGGTGCGCGAGTGGTTAAATCGCATTTACGAGATATTGAATCGACGCGGTTCGCCGGTCGCGCGAACCTGCACCGCCACAACGAAGAACATTTTTGCAGGACAACATGTTTATGGCGTCAATCGATCTGGACTCGCCCGCTGTCGCCAGAGGCGGCAGCGCGGCGCAGACGAAGCAACGCGTCCCGGGCGACATTGCCGGCCTCAGGTCATATGGCCTGCTGTACGGCTCGTCGCCGGTAATGCTTGAGTTGTACGAGCAGATTAAACGCGTCGCCGCCACCGACGCGACCGCGTTGATCATCGGTGAATCAGGCACGGGCAAGGAACTGATCGCCCGCACGATTCACGGTCAGAGCGCGCGCCGTGACGCGCCGTTTATTGCCGTGAACTGCGGTGCGATTCCTGACGAGCTGATCGAAGCCGAACTCTTCGGCCACGAGAAAGGCAGTTTCACGGGCGCCGTGCAGGGGCGCATCGGCTACTTCGAGCACGCAAATGGCGGCACACTGTTCCTCGACGAAATCACCGAGATGGCGCCGGTGCGCCAGGTCAAGCTGCTGCGGGCGCTCGAGACCGGCACGTTCTTTCGCGTCGGCGGGAGCGAGCTGATTCGCGCCGATGTGCGCGTGATCGCGGCGACCAACCGCGATCCTGTCGTCGCAATGAAGGAGAACGGGCTGCGCGAGGACCTGATGTATCGCCTGGCTGTGTTTCCGTTGCGCGCGCCGCCGCTGCGTGAACGCGAGAACGACCGCGAACTGCTCGCGCATTACTTCCTCGCCGCGATGAACCAGCAGGAAGGCACGAGCAAGAGCTTCAGCAAACGCGCGATCGAAACGCTGCGAACGTGGTCGTGGCCGGGGAATGTGCGCGAACTGAAGAACGCCGTCTATCGGGCGTTCATCCTCGCGGAGAAGACGGTCGAGTTGCCGCATCCACATCTCGCGTCGCGGGTCAAAAAGCCGGTGACGCAAGGTGACGTAATGAGCGTATGGATCGGCACGCCGCTCGCCGACGCGCAGAAGCAGATCATTCTCGGCACGCTGAAGTACTGCGGCGGCGACAAGCGTCGCGCGGCGAAGGCGCTCGGCGTGAGCCTGAAGACGCTGTACAACCGGCTCGGCACGTACGGCAGCGAAGACGGCGTCGAAGAAGAAAGCGAATAGCCGGCGGTCCGGCCGCTTGCGCCGGACTTCTCCTGAACGCGACATCTTTATCGTAACGACACGACGATGAATACGCGATGCCGTTACAGGCTCCTGCAGTCCTGAAAATCAGAAAGCGCGTCGAATGCCGCCGGACATCTAGAAACGCTTTTGACATGCATCAGGATTTGCAATTGCTTGCACTTTTCTCCTGCCATTTACAAATCGTATCCTGCAAAATGCTGCGGCAAGAAAGGACGTAAATAACGCGTCGTCTGGCTGCTGCCGCGCGGGGCGCGTGGTGGGCCGGCGGACGTCGCAAGCAGGAGCAATACAGGGAATGATGATCAGGATGCACCGGGCCAACGGAGCCCAGCGGATGAGCGTCAGCGCGCTCTCCGTGCTTGTGTCACTTGTCGTCGTCGCGACGGCGAGCTTGAGTGGATGCAACTCGGTCTATTCAGAAGGTGCGACCGCCGGTGCCGGTATCGCCGGCGCCGCCATCGCTTCCAGCGTCACCAATAACGCAGCCGTTGCAACCGGCATCGGCCTTGGCGCAGTCGCCGCGGCACGCGCCGGCGTCCAGTACTCGCAGCGCGTCGTCCACCGCGATACGCAGGATCGCATCGCGCAGGCCGCCGGCCCCCTCGACGTCGGCGCCGTCTCCCCATGGAGTGTCACGCACTCGGTCCCGATCGAAGACGACGAGCACGGCCGCGTCACCGTCAGCCGCACGATCAGCACAGGCGCGCTCGACTGCAAGGAGATCGTCTTCTCCGTCGACAAAACCGCAACGCAGAACGTGCCGGCCAGCACGGCGTTCTACGTTGCTTCGATCTGCCGCGACGGCGCCGCCTGGAAATGGGCGTTGGCGGAACCGGCCACCGAACGCTGGGGCGCGCTGCAATGAGTGCGGCTGCCCGTGTACGGCTCGCGCTGGCCGCCGCCGTCTGCGTGAGCGCCAGCGTGTTGATGAGCGGGTGCTCGTCGACGTCGGTTGGTGCCGCGAGCGGCGCAGCGGCAGGCGTCGCAACCGGTCTCGTCACGGCGAACCCGGCTGTCGGCATCGGCGTCGGCATCGCGGTGCAGGCAGCGACCGACGAGGTGGTCAAGCGCTACATGCGCGACATGCATAGCGACCAGCAGGACCTGATCGCGGCGCTCGCGGGCGCAATGCCGGTCGGCGAGACGCGGCCGTGGAGCGTCAGGCACACAATGCCCATCGAGAACGGCCACGGCCAGGTTCGCGTGACGCGCGCGTTCACGTCGGCGCTCGCGATCTGCAAGGACTTCGTGTTCTCAGTGAAGGACGGCGACGATCCCGGCGCGCACGAAGCCTGGTACACCGGCAGCGCGTGTCAGCAGCAGAAGGGCTGGAAGTGGGCACTGGCCGAACCGGCCGTGGATCGCTGGGGCAATCTGCAATAGCGTCTTCTGGCGTTCGCGTGATGTTGACAGGCGCCGCGTCATGACAAAAGGCCGTGCAAACCAGATGCACGGCCTTTTGTCGTTTCGCTTCCCGCACGACCTTCCAGACAGCAATCAGGACTCGACGTCTTCCAGACTGAAGATTTCGGTCTGGTCGTTATACGAGAAGATCTCGCCATAACGGCCCCAGTTGATGACGGCGTCGAGCGTCTCTTCGGCGGCCTTGTCGGAGAGGAAATCTTCCAGTTCCTGTTCGAAGCGCACGCGCGGCGCGCGATGCCCCGGCCGTTCGTTCAGTACCTTCTTGATCCGCGCGGCGAGCGGCACATGCCGTAGCAGATGTTCGGCAAACATCATCTTCCGTTCCTGCGTGCCGAACTCCGAGAACACGCGCGCCGGCGGCGTCAGGAAAATATCGCCTTCGCGCACATCGGCGAAACCGAGATGCTGCAGCACTTCGGCGACCGGGAACAGATCGTCGACCTCCAGATGCAGCGAACGCGCGATTTCCGGCATGTCGGCGCGGCCGTGGTACGGCGCGGCGGCCAGCGTCTCGATCAGACCGGCCATCAGGTTGGTCGACACATGCGGCAGCCAGCTGCTGAGCTCCAGCCCCTTGCGGGTTTTTTCGTCGGTCTGGCGCGCCGTCATCTTGGCGTAGATCTCGTCGACCAGACGCCGGAACGCCGGGTCCAGCCGGTTACGCGGATGCTTGAACGGCACCTTGATCTCGGCGATCACGCGGCCCGGATTCGACGACAGCACGAGGATCCGGTCGCACATGAACACCGCTTCCTCGATGTTGTGCGTGACGATCAGCACCGACTTGATCGGCATGCGCCCCTGCGTCCACAGGTCGAGCAGGTCGGTACGCAGCGTTTCGGCGGTCAGGACGTCGAGCGCGGAGAACGGCTCGTCCATCAGCAGCAACGTCGGATCGACCACCAGCGCGCGCGCAAAGCCCACGCGCTGACGCATGCCGCCCGACAGCTCGCGCGGATACGCGTTCTCGAAACCGTCGAGACCGATCAGGTCGATCGCCGCCAGCGCGCGCTCGCGACGCTCGCGCGCCGGAACACCCTGCGCCTCGAGTCCCGCTTCCACGTTCTGCAGCACGGTCAGCCACGGGAACAGCGCGAAGGTCTGGAACACCATCGCGACGCCTTCCGCCGGGCCGTCGAGCGGCTTGCCCATATACGTGACTTCGCCGTCGGTCGGCTCGATCAGGCCAGCGATGATGCGTAGCAGCGTCGACTTGCCCGAGCCCGAGCGGCCCAGCAGCCCAACAATCTCGCCTTCACGCAGCGACAGGTTCGCATCGTCGAGGACGAGCAGCTCGCCCTGGGTCTTGTTAAAGCCACGGCACACGTCCTTGACGCGCAGGATCTCCTCGCCGAGACGGGGTGGCATCGGCGGCGTCTGGATCGGCGCGGCGGCTACGGCTTTCGGGTTTTGCATCGTGTTTCGCTCTCAATCGAGTCGAAGCTTTGCTTCGGCGTAGGCGTACATCGGACGCCACAACAGGCGGTTGAACAGGGTCACGAACAGCGACATGACGGCGATACCGAGAATGATCTTCGGATAATCGCCCGCTTCCGTATTCTGTGCGATGTAGGCGCCGAGGCCGTGCGCGACGACCTTGGTATTGCCCCACTGCACCGCCTCAGCGACGATGCTCGCATTCCACGCGCCACCCGACGCGGTGATCGCGCCCGTCACGTAGTAAGGAAAGATGCCCGGCAGCATCGCCTGACGCCACCATTGCCAGCCGCGAATGCGGAAGTTGGCGGCCGCCTCGCGATAGTCGTTCGGATACGACGTTGCGCCGGCAATCACGTTGAACAGGATATACCACTGCGTGCCGAGCACGATCAGCGGCGACAGCCAGATATCCGGGTTCAGGTGAAAGCCCACGATCACGATCACGAACACCGGAAACAGCAGGTTCGCCGGGAACGCAGCGAGAAACTGGGCCAGCGGCTGCATCTTTTCGGCAAGCTTCGGACGCAGCCCGATCAGCACGCCGACCGGCACCCACACCACGGAAGCAATCGCGATCAGCACAACCACGCGCAGCAGCGTGATGAGCCCGAGCACGAACGCGTGGCCGACCTCATCCATCGTCACGCCGGTGCGCACGTAGCTCACCACGCGATACACCACATACACGGTTGCGATCAGCACGATGACCGACCACACCATGTCGCCCAGCTTCGACGACTTCTCGCGCTGCGGAATCTGGAAGCGCACGCGGTCGAACGACGGCAGGCGCAGCGGCACGCGCGCCGCCTTCGCGAACAGCCAGCCGAGCGGTACGAGCAGCCGGTGAATCAGCCGCGTGCGGCGGATCAGATCGAGCAGCCATGACTCCGGTGCGTTGCCCGAACTGGTGGTTTCCATGCGGAACTTGTCGGCCCACGCGACGAGCGGCCGGAACAGGAACTGGTCGTACGCGAGGATCACGACGGTCATCGTCAGGATCACCCAGCCGATCGCGTGCAGATCCTTTTCGGAGATCGCCGCGGCCAGATACGCACCGATGCCCGGCAGCGTGATCGAATGATTACCGACTGTAATGGCTTCGGACGCGACGACGAAGAACCATCCGCCCGACATCGACATCATCATGTTCCAGATGAGGCCCGGCATCGAGAACGGCACTTCGAGCTTCCAGAAACGCTGCCAGGACGTCAGGTGAAAGCCGCGTGAGACTTCGTCCAGATCGCGCGGCACCGTGCGCAGCGACTGGTAGAAGCTGAACGTCATGTTCCACGCCTGGCTCGTGAAGATCGCGAAGATCGCCGCGAGTTCAGCGCCGAGCACGCGCGCCGGGAACAGCGCGAGAAAGAAGGTAACCGTAAACGAGATGTAGCCGAGCACCGGCACCGACTGCAGGATGTCGAGAATCGGCACCAGCACCTGTCCCGCGCGACGGCTCTTCGCGGCGAGCGTGCCGTACACCAGCGTGAAGACCAGCGACGCGACCATCGCCGCGAGCATGCGCAGCGTGGTGCGCATCGCGTATTCGGGCAGATTCGCCGGGTCGAGCGAGATCGCCTGCGTCTGCAGGGTGGAGATCGGCGCCATCGTCTCGTGGAAACCGATCGCCGCCATCGCGATGATGCAGATGATCAGCGGAAAGGCGACGAAGTCCCAGCGATTGGGCAGCACCCGCCATGCCGACGCATTGGCGGTGCGGTTCAGGTTGAAACCGAAGTCCATCAGACGCCCTCCCCGTGCAGTGGAGCCGGAGGGGCAGCCATCGCGTCGGCTGCGGCAGCAACGCGCGCCGGGCGGGCAGCAGGCGCCGCGCGCACGCTGCAACGGTCGAGGAATCGGTCCGGAAAGCGGAATTCAGGCATGGCTAGACGCTTATGCGCGGTAAATCGTTGGCGTTGGGGACGCGTTGACCGGTTGCAGGGCGAGCCGTGCGGCGAATCACGCCGACTTCCCGCTCCCGCCCGGCACCCGCCACCACTGGCGCCGCCCGAAGGCTGGCGAGCTTTCCTCGTTTTGGACGGCACGACACTACTACAACCTGTGTTTCAGGCACAACCTCGGGCACCACTTTTGCATCGAATGCGTGTCATTCGGGTCATCCGGCCGGCAGACGTTCCCCGAAGGCGTCGCGTGCGAGCCACATCCGGTAAACCCGTGTCCCCATTCAGAAAAAGCCCCGGTGAGCCGTTAAAGATCCTGATGAGTGGTCACGCGATGCAATATGCGCCTCTCCAGACGCCGCGCGACGGTTAAAATCACAGGGTGGCGAGCAGCGCCTGGATTTTCCGGCGACCTGCAACGCCCTGCTGTCCAGGTCCACAGGTACAACGCGGGTAAGAATCAGCGCCGGTGCGCTGCCACGCATGACCCTGTCGTATTTAACAGTCAGACGGATCGAACGGATCAAGCAGATCAACACGCCGATGAACAGGACAACCTTGCGCCAGGCAACCGGGCCGGTCAGTTTCTTGCTGATCGTGCTCGTGTGCTGGTTCGTCGCGGGCATGATCGCGGACCGGATGGTACAGCAAGAGCTGAACGCCGCGATGCGAGCGCAGGAGCAGATGTCGCTGTCGATCGTCGACAACATGGCGGAAGTGGTCGCAAGCGATCTCGCCATGTCGCGCGCGATCCCGGCCACGATGGCCGAACTGGGCGTCGTCCAGCACGCGCTGACGCAAACGCAGAATTATGCCGCGAACAGCGCCGGCGCGGAACCCGCTCATCAGGATGAACTGCTCCACATCCCCGAACTGGCGTCCGTCAGCAGCTTTCTGCACGACGCACAAGGTTTTTCAGGCCTCGACTCCATCTGGCTCGTGAACTCGAACGGGGTGTGCGTCGCGTCGAGCAACGCGCGCAACGAGCAGAGCTTCGTCGGCATCGATATGCGCACGCGCGGCTATCTGGCCAGCACGCTGCTCGGCGCGTTCGCCGAAGCGTACGGCGTCGGCAGGGCGAGCGGCGAGCCGGGCATCTTTATCTCGGCGCCGGTCTACGACGACGGCATACTGGTCGGCGCGGTCGTCGCCAAGGTCGGCATCGCCCGGTTGCGCCACTGGGTCGCGCACGCCGGCACCTTCGTCGCCGACGAAAACGGCGTCATCATCATGGCGCACAACAGCGCGCTCGAAGGCCGCGCGCTGCCCCGCTCGCGGGTCACGCAGATGCCCGTCGCCGAGCGGATGAACATCTATCGCCGCGACGCCTTCCCCGAAATCGAGATCCGCAAGGCCGGTCACGATGTGTCCAGGCAGGCGCCCTGGTTTCCCGAAGCGCAGGCGGCCAAGCTCGTCGAGATGCCGGAGCGCCACGATCCGTCGCTCTACCAGTCGCGCATCGGGCTGAACTCCGGGCTGTCGGCGCATCTGTTCGATCCGGTGACGGCGTATCCGGAACTCGTGCGCAATCACAAACGCGACCGTCTGCTCGTGTTTCTGACGCTGACCGGTCTGGCGGCGCTCGTGTGGGTGATCACTGTTTCCTATATGCGCGAGCGGCGTCACCATCGCGCGACCCGCGATCTCGCCGAGCAGTTGCAGTCGGCCAATACGCTGCTGTCGGCCGAGGCACGCCACGACGCGCTGACCGGCGCCCTCTCGCGACGCTATTTCCTCGATCTGCTGCGGCGGGAGATCGACGGCGCGCGCGCCGCGCGCGAACCGATGTGCGTCGCGATCGCCGATCTCGACCATTTCAAGCAGATCAACGACCGCTTCGGCCACGCGGCCGGCGACCGCGCGCTCGAGCATTTCGTCGATACCTGCCGCGCCGAACTGCGCGGCGGCGATTCGATCGGCCGGCTTGGCGGCGAGGAGTTCGGCATTTTGCTGCCGGCCACGTCGCTGCCGGCGGGCCTCGAAGTCGTCGAGCGGCTGCGCAAGCGGCTGAAGGCCGCACCTTCGACGAAGCTGCCTTCGTCGGCGGCACTGAGCGTCAGCATCGGCATTACCGAACTCTCGCCGGAAGACCTGCCCGAACGCATCATGAGCCGCGCCGACCTCGCGCTCTACGCGGCGAAGTCTGGCGGCCGCGACCGTAGCGAAGCCGTCCCGCCGGACGACACCGCGCCGCCCGCGCGCGCCGCCGCGTCGGTCTGGTGACCGGCTCCGTTCGTACGGCCACGTCGACCGGAACGAGCGCCGGATTCCCCCGAAAGAAGCAGGTATCATCAACTTTCATACGAAGGTTGTTGCCACCGTCTACCGGGAGAGTCGCATGAAGGGAAATCTGGTCATCGTCTGTCGCGATCAGGATGCTGTCGCGTTCGACCATTTGCTGGCCGAATATGGCTCGTTCCAGACACGGCTATCGTCGACGGCCTGGTATCTGAAGCTCGAAGTTGCGCCGGAAGTGATTCAGGAGGAAATTCTCGCGCGCCTCGGCAAGTACACGACCCACTATATCTTCGAGGCGGAAACGGTCACCTGGAATACGGTCGACAGCGACGCCGCCACCGCCCTCAATACGCTTTTCACTGAATAAATGAGCGGGGCCGAAGGCGGACGCGCCCGGCCGGCTGGCCGCTGGCGCGTCCTGTTATACAGGTGATCTGATCCGGGGCACCGCGCCGGCCTACCTTCCCCAGGCGCTTTCCGTCGTAGTCGCTTCGCCACGCGGCAGGACGTCGAAGGCGAAGCTCATCAGGACACGCAAACCACGTCCTTCGTGGTTGCCGATTTCCCACTCCCCGCCCGCACGCCTGACCAGCCGCTCGACGATCGCGAGACCCAGGCCGCTATGGCCATTGCCGCCGCGCGCCGGATCGAGCCGCACGAACGGCCGGCTCGCGTTGATCAGATCGTGCGCGGCAATGCCGTTGCCGTTGTCGTAGACCGACAGCGTGAAGCCCGTGGCAGTGCGCGCCGTTTCGACGACGATCGGCGGCGCGCCATACGCGTGCGCATTGTCGAGCAGATTGGACAGGATGCGATCGAGCGTCGCGGCCGGCAGACGGAATCCCTGACCGGCGTTCAGCATCGTCAGCACGGCAGGCGCACCGGCCGCAACCGCGCGGTAGCTGCGCACCACGCGCTCACATTGCGTATCGACCACGACGGCTTCGCTGCGGTCGGCGCCGTCGTGGGCGAAGACCAGGAACTGGTCGACGATATGCGCCATCGAATCGACGTCGCGCACCACGCCGTCGCGCACCTTGGCCTCTTCCATCATCTCGGCGCGCAGGCGCAGCCGCGCGAGCGGCGTCTTCAGATCGTGCGCGACGCCTGCCAGCATCACGGCGCGGTCGTTTTCCGTGCTCGCGACCTCCTGAACCATCTGGTTGAAGCCGTGCGTAAGTTGCCGCAGTTCACGCGGGCCACGTTCGGGCACGGGCGGCACCGGCTGCCCGCGGCCGAATCGCGCGACGGCCTGCGCGAGCGAGCGCAGCGGCTGCTGCAACTGCCACGCGGCGAAGAGCGCGGCCATCACACCAGCTGAAAAGATAATGACGAGCCACCAGACCGTCCGGTCGAGCGGACGCGGCGGCCTGAGCGGCTGCACCGGGACGACGATCCAGCTATGGTCGGCGGCCGTGCGCACCCACAGCGAGGGCGGCTTGCCGGGCATACCGATGCGCACCTGCGTGCCGGCGGGCATCCGGTCCCGAACATCGTCCACAAAACGCTGCAGCCCGGCCGGCAGATCTGTGGCGATGGCGGGCACGTCCGGACTCGCCGGATCGACCAGACGTACGCGCGAAGGCAGCGGCTGATCCGGCGAACGCGCGACGTGCTGGCGCACCGCATCGACAAGGAAGGTGGCTTCTTCGACCGCGTAGCGCGCCTGTAGCTGGCTGCGATCGAGACGCATCAACGCATACCACGCGAAATGCGAGATCAGCAGCACACTGACGACCAGCAGCGCCAGTCGTCCGAACAGCGAATCAGCTGGCCGACGCATGTTGCTCGCCGTCAGGCACGAACACGTAGCCGCGACCGCGCACCGTCTGGATGAAACGCGGCGTGGACGGATCGGTTTCGAGAATGCGACGCAGGCGCCACACCTGCACGTCGATGCCGCGGTCGGTACCGTCGTATTCCGGACCGTGCAGCAGTTCGAGCAGGCGTTCACGCGTGAGCGTACGCATCGGGTGGTTCACGAAGATCTTCAGGAGCGCGAATTCGCTGCCCGACAGCGTCAGCGGCCGGCTGTCCTGGCTCAGCGTACGTGACTGGAAGTCGAGCGTGAATCGCCCGAACGCGAACGGCTCGCGCTGCTCGGGCGCGGCCGCCGACGGCAGCGTGCGACGACGGCGCAGCACCGCCTGCACGCGGGCGAGCAGTTCGCGCGGGTTGAACGGCTTGCCGAGGTAGTCGTCCGCGCCGAGTTCAAGGCCGACAATGCGATCGACGTCATCCGCGCGCGCGGTCAGCATGATGACCGGGATGTCGTCGCCGGAGGCGCGGAGCTTTCGCAGCGCTGTCAGGCCGTCGACACCCGGCATCATCAGGTCGAGCACGATCAGGTCCGGCCGCTCGCGTTCAAGCCGGCGTTCGAGAGAACCGGCGTCATGCAGCACCGAGACTTCGATGCCCTGCCGGGCCAGATAGTCGCGCAGAAGATCGCGCAGTTCGACGTCGTCATCGACGACCAGAATTTGAGTAGCCATGGGACGAAGTTTAACGCGCGCGAACCCCCGTTTTCGACACAAACCTCCCGCAAAGGGTTACTGGGTGTTACCGCGAAAGGCGCACGTAATGTCGTGTAATGGCCGCGGTCATGCGTGTAACACGCGGCGCTCCGGCCACCCCTACGCTGTGTCTAACCGAATGCGGGCCTTCTCACTCTCTCGAGATCACGCGCCTGCCCGTCGGCCTGGATCAATACAAAGGAGTCGCTCCATGTCTACAAAAACTTCACGCTTTCTCGCCGTTGCCGCTTCATCTCTCGCGCTGAGTCTCGGCATCGCCTACGCTGCGCAGCCAGCTGCGCCTATGGGTGGTCCCGGCGGCCCCGGTGGTCCTGGCGGCTGGCACGGTCACTTCATGAAGGAGCTGAGCCAGTTGCACGGCCAGCTGAACCTGAACGCGGATCAGGAGAAGCAATGGCAAACCGCGCTCGACACGATGAAGCAGACGCACGAAGCCGAACGCGCGAATCATGACCAGATGAAGCAGCAGTTCAAGTCGATGCAACAGCAACCGATTCTCGACCTGAACGCGATGTACGCCGCCCATCAGAAGATCGAGCAGCAGGACGCACAACTGCGCGGGCAGAGCGCGAACGCGTGGCTCGCGTTCTACAACGGCCTGAACGATCAGCAGAAGACGACCGTCAGCACAGCGCTCAAGCAGCGCTTCGCAAAGATGGAAGAACGCCACGAGAAGATGCACGAGCGTTGGGAACAGCATCGCGGCGCGGCGCCGGATGCGGCTTCGGCGGTCAAGCCATAAGTGCTTCGTGCTTATGGATGACCGGGCGCGCTTCGTGATCGCCAGAACCCGCGAAGCCGTCCTGATCCTGCGGGTGTCACGCGCCGCCTGCAGGACGCACGAAAAAACGCCACGGGGTTGTTGATTCCGTGGCGTCTCTTTTGTGGCTCGCGTTGCGGACCCGCACCCCCAGCCTGCAAGGCCGGGCCAGGCTGACGTGAGGTCAGCCCAGATCAAACAGCAACACTTCTGCCTGGGTGCCCTCTTCGAGCGTCACCGTGTCGACGTCGGACAGCATCGCCGCATCGCCGGCCAGCAGCGCTTCGCCGTTGACCGTCACGCCGCCGCGCGCGACCTGCACATAGACACGCCGTCCGGCTGGCACCGCATGGTCGGCGCGCTCGGCGCCGTCAAAGAGGCCGGCGTGGATCGATGCATCCGAATGAATCGTCACCGAACCATCGCGCCCATCCGGCGAGGCGACCACGCGCAGGCGGCCACGTTTGTCGGCGTCGTCGAAGTGCTTCTCTTCGTAGCCGGGCTGGTCGCCGCGACGGGCCGGCAGCACCCAGATCTGCAGCAGATGCAGCGAGTCTTCCTTCGACGCGTTGAATTCGCTGTGCATCACGCCCGTGCCGGCGCTCATCCGTTGCACGTCGCCGGGACCGATCGTCGAGCCGTTGCCCATGCTGTCCTTGTGCGCGAGCGCGCCTTCGAGCACGTACGTAACGATCTCCATGTCGCGATGGCTGTGCGCACCGAATCCTTCGCCTGGCCCGATCACGTCTTCGTTGATGACGCGCAGTGGCCCGAACTGCATATGGTCCGGATCGTAGTAATCGGCAAACGAAAAGCTGTGATACGAGTCGAGCCAGCCGTGGTTGGCGTGACCGCGTTCGTCGGAGCGGCGAATCTGCAGCATGTCGATCTCCCGTCAGTATTGAGCGATGCGCAGAATGTATGGGCATGCGGCACAAAGCACAATCCGCACGGGCGCACAGTATCGTTTCACCGGTGACGGCAATCGCGCGCGCCCACGGCAGGCTGCACGCCAGGGGTATGCCCGACCGTGGATAAAGCTTCGGTGGCGCACACCGGCTGTTCGGGTAAAATACCGCGCTTTTCGGTCGGACGGACTTGTGCCGCACGCCCTTGCGCCGCCCGCGGTAGTCCAGCGAGCGGATCAATGTGGCGCCTGCGCGGCAATTTTGTCCGCCTAGAATAGCGACGGCGAGCCAGACATGGCGACCGCTGGCCGGATATCCGGCCATCGATTGCCGCCGCGCCCCGGCGGAAACTTGCGAAGGGAGACCGGGCCGGTACCTAATGGGCCGGACGGGGGTTCTGGTTATACAGTCGGAAAAAGCGCTGCTCCGCCGGCGACGACATGGCAGGTAGCCCGCAGAAGGCGGGACGCCTGGCGTGTTTCGCGGCCCCGGATCCGGGGCACGGCGAGGCAGTCACGAATCGCACAGCGGCCCGCTGTGCGTCGGGCGTCCTGCCGGATCGACGGATCCACCGGCTAGAGGGCGCACGACGCACGCAGATCGCGTCTTTTGCGGCGTCGAGACGCGTCGTCAAGGACTTCATATGTTTCTTCAAGGCTACGGCCCGATCATCCTTGCCGGCACCTGGCAGACCGTCAAACTGGCGGTGTTGTCACTGGCATTCGCATTTCTCCTCGGGCTGCTGGGCGCGGGGGCGAAACTGTCGAAGAACCGCGTGTCGCACGGCGTCGGCACGCTGTATACAACCCTGATACGCGGCGTCCCCGATCTCGTGCTGATGCTGCTGCTCTTCTACAGCATCCAGATCTGGCTGAACGACCTGACCGACCTGATCGGCTGGCAGCAGATCGACATCGACCCGTTCGTCGCCGGCGTCATCGTGCTGGGCTTCATCTACGGCGCGTATTTCACCGAGACCTTCCGTGGCGCGTTCCTCTCGGTGCCGCGTGGCCAGCTCGAAGCGGGCTCCGCGTACGGCATGAGCGGGTGGCAGGTGTTCTCGCGGATCATGTTCCCGCAGATGATGCGCTTCGCGCTCCCCGGCATCGGCAATAACTGGCAGGTGATGGTCAAGGCCACTGCGCTGGTGTCGATCATCGGGCTCGCCGACGTCGTCAAGGCTTCGCAGGACGCCGGCAAGGGCACGCTGCGGTTCTTCTTCTTCACGCTGCTGGCCGGCGCGATCTACCTCGTCATCACCACCGTCTCGAACTTTGTGCTGATGTACCTCGAAAAACGTTACTCGACCGGTGTGCGAAAGGCGGACCTATGATCGGGCTGATCCAGGAATACTGGCGCAACTATCTCTTCACCGACGGCTACCGCTTCACTGGCCTCGCCATCACGATGTGGCTGCTGGTCGTGTCGATCGGGCTCGGCTTCTGTCTGTCGATCCCGCTCGCGGTCGCGCGCGTGTCGAAGAAGAAATGGCTGTCGCGCTCAGTGTGGCTGTATACATATATATTCCGCGGCACGCCGCTCTACGTGCAGTTGCTGCTTTGCTACACGGGCCTCTACAGCCTCGAAGTCATCCACACGCACGCGCTCACCGACGCGTTCTTCCGCAACGGCATGAACTGCACGCTGCTCGCGTTCACGCTGAACACCTGTGCATACACCACCGAAATCTTCGCGGGCGCGATCAAGGCGACGCCCTATGGCGAGATTGAAGCGGCTCGCGCGTACGGCATGTCGCAGTTCACGCTGTATCGCCGGGTGATCCTGCCTTCGGCGCTGCGCCGCGCGTTGCCGTACTACAGCAACGAAGTGATCCTGATGCTGCACGCCACCACCGTCGCCTTCACCGCGACCGTGCCGGACATCCTCAAGATCGCGCGTGACGTGAATTCCGCCACCTATCAGTCGTTCGGAGCGTTTGGCATTGCCGCCCTGCTCTACCTCGTCGTTTCTTTCACGCTCGTGTGGCTGTTCCGCCGCGCCGAGCACCGCTGGCTCGCCTATCTGCGGCCGCAGGGCAAGTAAGCCTGACAAGGACACAGATGAAATCCAGCAAACAGAAACTATTCGTCGACGAACTCCACAAGCAGTACGGCGACAACGAAGTCCTTAAAGGCGTCTCGCTGAAAGCGAATGCCGGCGATGTGATCAGCGTCATCGGCTCGTCCGGCTCGGGCAAGAGCACGATGCTTCGCTGCATCAACTTCCTCGAACAGCCGAACTCGGGCCGCATCTTTGTCGACGGCGAGGAAGTGCGCACGGCGAAGGACAACCGCAACGGCGCGCTGCGCGTGGCCGATCACAAGCAGTTGCAGCGCGTTCGCACCAAACTCTCGATGGTGTTCCAGCACTTCAACCTGTGGACGCACATGTCGGTGCTGGAGAATGTGACCGAGGCGCCTGTCAACGTGCTCGGCCTGCCGCGCCGCGAAGCCGAGGAGCGCGCCCGTCAGTACCTCGAAAAGGTCGGCCTCGCGCCGCGCGTGGAGAAACAGTATCCGTCGCATCTGTCGGGCGGCCAGCAGCAGCGCGTGGCGATCGCCCGCGCGCTGGCGATGCATCCCGACGTGATGCTGTTCGACGAGCCGACTTCGGCGCTCGACCCGGAGCTTGTCGGCGAAGTGCTGAAGGTGATGCAGACGCTCGCCGAGGAAGGCCGCACGATGATCGTCGTCACGCACGAGATGGCGTTCGCGCGCAACGTGTCGAACCACGTGATGTTCCTGCATCAGGGGCGCGTCGAAGAGGAAGGTCATCCGGACGAAGTCTTCAGGAACACGAAGAGCGACCGCCTCAAGCAGTTCCTGTCGGGCAGCCTCAAATAGAAACTACAGATTTGTAGTTTATGTAGTTTTACAAGGCGCTTTCAGCGCCTTGTTTTATTTCGGTCACCTGCACGTTGAATGTGCATTTCATCCCAGCATGTGCGCAAAAACACGGTCGAAGCGCTTTACTCCTCACGATTTCCGCCGTCAATAGTGACAATCCTTGACTGAGTGCCCGCCGAACCGTGATTCCCTTGTCGGACAAGGGTTTAAGCGCTTTTTTACGCATCTGTCGAAGAGCAGCGCGCACATTCGTATTGCAATTTGGCGACACCTGTTTGGGACACGTCGATTTTCTTCGCCAGGTAGGGGTATTTTTGCTAAATTAGTAACCAAAGTAGCAAAACAAAGTTCGATAAAAGTAGTTTCACTTCATACGACGCACAGGAGATACCGGTCGACGAGGGATCGGGCGTGACGTAAAGATGGCCGCAACGAGGCCGCGCGTCATCAACATACGACCCCGGCCGCAAAGCTCTCTGGTACGAGATTTCTGTTCGGCGCTTCTGGCGTCCGGACACCATTCGCAGTACTGGGTTTACTTTTTGACAGGGTATGGAGGAGAAGATGAAGAAAGCTTTGCTCGCGGCATCGCTGCTGACGTTCGGCGTGGCAGCACACGCACAGAGCAGCGTAACGCTGTATGGGCGCCTGGATGCCGGCCTTGAGTACATGTCCGGTGTTCCGACCAACCCGAGCGCTACGGGTGCAGCAACCAGCAGCTCGCACCGCTTCCGCGCGGAAAGCGGCGACTGGGGCACCAGCCTGTGGGGCATGAAGGGTGTTGAGGACATTGGTGGCGGCAACAAGGTGCTGTTCCAGCTGGAAGGCTCCTTCAACACCATGACGGGCGCAGGCCCGGGCGGTGGCGGTCTCTTCAATCGCTGGGCAACGGTCGGTATGTCGAACGATCAGTTCGGTACGCTGCTGTTGGGTCGCGAGCTCTTCATCTCGAATGGCGTGTGGGACTTCGATCCGTTCGGTCAATCGAACTGGTCGTCGGCGTCGCTGGTGCGTGGTCGTAACTGGCCGCAATCGAGCAACAACATTTCGTACCAGTCGCCGAAGTTCGCAGGCTTTGACTTCTACGGTCAGTACGCACTGTCGAATGCGACGAACTGGAACGGCAACGGCACGACCGCGCAAGGTCGTGAAGCTGGCGCGCAGATCACCTACACGAATGCCCTGTTCCAGGTTCGCGGCCTGTACGACGAAATCCGCAACCCGGCAAATGGTTCGCTGTACGGCGTGCAAACGGGAGCGATCAACAACGCCAACGTTGGCGGCGGCGTATTCTCGGCATCGCGCGAATACTCGGCTCTTGTGAACGTGTTCCTCGGTCAGTTCAAGGTCCAGGCTGCTTACCAGGCGATCCGCTCGTCGGGTGCTACGGGCGTTCTGCCGGGCCAGCCGACGACGCTCAATCACGAATGGGGCGGTGTGACGTGGCAAGCAACGCCGGCAGCTGCACTGATCGCAGCGGTGTACCACGTCAATGGCAACAATGGCGCGGGCAACGCAACGATCTACACGGTTGGCGGTTCGTACAACCTGTCGAAGCGCACGCTGCTCGACCTGCAGGTTGCAACGACGCAGAACAGCAAGTCGGCTAACTACGGCCTGAATGCCAACAACCCGGGTACGTCGGTGGGTACTGACAACCCGCTGCCGGGCCACAGCCAGACCGGTGTGTACGCAGGTATTCAACACTCGTTCTAATCAAACGGTGTAGTCAGAACAGTTAAAGAGAAGTTTTCACGCTGCTGCGAGAGGCGCGTATCGGTGCGGTACCCGAAAGGGTATCGCACCGTTTTTTATTTCTGGCATACCCATACAAAAGCACCAGCGTGGTGCAACGCCGGCGCCTGATCCCGGCTTTCCCCTACATCACACTGCGGCTTCGTTTTCCTCGCCGGTGCGGATGCGGATCACCCGCTCGACTTCCGCGACAAAAATCTTGCCGTCGCCGATCTTGCCCGTGCGTGCCGCACCGATGATCGCGTCGATGACCTGATCGCATTGATCGTTCGCCACCACCACTTCGATCTTCACCTTCGGCAGGAAATCGACGACGTATTCCGCGCCGCGATACAGCTCGGTGTGGCCCTTCTGGCGTCCGAAGCCTTTGACTTCCGTGACGGTCAGCCCGGTCAGCCCGACTTCGGCCAGCGCTTCGCGCACTTCGTCGAGCTTGAACGGTTTAATGACTGCAGTGATGCGTTTCATGGCGGGCCTCATCCAGGTCGAGAGATTGAACAGATTGAAAACGGAACGAATGCTTTTGATTCTACGCCGCGCCAGACACGTTGCGAGTAGTCCGTCGCAGCAGATGCGATCTCATTCGACGGGTTCCGTGTAACGCGACGTGATCGGATAACGCCAGTCGCGGCCAAACGCGCGATGCGTGACGCGGATGCCGATCGGCGCCTGACGCCGTTTGTACTCGTTGATCTTGATGAGACGCGTGACACGTTTGACGTCTTCGACCGCGTACCCGGCGGCGATGATTTCCGCGAGCGAGCGGTCCTCTTCCATGTACATGCGCATGATCGCGTCGAGCACGTCGTATTCAGGCAGGCTGTCCTGGTCGGTCTGGTTCTCGCGCAGTTCCGCCGACGGCGCGCGCGTGAGAATCCGCTCCGGGATGATGTCCTGCTTCGCGAACGTGGTCGCCGCATTCCGGTAGTGGCACAGACGATAGACGAGCGTCTTCGCGATGTCCTTGATGACGGCGAAGCCGCCGGCCATATCGCCGTACAACGTGCAATAACCGACAGCCATCTCGCTCTTGTTGCCGGTCGTCAGCACGATCGAGCCGAACTTGTTCGACAAGGCCATCAGCAGCGTGCCGCGAATACGGGCCTGGATGTTTTCCTCGGTGGCGTCTTCGGCGCGGCCGGCAAACTCATCCGCGAGCGAGGTGCGGAACGCATCGAACATCGGCGCAATCGCGATTTCGTCGTAGCGCACGCCGACGCGGCGCGCCATCTCGGCAGCGTCGGTCGTGGAGATATCGGCGGTATAGCGCGACGGCATCATCACCGCGCGCACGCGGTCGGCGCCGAGCGCATCGCATGCAACGGCCAGCACCAGCGCCGAATCCACGCCGCCTGACAGGCCAATCAGCGCGCCGGGAAAGCCGTTCTTGTTGATGTAGTCGCGCACGCCCATCACGAGCGCCGCGTAGACCTGCGCTTCGATCGACAGCTCGGGCGCGATCGCGGAAGGCACGGGCGTGGCGCCATCGAATTCGACGATCGCGTGCCCTTCCTCGAACTGCGCCATCTTCGCGACTACTTCGCCCTTTGCGTCGAGCACGAACGAGCCGCCGTCGAACACGAGTTCGTCCTGCGCGCCGACCATGTTCACGTAGACCATCGGCAGACCCGTCTCGCGGATCCGCGAGCGCAGGATATCGACGCGCACCGCTTCCTTGTTCAGGTGATACGGCGAGCCGTTCGGGATCAGCAGCACCTGCGCGCCCGCCGCTTTCGCGATCTGCGCCGCCGACGCATGCCACACGTCCTCGCAGATCACGACGCCGTAGGTCACGCCATCGAGATCGAACACGAACGGCTGCGGATCCGTGGCGAAATAGCGCTTCTCGTCGAACACTTCGGTGTTCGGCAGATCCTGCTTGCGATACGTGCCGACAATCTCGCCATCGACGATCAGCGACGCCGCGTTGAACGTATCGACGGGCGGCACGCCGCGCTCGATCGGCGCGTTTGCATTACCATGGCCGTTCGCCGGGTCGCGATGCGGATGCCCGACGATCACGCGCAGGCCCTTGAAAGGCTTCAGTTGCGCGGCGAGATCGGCCAGCGCCGCGGCGCTCGCGGTGTAGAACGCGGGACGCAGCAACAGGTCTTCGGGTGGATAGCCGGAGAGCGCAAGTTCCGGCGCGACCAGCAGCTTCGCACCATCGTTGTGCGCAGCGCGGGCCGCGTTGACGATCTTCGCGACGTTGCCGGCGAAGTCGCCGACGGTGACATTGAGTTGGGCTAGAGCGATTCGGGTCTTCATGGCAGAACGTGGGAGGCGGGCCAGCAGCCTGGCGGCGAAGGCAGCAACAGTGGTTCGTTGCAACAGACGAACCGACGGACGAAACGAAACCCGGTGCAATCACGGACGACGCAGCGCACATCGTGCAGCCAGACGTCGAACAGAGTGGAACGGTCATACAGATTGAATCAGGAACGCTTTAATTATCGCACGGGCATTCTGGCGTCGCCGCTCGAGGTGGACGCCGTCGAATGGAACGCGCTCCTCGCACGGCAGTCGCAACCGACGCCGTTTCTGCGCCACGAATTCTTGAGCGCGCTGCACGCGACGCGTTGCGCCGTGCCCGACACCGGCTGGGCGACGCAGTTCGTCACGCTCACCGATGAACGCACGGGTCGTCTCGAAGCCGCCGCACCGGTGTATCTCAAGGGACATTCATACGGCGAGTATGTGTTCGACTGGGCCTGGGCGGATGCGTACAAGCGCAACGGCGTGCCCTACTATCCGAAGCTGCTGTGCGCGGTGCCGTTCACGCCGGTGCAGGGCAACCGGCTGCTCGCCAGCAGCGAACACGCGCTGCGCCACCTCGCCGCGACGATGATGGCGTTTGCCGAACAGGCGGACGTGTCGTCGCTGCACGTGCTCTTCCCGACCGAAACCGAAGCCGAAGCGCTGACCGATCTCGGCATGATGCAGCGCGAAGGCGTGCAGTTTCACTGGCTCAACGACGGCTATCAGACCTTCGACGACTTCCTGTCGACGCTCGAACAGAAGAAGCGCAAGAACATCCGCGCCGAGCGACGCAAGGTGCATGACGCGGGCGTCACGTTCCGCCGCATCCGCGGTGAGGATGCCACGGATGCCGACTGGCGTTTCTTCAGCAAATGCTATCGGCAGACGTACCGGGAGCACTTTTCGACGCCGTATCTGAACCTCGACTTCTTCCGGATGATTGGCGAAACGATGCCTGAAAATCTGCTGCTCGTGATCGCGGAATTCGAAGGCAAGCCGATCGCGAGTTCGCTGGTGGTCTATCAGCGCGACGAAAAAACCGGCGGCACGCTGTATGGACGCTACTGGGGTGCGCTCGAACACGTGCCGTGCCTGCACTTCGAAACGGCGTACTACCAGCCGCTCGAATTCTGCATCGAGGAGAAACTCGGTGCTTTCGAAGGCGGCGCGCAGGGTGAGCACAAGATGGCACGCGGCTTCCTGCCGACTGTTACGCGTTCAGCGCACTGGCTCGCGCATCCGGCGTTCTCGGATGCCGTCGCACAATTTCTCGCGGGCGAAACGGGCAACATCCACGCGTATGTCGACGAACTGCGCGAACACAGTCCATTCAAGGGCTGATTCACTGACGCTGACGGCTTTTCGTCGGGTTACGGCTACGGGTTTCTATGGGAAACTCGTGGCCATCCCTCTTTCCCAGGACGTGTTGTTTCCTGCCCCGTATGCCGTGGTTTCTCTACCTGATTGAATGCGAAGACGGCAGTGTCTACACCGGCATTGCGGTCGATGTGCAGGCGCGCTTTGACAAACACGTCAGCGGCACCGGCGCGCGCTATACACGCTCGCGCAAACCGCGACAGCTGCTCGCTTCGTTTGAACTCGCCGACCGGTCGAGCGCTTCGCGCGCCGAGTACTGGGTCAAGCGCCTGACGGCCGTTGAAAAACGCGCGCTGGCTGCCGGCGCGCGCACGCTTGAATCGGTGTTGCCCGTGGTCGATGCGGTCGATGTGGTCGAGCCAGAGGCCGAGCCTTCGGAAGCCGGCGGGGCGTCTGGAAAAGCATAAGAAATCGCGCGCCGCCCGATGCGTCGACAAAGCAGTCAGACGCATCAGGTCAAGCGATACCTTAAAGCGACTCATCCGACAGCGAGGCGCGAGGTCTCACTGGGCGACGAACAGCATCCCATGCGGGTCCTGCAGCGCCGACGCAACACCGATACCGGCGACCACCGGCGTCAGATGTCCGGTCTTGACGTCCAGCTGCATCACCTGACCCTGGCCCGCACTGTAGGCATCGCCCTGCTTGAAGGGCGCATCGACCCGATAGGTCGTGTTGTTTGCATCCGTGAAGAGCATGAACGTTGTGCCAGTCGGGCCCGGCGCCGGTACGAAACGCGTATCGTCCACCGGATAGGTCGGACCGTCCTTGTCGTTATACAACGTCAGCGCGAGCATCCTGACGGTCTGGCTCGGACCCGGGTTGGTGATGAATATCAGCTTGCCATCCGACTGGCTGTCCAGCACGAGATTGCCGGAAGGATCGATGGCCTCCGAATCAGGGTCGGCCAGCGCGAACGTCACCGGCTGATTGAAAGTCGGGTTTGGCGAACCCCCTACCGACGGCGTGATGTCTATCTTCTGTGCGCTGCCGTCCAGCACCGTCGCGACGTCGAACGTCGTACCGTTGGGGTTCAACGTAAGGGCGACGACAGAGGGACCCGTGCCTGGCGTGGTGGGTGCCGAGGCACTGACGTATACAACGCCATTCAGCAACTGCATGTCGTCATAACCGCCGCCATGCGCTGTCGGGTTGACGGTTGCCTGATAGGTCTTTTGCGTACCGGAGGCGAGGTCGATGATCGTCAGCTCCGGATTGCCGTCTTCGTTCGCCATGGCCCACAGAGTATTGGTGTCGCTGCGCGCAAGCAGGCCGTCCACGTGTCCCGGGGCCGTGAACGTCTTGAGTGCATTGCCCTTCAGATCGTACTGCACGATCTGATTGGTGATGCCGGGCACGGAGCCGTCTTTAACCTCGCCGGCATTCTGATAACCGATGAATACGGTTGAGCCCATCTGCACGATCGAGTCGGGCTTGCTGGTTGCAGACGGTGCCTTCGCGAACACCGAAAGAGTGTAGCCCGTTGCCGTTGCCGTGTTGGGAACAGGCGCGGCCGCAGGCGCGGCGGCGTTGTTGTTGTCGCTTCCGCCACAGGCAGAAAGCGTAATCACGGCCGAAATCACCAGAGCCACGGTGTTCAATTTCATTTGAAAGGTGTCCTGATTGAATCAATCTCTAGGGTGAGAAAAAGTTGGTTTCCGGCATCGCGCTTCAAAATGATAGATGACGGCGGTTTCACTTTAACCGGCCCAAATGTCAATCGAGTGACACCTCAAGGCGAATCCGGTTCTGATGCGGGGGATTGAATTTTTGCGGATGACGCTCGCGGGATGTATCACCTGTCACCCTCTCCCGCCGCGTCGTTCGATGGATGCTACAGCGCAGTACTTAAGGCATTCTTAACGGGCTGGACTTGTGCGGATCCGGGTGCCGCAGCATAAAAAAAAAAACGCGCGGCCCCGAAGGGCTCGCGCGGTTTTCTCTTCTACGGCAGCTTCGACGAATTACTTCTTGAAGTTCGCGATGCCGTCGGCGATTTCCTTGTGCGCGGCATCGATGCCCGCCCAGCCATCCACCTTCACCCACTTGCCCTTCTCCAGCGCCTTGTACTGCTCGAAGAAGTGCTTGATCTGGTCTTTCAGATACGCGGGCACGTCGTCGACCGACTTCAGGTCTGCCGTCATCGGGCAGATCTTGTCGTGCGGCACGGCGATCAGCTTCGCGTCGACGCCCGATTCGTCCGTCATCTGCAGCATGCCGAGCGCGCGCGCGCGCACCACCGAGCCGGCCAGCAGCGGGAACGGCGTGATCACGAGCACGTCGACCGGGTCGCCGTCGCCGGAGAGCGTCTGCGGAATGAAGCCGTAGTTAGCCGGATAGCGCATGCCCGTGCCGATGAAACGGTCGACGACGAGCAGGCCCAGATCCTTGTCGGCCTCGTACTTCACCGGATCGCTTTGCGCCGGGATTTCGATGATGACGTTGAAATCTTGCGGGAGATCTTTGCCTGCGGGCACGTGATTAAAGCTCATGAGCGTTCTCTGGTCAGGATGAAATTCGGAGCACGGCTGCGGCGCGGCGCCTTGACAGGCGCACGCGGCCACGCGGCCGGACGGTGCGGAATGCGCCATTATAGCCAATCGGCCGATGGCGGCCGGCACGGGATCGGCGCGATAATCGTTCTACGCCTTGTGGATCGGGCATCACGCGCGGCACGGCGCGGGCCGCCGCGCCGGCGTTCCCGGGCGGCGTCACGCGCGATTCCGGTTCGGGCCCGCGCGGGTGGGCATCTTCAGTTCTCAACCAGGAGCATGCATGGAAGAAGCGAAACACTTCATCGGCAGCGAATGGAGCAGTTCCACGGGCAACGAGACGATCGACGTCATCGATCCATCGGACGGCCAGCCCTTCACGCGCCTCGCGCGCGGCACGGCAGCAGACATCGAACGCGCGGTACGGGCCGCCCGCCGTGCTTACGAAGGCGCATGGGGCGCGGCGAGCGCGGCCGAGCGCGGCCGCGTGCTGTACCGGCTGTCGATGCTGGTCACCGCGTGTCACGAAGAACTCGCGAAGCTCGAGGCGCAGGACACCGGCAAGCCGCTCAGGCAGGCCCGCGCGGATGCATCGGCACTGGCGCGCTACTTCGAGTTCTACGCCGGCGCCGCCGATAAGCTTCACGGCGAAACGCTGCCCTACCAGCCGGGCTACACGGTCTTCACGATTCGCGAACCACACGGCGTCACGGGCCATATCGTGCCGTGGAACTACCCCATGCAGATCTTCGGCCGCAGCGTCGGCGCGGCGCTTGCCGCAGGCAACGCGTGCGTCGTGAAGCCAGCCGAGGATGCGTGCCTGACGGTATTGCGCGTCGCCGAACTGGCCGCCGAAGCGGGCCTGCCGGCCGGCACGCTGAACGTCGTCACGGGTTATGGGCACGAAGCGGGTGCGGCGCTCGCGCGTCATCCCGGCATCGATCACATCTCGTTCACGGGCTCCCCGGAGACGGGCAAGCTCGTCACACAGATGGCGGCCGAAAACCACGTGCCGGTCACGCTGGAACTCGGCGGCAAGTCGCCGCAGATCGTGTTTGCCGACGCTGACCTCGAAGCCGCGTTACCGGTGCTCGTGTCGGCCATCGTCCAGAACGCCGGGCAGACGTGTTCGGCAGGCAGCCGCGTGCTCATCGACCGCACGATTTACGAACCGTTGCTCGAGCGGCTTGGCGCGGCGTTTCGCGCGTTGCGCGTCGGGCCGTCCACCGCGGATCTCGATTGCGGCCCACTGATCAGCGCAAAACAGCAGCAACGCGTGTGGGATTTCCTTTCCGATGCGCAGCACGATGGCGTGGCCATGGCCGCGCATGGCGAGGTGATCGTCGATGCGCCCGAGACCGGCTTCTATCAGGCGCCGACGCTCCTGCGCGATGTGCCGCCCACGCATCGCCTCGCGCGCGAAGAAGTGTTCGGCCCCGTGCTCGCCGCGATGCCCTTCAGCGACGAAGACGAAGCGGTTGCGCTCGCGAACGGCACGCCATACGGGCTCGTCGCCGGTATCTGGACGCGCGACGGCGGGCGACAACTGCGCCTTGCGCGGCGGGTGCGTTCGGGCCAGGTATTCATCAACAACTATGGCGCGGGCGGTGGCGTCGAACTGCCGTTCGGCGGCGTTCGCCATTCCGGCCATGGCCGGGAGAAGGGCTTCGAGGCGCTCTACGGATTCACCGTGCTGAAAACGGTTGCGATCCGGCACGGCTAGCTGTTCCGTTCGAAGGTATTGCGTTCTGGCGTCGGCGAAAACACAAAGGAGACATCATGCGGTTGACAGGCAAGACAGCCATCGTCACAGGTGGCGGCTCGGGTTTCGGTGAAGGCATCGCGAAAACGTACGCGCGCGAGGGCGCGAACGTCGTCGTCAACGATCTGAACGGTCCGGCGGCCGAACGCGTCGCGAGCGAAATTGCGCTCGCGGGCGGCAAGGCGATTGCGGTCGCGGGCGACGTCACACGCAGTGAAGACTGGACTACGCTGCGCGAAGCCGCACTCGAAGACTTCGGCAGCGTGCAGATCGTCGTCAACAATGCTGGCACGACCCATCGCAACAAACCGGTGCTCGACGTGACCGAGGCCGAGTTCGATCGCGTCTATGCGGTCAACGTCAAAAGCCTCTACTGGAGCGTGCAGCAGTTTGTGCCGTACTTCCGCGCACAGGGCGGCGGCGTGTTCGTCAACATCGCGTCGACGGCGGGCGTGCGGCCGCGGCCGGGGCTCGTCTGGTACAACGGCAGCAAGGGCGCGGTGATCATCGCGAGCAAGTCGCTCGCGGCCGAACTCGGGCCGGACCGCATCCGCGTGAACTGCGTGGCCCCGGTGATGGGCGAAACCGCCCTGCTCTCCGAATTCATGGGCGTCGAAGACACGCCGGAGAATCGCAAGCGCTTTCTTGCCGGTATCCCGCTCGGTCGCTTCTCGACGCCGCAGGACGTCGCCAACGCGTGTCTGTACCTCGCTTCGGACGAAGCGGAGTTCGTCACCGGTGTGTGTCTCGAAGTCGACGGCGGGCGCTGCGTCTAGTGTCCACTGCGGCGCGCGCTGCAGCGACCGGTCTGCGCCGGGTTGCAGCAGCGGCCGCCGGAGTGCGGCGGGGTTCACGCCGCGGCGCCTCGGTGTTTTCCCCGACTTCGGCGGTCCGGATTTCGTTTGAACCACGTATAGAATGCGCGAAACGCGGCACTTCTATCTACGTAGAACGAACGAGGAGACACCATGGCCAGTCCCGCGAATCCGCTGCACGCCCCCGGCGCCGGCGCGCCGCCTTCCACCTTCGAAGAGGCGACGTACCGCAAGGTGGCCTGGCGGCTCACGCCGCTTCTGATGCTCTGCTACGTCGTCGCGTATCTCGATCGCGTCAACGTCGGCTTTGCAAAGCTGCAGATGACCGCCGATCTCAACCTGAGCGACGCGGTCTACGGTTTCGGCGCGGGTATCTTCTTCGTCGGCTACTTTATCTTCGAGATTCCCAGCAACCTCATCCTGCACAAGGTCGGCGCACGCGTGTGGATCGCGCGGATCATGGCGACGTGGGGCATCGTCTCGATGCTGACGATGTTCGTCACCACGCCGACGATGTTCTACGCGATGCGCTTTTTGCTCGGCCTCGCCGAAGCGGGTTTCTTCCCCGGCATCATTCTCTATCTCACGTACTGGTATCCGGCGCACCGGCGCGGTCGCATGACGACATGGTTCATGACGGCCATCGCGCTCTCCGGTGTGATCGGCGGCCCCGTGTCGGGCTACATCCTGAAGAACTTCAACGGCCTGAACGGCTGGCACGGCTGGCAGTGGCTGTTTCTGCTCGAAGGGATTCCGTCGGTGCTCGTCGGCGTATGGGTGTTCCTGAAACTGGACGACCGCATCAGCAAGGCGACGTGGCTGACGCCGGAAGAGCAGCAACTGCTCGAACGCAATGTCGCCGCCGAAGAAGCGGTCAAGCACGACATGCCGGTCGCCAGGGTGCTGTCGAACCCGCGCGTGTGGCTGATGAGCCTGATCTATTTCTCGTTCGTGATGGGCCTGTACGGCGTGAGCTTCTGGCTGCCGACGATCATCAAGGCAACCGGTGTCACCGACGCGTTCTCGATCGGCCTGCTTTCGGCGATTCCGTTCGCGGCCGCCGTGGTCGCGATGGTGCTGATCGCGAAAAGCGCCGACCGCATGCGCGAGCGTCGCTGGCACATCGCCGTGCCGGCGTTCGCGGGCGCATTGGGGTTGGTGCTCTCGGTGGTGTGGGCGCACAACACCCTGCTCGCGATGACCGGCCTCACCCTGGCGACGATGGGCATTCTGACGACACTGCCGCTCTTCTGGAGCCTGCCGACGGCAATTCTCGCCGGGACCGGCGCCGCGGCCGGTATTGCGATGATCAATTCGCTGGGTAATCTCGCAGGCTTTCTGAGCCCATATGCGGTGGGCTGGCTCAAGCAGGCGACCGCTGCCAACGACTCCGGCATGTACCTGCTGGCCGCATGCATGATTCTCGGCGGCCTGCTCGCGATCAGTGTGCCGGCAAAGCTGGTGAACCGGTAGCAGTGCGCTCTGGCCCGTTGGCGGCCGATAAAGAAAAAGCCTCCGGAGGCAACGCCCCGGAGGCTTCGATCATCCAGCGTCAACGCACCCGCTAACCGCGTTAAAGCCCGTTAGACCACGTTCATCGCCAGCGCACTTTCCCGATAGTGCTCGCTGGCCTTACCCGCATCGCCAAGCTGCTCGTGCAGTCTCGCGAGCGCGCGATGCGAGCGGATCTTCAGCGGTTCGTTATCAGCGAGCTTCAACGCCTGTTCGAGGAACGACTGCGCCTTGCCCCACAGTTGTTGATGCAGACACAGACGCCCGAGCGCAAACAGCAGATCGGCATCGTCAGGGCGATCGTTCTTCCACGCTTCCGCCTTCTGGATCAGCGGCAATGCATCGCCGCCGGCTGTTTCCGGATAGCGACGCAGCAAACGCGCGTCCCAGTTCTGCGCGAGCGCTTCTTCGACAATCTTGCGCGCGTCGTTCGGACGGTTCAGGCCGATCAGCAACTCGGCCGCCAGATCGGCGAGACGCGGCGAATGCCGCTCGGTCGGCGACAACGAATGCCACAGTTCGAGTAGCGCATCGGCGTTATGACGACGGTCGCGCAACAGATTCTCCGCCGCCAGCTGACGCAGGCGCACCGCCACGGCCGGATGGATCGCCTCGCGCTTCTCCAGCGTCTTGACGAGCTTCAGCACTTCGCTCCAGTTCTTCAGTTGCTGCTGCGCGCGCAACGTGATCTGCTGCGCGTGAATACGCCGGCCACCCTGCGTCTGCATCTGCTTCAACGCTTCGAGTGCGCCGTCCGCATCGCGGCCATCGGCGCGCATATCGGCGGTGGCCATCAGGCGCGCATCCTGCCAGTCCGCCTCGTCGATCTGCGCGAGCCATTCGTCGCGACGCGCGTATTCGTGCATGCGGTGCGCCGCATTCGCCGCGATCAGACCTGCGGCACCCTTGTTGTCGGGATTCGTCAGCGCATCGCGCGCCGCTTTTTCCGCGCGCGAGAAACGCCCCGCATAGAGGTTGCCGATCGCGTCGCGCAACGCCGCCTGCGCCTTCGCCACGCGCGAGCGCGCACGATAGGCGGCGACACGCTGCGGCATGCGCCAGATATTGCGGATCGCCCGCATCAGTGCGTACAGCACGATAAACGTGACAACCAGACCGACGACAAACAGGTTCAGCGAAATATCGATGCGATACGGCGGGTAGACGAGCAACACCTGACCGGTGTCGAACCGGCCGGCTGTCGCCAGCACAACCGCGATCGCAAACAGGAAGGCCAGCCAGAGAAGTCCGCGGATAGCCATGATTAACCCCGGCTCCGGTATTGATGGACAGCCTGCAGGCTCGTGTTCAGGTTCGGCAGTTCAACCGCCGCCGAACCGGTATCGACGTCCTTCACCAGGCCGCGCACCGTTTGCACGCGCTTCGACGAGCTGTCGAAGTAGCGGCTGAGCGCGGCATCGGCGGCGTGAAGGTCGGACTTGAGTGTGGTCTGGTTGCGCGCGAGCAGCGCGAGGCGCGCCGACAGCAGGCGCAGCTTCAGGTTTTCGCGCACGAAGTAGCCTTCATCGGGCGAGACGAGCATCGCGTCGGCATTGTCGATACGGCGCACCTGCACGAGACTCGCCAGCTGCTGGCCGACGCCCGACGTGAACTGACGCCACAACACCTTCCAGCGTGGCTCGCCCGTGGCCGCCGAGACCTTCGTTGAATCAGCCGGGGCAGCGGCATGCGCGGCGGCGTGGCCAATCGGCGCTTCGCCGGAAAGCGGCAGCGAATCGACCATATCGATCGCGTTGTCGAGCTTGATGGCGAGGCCCGTGAGATCGGTGGACGGCGCCGACTTCAGCTTGTCGATGTCCTGCGCGATCGCCTTGCGCACCGTGATAACCTGGGCACTGTCCGATGCGGCGAGACGCGTGTCGGCGCTTTGCAGCGCGAACAGCGCGAGTTGCGTGTTGCCCGTGAGTTGCAGTTGCTGGCTGGCAGCGGACAGCATCTGCCCGACTTCAGCAAGCGTCCAGTCATCGCGGTTGCGCGCGAGATCGGCGTATTGCTGTTGCAGCGCCTGCTGTCCCGCCTGTGCATCGGCGAGTTTGCCTTCGAGTTGCGAGACCTGCGAATCGGACTGATGCACCGTTGCCAGCGCCTGTTCGGTCTTCACATTGAGCGCAGCGGTTTGCGCATCGTTGGCCTGCTGACGCTGCGCCAGTTGCTGCTCCATCCGGTTGACCTTGCGGTTCAGCGCAAACGCGCCGACGCCCGCCGCGCAGATCAGCACGACGATGACGAACCACAGCAAGGGCCCGCTCACGTTGCGCGGTTTCTGCTGCGCTTCATAGGGCGTGAAAGGCGGGTTCGGCGGCAACGGAGGCGTGGCAGCCGGAGGAATGGAAGCGTTTCTGGAATCGTTCGAATCTGTCATGCGTGAGTGAGCCGGGTTGGACGGTACCGGTTTAACAACGGAAGCAACGGAAGCTGCAGAGGCGAGCAATGCACGGGCGATACGCTCATCGCCCGCGCCAGACACCGTAATCCTATCAAAACCCACTCCCCGCGCGGTCTGCGCGATGCGTGGATGTGGCGTGACGAGCGACACGCGCTTCAGTTGCGCGATCTCGCCGGTGGTCAGATGTTCGCGCGCCAGCTCGTCGAGATTGCGCACGCCTTCCGAACTCGTCAGGAGCCACGCGTGCGGCTCGCCCGACAGCAACGCGTGCACCCGCGACCACGCACCGATCGACGGGTCCGGCACGATCCGCCGGTAGGCAGCCACGGTCTCGACCTGTGCGCCCGCTTCACGCAGACGGTCGGCGAGCCATTCGCGGCCGCCGTCGCCGCGCACGATCAGTACGCGCCGCCCTTCGAAGCCGCCCGTGCCGAGCGTCGCCTCGAGCGCCGTGAAGAGCGCTTCGGAATCGAAACGGCCGGTATCGTCGTCGGCGTCGACGGTCGGGCTGATCACGCGATACGCGGGCGCTTCCACACCGTGCCGCGCCAGCGCCGCCACACTTCCCGGCCCGACGACGCCAACCGGCAGCGCATGCGGCCAGATCGCATCGTAGTGCGCAAAGGCGCGGTCGACCGCGTTCGGCGACACGAACACCGCCAGCGCATAGTTTTCGAGCGAGGCCAGCGCCGCGCGCAGCGGGCCCGCATCCTCGACGTCGCCGATGTCGATCAACGGGAATTCAAGCGTCGATACGCCGGCAGCAGACAGCGCCGCCATCAACCCCGCCGATTGTCCGGCGGGCCGCGTGATCACGACGGTGAAACCGGCCTCCACCGCTGCGCCGCTGGCAACCGGGCGATCGACGCGTGCTCCGGCCGACATCACGCGCCGGTCACGTTGCCGCTCGCGTTACTCAGCGACCGGACAATATCGAGCGCGCCCTGGCTTTCAAGCGACGCCGCCACCTCACGGCCCAGTTCGATCGCGGCGCCCACCGTCGGCGCGGGTGCGGACGCATGCGCGTTCAGCACACGCCGGCCGTCAGGCGTCGCGACCATGCCGCGCAGATGCAGCGCGCCGTCATGCCAGGTCGCATACGCGGCGAGCGGCACTTCGCAACTGCCGCCCAGCATCCGCGACACCATGCGCTCGGCCTCAACCGCCGCCGCCGTATGTTCGTGATGCAGCGGCGCAAGCCACGCGGCCAGATCGGCGCGATCTTCGCGAATCTCGATGCCGAGCGCGCCCTGCCCGGCTGCGGGCAGGCTGTCGTCCGGATCGAGCGGCGCGCGGATGCGTTCAGCGAGACCCAGCCGCTTCAACCCCGCCGCAGCGAGGATGATGGCCGCGTAGTCGCCGCGATCGAGCTTGGCGAGGCGCGTATCCAGATTGCCGCGCAACGGCTGGACGACAAGCTGCGGATAGCGCGCCCGCAACATCGCTTCGCGCCGCAAACTGGATGTGCCGACCACGCTGCCCGCAGGCAACGCCGCGAGCGAGTCATACATGTTCGAGACAAACGCGTCGCGCGGATCCTCGCGCTCCATGATGGTCGACAGGGCAAAGCCAGCCGGCAGTTCCATCGGCACGTCTTTCAGCGAATGGACGGCCAGATCGGCGCGGCCATCGGCCAGCGCGTTCTCCAGTTCCTTGACGAACAGGCCCTTGCCGCCGACCTTCGAAAGCGTGCGATCGAGAATCTGATCACCACGTGTTGTCATTCCGAGGATTTTTACGTCGCAAGATGGATATAATTTGTGCAGCGCACACCGCACGTGTTCGGCCTGCCACATGGCAAGGCGGCTTTCTCGCGAAGCAATCACCAGCGTGCGGGGTAGCGCTGAATGGGTCTCGGAATTCATTGCAAGGTCAGTGGAAGACGGGGTTCAATAACAATCAATGTTAGCACGCACGCCAGTGTCGCTTTACAGGCCGGATGGCCATACTGGCGTGGCATCGACGCAGGAGACAGGCCCGTTCCGGGCGCTGCCGCTGTATCTGCCCCAAGGCTTCCCGTACGGTCGTTCGCGCGCCGTGCGGTGGCATGCGGGATGATGCGTTGCGGCGCGTCACGCGGCAATGGGCGTTTCCCTTCCTCGTGTGCCTTCCTGCGTGCCTGTCGTTTCAGCAGTTCCGTGTCGTTGCGCGCCCGCTCTTCATCGGCGCGCGGTGGCGCCTGCGCAGTTCGCGCGCATGTGTTTTGAAACCGCTCTTCATCATCAATAGACCCTGGCTTCCCTGAGGAAACCCATCGTGACGTCTTCCGGACCGGCGCGCCCTGCCCGCCGCAACACTGCATCGCCCACCGCTTCTTCGGCCGTGACCACTGCCCATGCGAAACCTGCCCAAGCAGCCAAAGCCACCCAGGCAGCCGCTAAAGGCGTGAAATCCAGCAAAGCCGTCAAATCCGTTGCGCCTGAGAAGGCCGCGAAAGCACTGAAATCAGTCAAGGCCCGCCTGGCGCTCGACGGCGCCCTGGCCACAGCGATCACGAAGCCGGTTGAAAAGTCGGCCAACGGCTCCGCGAAAGACCGGGCGAAAGCCGCAAAGTCCGCCACAAGGTCCGCCACGACAGACGCCACGCCTGCAGCCGCTACACAGCCTGCAACAACGACGCCCGCGAAATCCGGCGGCCGCACGCGCGAAGACAAGGATCAACCGCTCTTCCAGGACATCCGCTATCTGGGACGCCTGCTCGGTGACGTCGTGCGTGAGCAGGAAGGCGACGCGGTATTCGACGTCGTCGAAACGATCCGCCAGACAGCTGTGCGCTTTCGTCGCGAAGACGACAGCGTCGCCGCGCAGACGCTCGAAAAGAAGCTGCGCACGCTGAGCCCGGAACAGACGGTGAGCGTCGTGCGTGCGTTCAGCTACTTCTCGCACCTCGCGAACATCGCCGAAGACCGTCACCGCAATCGCCGTCACCGTATCCACGCGCTGGCCAATGCGGCGCCGCGTCCGGGCACGATGGCCTACGCGCTCGAACGCCTGATGGAAGCCGAAGCTGCGCCGACACCGGTGTTGCAGCAGTTCTTCAACGATGCGCTGATCGTCCCGGTGCTGACCGCCCACCCGACCGAAGTGCAGCGCAAGAGCATTCTCGACGCGGAACACGACATCGCGCATCTGCTCGCCGAGCGCGACCAGCAGTTGACCGAGCGCGAACGCGCGCACAACGAAACGATGCTGCGCGCCCGTGTGACGTCGCTGTGGCAGACGCGGATGCTGCGCGACTCGCGTCTGACCGTCGCCGATGAAATCGAAAACGCGCTGTCGTACTACCGCGCGACCTTCCTCGAGGAAATCCCCGCGCTCTACGCCGACATCGAAGCCGCGCTCGCCGAACACGGTCTGCCGGCGCGCCTGCCGCCGTTCTTCCAGATGGGCAGCTGGATTGGCGGCGACCGCGACGGCAATCCGAACGTGACGGCAGAAACGCTCGAGCACGCGATCACCCGCCAGGCCGCGGTGATCCTCGAGCACTACATGGAGCAGGTGCACAAGCTCGGCGCGGAACTGTCCGTGTCGAACCTGCTCGCCGGTTCGAGCGACGCGCTGAAAGCACTGACCGACGCCTCGCCCGACCAGTCGCCGCATCGCACCGACGAGCCTTATCGCCGCGCGCTGATCGGCATCTACACGCGGCTTGCGGCGAGCGCGCGCGTGCGTCTGGGCGAAGGCAGCGTGCCCGTGCGCAGCGCGGGCCGCGGCGTGGCGCCGGTGCGTGCGAAACCGTACGGCGACGCCGCCGAATTCACGCGCGACCTGCATGTGCTGATGGATTCGCTCACCGAGCATCATGGCGCATCGCTGACAACGCCGCGCCTGTCGCCGCTCGCGCGCGCGTCCGAAGTGTTCGGTTTCCATCTGGCGAGCATCGATCTGCGGCAGAGCTCCGACGTGCACGAAGCGGTGATCGCGGAGCTGCTCAAGCGCGCGGGCGTCGAAGCGGATTACGCGGCGCTGTCCGAAGCGGACAAGCTCACCGTGCTGCTCGCCGAACTCGCGCAGCCGCGCGCATTGCGTCTGCCGTACGCCGACTATTCCGATCTCGTGAAGAGCGAGCTCGGCGTGCTCGAAGAGGCCCGCGTGACGCGCGAAAAATTCGGTGCGCGCGCGGTGCGCAACTACATCATTTCGCACACGGAGACCGTCAGCGATCTCGTCGAAGTGATGTTGCTGCAGAAGGAAACCGGCCTGCTGCACGGGCGTCTGGGCGACGCGAACGATCCGGCGAAAGCGGGCCTGATGGTGATTCCGCTCTTCGAGACGATTCCCGACCTGCGCAATGCGCCGCACATCATGCGCGACCTGATCGCGCTACCGGGCGTCGACGCGCTGATCGAACATCAGGGCGGCGAGCAGGAAGTCATGCTCGGCTACTCGGACAGCAACAAGGACGGCGGCTTCCTGACGTCGAACTGGGAGCTGTATCGCGCGGAACTGGCGCTCGTATCGCTCTTCAACGAACGCGGCGTGACGCTGCGGCTCTTCCACGGCCGCGGCGGCACAGTCGGACGCGGCGGTGGCCCGACGTATCAGGCCATCCTCTCGCAACCTCCGGGCACGGTCGACGGCCAGATCCGTCTCACCGAACAGGGTGAAGTGATCGCGAGCAAATTCGGCAACCCGGACATCGGCCGACGCAATCTGGAAACGGTCGTCGCCGCGACGCTCGAAGCATCGCTGCTGCCGCACGGCAACGCGCCCGACCAGTTGCCCGCTTTCGAAGAAACGATGCAGCAGCTTTCGGATGCGGCGATGGCGTCGTATCGCGCGCTGGTCTACGAAACGGCGGGCTTCAAGGAGTATTTCTTCGAGTCGACGCCGATTTCGGAAATCGCCGAGCTGAACATCGGCAGCCGTCCGGCATCGCGCAAGCTGCAGGACCCGAAGCAACGCAAGATCGAAGATCTGCGTGCGATTCCGTGGGGTTTCTCGTGGGGCCAATGCCGTCTGCTGCTGACGGGCTGGTATGGCTTCGGCAGCGCGGTGTCGGCGCATCTGGACAGCGCGCCGACCGATGCCGAACGCGCACGCCGTCTTTCGCTGCTGAAGAAGATGCACAAGACGTGGCCGTTCTTCTCGAACCTGCTGTCGAACATGGACATGGTGCTGGCGAAGACCGACCTCGCGGTCGCATCGCGCTACGCACAGCTCGTGACCGACAAGAAGCTGCGCAAGCACGTGTTCGAGCGCATCGTCGCGGAATGGGAACGCACGTCGAAGGTGCTGTCGGAAATCACCGGCAAGAGCGAGCGGCTCGCCGATAACCCGCTGCTCGCGCGTTCGATCAAGAACCGCTTCCCGTATCTCGATCCGCTGAATCACCTGCAGGTGGAACTGCTCAAGCGCCACCGCGCGGGTGACCGGAATGCGCGTCTGCGGCGCGGGATTCATCTGACGATCAACGGTATTGCCGCGGGGCTGCGCAATACGGGCTGACCGGCCTGACTTCTGGTGTGGCTTGGTCTGGTTTGATGCGCTTTGGTTCGACGGGCACGCAATCTGGTTTATCGGATCGCGTGCCCTTTTTGTTTCTGGCGCCTTCGGGTTGCGAATCGCCCTTCTCTCCGCCGGTTAGCGAGCCTCGATCATCAACGCATCGAGTTCGAAAGAACCGTCGTCCTGCACATTGAAATACTGACGCACCTCGTCCGGCGCACTGGACCAGACCGACTGGATCGCAATGACGCGCTGCTGCGGCGTGCGCATTCGCTTGACCCACGCATCGAATTCGATCGGCAGGCGCCAGCGCTCGCGAATCGACGCCCTGAATCCCGCTGCTTCGAACAGCGCGACCCATTCGTCGCTGCGATAGTCGCGGATATGCGAACCGTCGCGCAGCAGTTCAATCGCCTGAATATGCGTGTCGAGCAACGGATGGTCACTGCCGGCGATATCGATGAACAGCACCTGGCCGCCTGGCTTCAGCACGCGACGCACTTCCTTAAGCGCCTGCGGCACGTCGTGCCAGTGGTGCGCGCTCATGCGGCTGATGACCCAGTCGAACGACGCGTCGGCGAACGGCAGTGTTTCCGCCGCGCCCTGCTGCGTGCGGATCGTGTCGAGCCCGCGTTGACGCGCGGCGGCGGCGACGGTTTCGAGCATCTGCGGCGCGATGTCATACGCGACGACCGACTTCGCGTGCGGCGCCACCGCAAAACTCGCGTGACCCGCGCCGCAGCCCATGTCGAGCACGGTCGCGCCAGGCGTCGCCTGAATGGCAGCGGCCAGCGTCTGCAGATCGGCGCCCGTCGCGTGCACGTGACTCGTCAGATAAGCGGCGGCGGTGGAGCCGAATGCGTCGGCGACCTGATCGTGATGCTTCATGGGATGCTCCTCTTCGGGGTTGAGGCGGTTTGGATCGTATTGTTCGCGGGAAAACGTCAGGAAGCGGCGCGCCGATGCGGTTTTTGCCGTTCCTGCCGCTACAATAGAGCCCGCTCTGTACTGGTACAAGTCAAGCAATTATTCCAGTATTAATACCACCCGCCTCCCTCACACACGATGACCCGGCCGTCTTCATCCGAACTGTCTCCGCCACCGCTCGACGCCACGCCTGCCCGCGCACTGGGCGATTTCATCCGTGCGCACCGCGAGCGGCTGTCGCCGCAGGCGGTCGGCCTGCCGCCCGGCCCGCGCCGTCGCACGCCCGGTTTGCGGCGCGAGGAAGTGGCGCAGTTGTGTGGCGTCAGCCCGACCTGGTACACGTGGATCGAACAGGGCCGGCCGGTGTCGGCTTCGGCCGATGCGCTCGCGCGCATCGCCGTCGCGCTGCAACTGTCCCGCGCCGAACGGGCGTATCTGTTCGAGCTCGCCGCACAGCGCGATCCCGCCGAGCCGGACCCGGCCGCCGCCGACGCGCCCGCGCGGCTGCTCGAAACCGTCCAGCTGATCGACGCGCCGGCCTATGTGCTCGACCGCCAGTGGAATGCGCTCGCGTGGAATGCGCGGGCGGCGGACCTGTTCGTCGGCTGGCTCGATGGTGAACATGACCGCAACCTGCTGCGCTTCACGTTCACGGAGCCTGGTGCGCGCGAACTGATCGCCGACTGGGAACCGCGCGCGAGGCGGCTCGCCGCCGAGTTTCGGGCAGATTCGATCCGCCATCTGAACGAAGCGCCAACCCGTACGCTGATCGATTCGCTGAGCGCCGCGAGCGACGCGTTCGCGCGCTTCTGGGCGTCGCAGGATGTCGGCGGACGCGAAGGTGGACGGCGCGAGTTCAACCATCCGCGCCACGGCCGCGTCGTCTACGACCAGATGACGTTCAAGCCCGCGCATCGCGAGGACCTGAAGCTGGTTGTACTGGTGCGCATGTAACGCGCGCCGGCGGCGAAGCTCACCGCCGGCGCGAGCGCGCTGGCCGTGCCGCCGCCGGATGCTAAAATCGCTGTCTCGTTTGAGTCTTTTCTTACCGGCGACGTATGCTCAGGTCGCCCGCCTTTCACCGTCTCTCCACTGCCAAACATCATGACGTCCCAACTGCACAAAAAAGGCGAAGCCTGGTCGGCACGGTTCTCGGAGCCGATGTCGGAACTCGTCAAACGCTATACGTCGTCGGTTTTCTTCGACAAGCGTCTGGCGCTGGTCGATATCGAAGGCTCGCTCGCGCACGCTTCGATGCTGGCGGCGCAGAAGATCATCGCCGCCGACGACCTCGCTGCGATCCAGCGCGGCATGGCGCAGATCAAGGGTGAAATCGAGCGCGGCGAATTCGAGTGGCAACTCGACCTGGAAGACGTCCACCTGAACATCGAAGCGCGCCTGACGGCGCTGATCGGCGATGCGGGCAAGCGTCTGCATACGGGCCGCTCGCGTAACGATCAGGTCGCGACCGATATCCGTCTGTGGCTGCGTGGCGAGATCGATCGTATCGGCGGGTTGCTGAAGGATCTGCGCGGTGCGCTGATCGATCTCGCCGAGCAGAATGCCGCGACGATCATGCCTGGCTTTACGCATTTGCAGGTTGCACAGCCGGTGACGTTTGGTCATCACCTGCTCGCCTACGTCGAAATGTTTACGCGCGATACCGAGCGGATGCGCGATTGCCGTACGCGCGTGAACCGTCTGCCGCTGGGCGCGGCTGCGCTGGCTGGGACGAGCTATCCGATCGATCGTCATGCAGTCGCAAAGACGCTTGGGTTCGATGGCATCTGCGCGAATTCTCTCGATGCAGTTTCTGATCGTGATTTCGCGATTGAATTTACTGCGGCTTCGGCGCTGGTGATGACGCACGTGTCGCGGTTTTCTGAAGAGCTCGTTCTGTGGATGAGCCCGCGCGTCGGGTTTATCGATCTTGCCGACCGGTTCTGCACCGGGTCGTCGATCATGCCGCAGAAGAAGAATCCCGATGTGCCTGAGCTTGCCCGTGGCAAGACCGGGCGCGTGAATGGGCATTTGATGGCGCTGCTGACGCTGATGAAAGGTCAACCGCTCGCGTACAACAAGGACAATCAGGAAGATAAGGAGCCGCTGTTCGATACTGTCGATACGGTGGCCGATACGTTGCGGATTTTTGCCGAGATGGTCGCCGGGATTTCTGTGAAGCCTGCGGCTATGCGGGATGCTGCGCTTCAAGGGTTTTCTACTGCGACTGATCTGGCGGATTATCTGGTTAAACGCGGGCTGCCTTTCCGTGATGCGCATGAGGCTGTTGCGCTTGCTGTTCGCGTTTGCGTCGATCGTGGGTGTGATCTGGCCGATCTTTCGCTCGATGAGATGCGGGCTGAATTGTCTAATGTCGCTCACCTTATCGGTGAAGATGTTTTTGAGTACCTCACGCTTGAAGGGTCTGTCGGTAGTCGGAATCATCCCGGCGGCACCGCGCCGGAGCAGGTTGTTCTGGCTGTTAAGGCTGCGCGGGCTGGTTTGGGTTAAGACTTTTGCGTTTGCCGCGCGGGCTTGTTTTTGATTGAGGCGGGTCCTTTTTGGAGTCCGCCTTTTTTCTTTGGCCTTTCCTCTTTGGCCTTTCCTTGTGTTGGTGTCGGTCTATTTGCGTCGCCCCTGTGCGGGGCGGCACCTACTTTTCTTTGTCTTCCAAAGAAAAGTAGGCAAAAGAAAGGCGCTTCGAGAACTCAGAGCTTCCAGGTTGCGTCGGTAACCGCGAATGGCAACCCATGAAGTGTCGCCATCGCACTTCACGCAATATGGGTCCGCGCGCGAGACCGTCCCTCGCACAGCAACCTTTGTTGACACAGCACTCATCCATCCGACTCCGCACTTCGTGCGTCGCCGACCAGTAAGCCGCTTCGTGCGGCCATTCGCCGCCTTTGAACCCGTCGGCACATGTTTTCGCGATAATGCAGGATCGTCGCCACCGAGTCGTTGCCATCAGCCATGATCGTTCGCCCACGCCTCCACTGGTTTCGCATGCTCCTCGCGTGGAAAGGATCCGTGCTGCCAGAACTGCTGCCGCGGCTCTTTCTCATCTTCTGCATCTCCGTCGTCGCCGTCGCGTCCCACGACCGTGTCCTCAAAGTCACCGTCGATCTCAGCCCCACGCCGTTTTCACTCGTCGGAATCGCGCTCGCCGTGTTCCTCGGGTTCCGTAACAACGCCAGCTACGATCGATACTGGGAAGCGCGCAAGCTGTGGGGGCAACTGCTCAACGAATCACGCTCGCTGACCCGGCAGGCACTCACGCTGCCCCGCGATGCGGTCAGCGTCGACGAGACCCGGCTTTTCGTCCGCATTCTCGGTGCGTTTCCACATGCGCTGCGCCACCAGTTGAGACAGACCGATCCACGGAATGACCTCGCCACGCGTCTGCCTTCGCCGCTCCTCGAACGCGTGTTGGCGGCACGCTATCGTCCCGCGACGATCATGCTCTGGCTCGGAGAGTGGGTGCAATTGCGTACGCGCGAAGGCACGCTCGATGCATGGGCGGCCCTCGCCTTCGATCGCAATCTGAATGGTCTTTCGGATGTGGTCGGCGGCTGCGAGCGCATCGCCTCCACGCCGCTGCCGTTCGCGTACTCGGTCATGATTCACCGTACGGTCTATTTCTTCTGCGCGGCGCTGCCGTTCGGACTCGTGGATAGCATCGGCAACTTCACGCCAGTCTTCTCGGTGTTCGTCGCGTACACCTTCATGGCGCTCGAAGCCATCGCGTCGCAAATCGAAGAACCATTCGGCACCGAAGACAACGACCTCGCGCTCGATGCCATGTCCGCGTTCATCGAAGATGCCACGCGCGATCTGCTCGGCGAGCCAGCGCTCGCCACGAGCGCGCCGCAGCCGGATCCTTTCACGTTCAGTTGACCCGGTGGCGTGCTGCTTGGGGACGTGGAGCGCGGAGGCGGGCAGGCCGTCTTCCGCCTCAAACCCCACGCCTCAGTCGTTACCCACCGTCTCCGACAGCCGCTTCAACGTCGCCACCCGCGCGCCGATCATATCGATGCGCCCGCGTTCGTCGATCAGCGGCGTCGTCGCGTCACGGAAGCCGAGCCACGCGCGTTGCGCGCGCACGAGCGTCGGACGGATACGTGACGGCATCTCTGTGTGCAAACGCTGGTAGTAACGGTTCAGGTCACGGTTCGCATGCGCGCATTGCGCATCCTGTGAGCACGCACGCAGGCGCATCGCCGGTTTGTTGCCGCTGGCACCGTCCGCGTTCGCAGCGGCGCTGCGCAAGCCCAGCGCGCGGTCACGTACCGGCTGCAATTGCATGTCCGCCTCGAACATCACGTACATCGTACCGTGCGTCGTCGCGAACACCGCCGCCAGCATCGGCGCCTCCGCATCGCGCCACGCCTTCCAGCTTCGCTGGCTGCGCTCCCAGCCCTTGCGCGCCGCCACAGGCGTCTTCGCCAGCAGCTGCTGGAACGCGAGGTCAGACGCGGATTGCCACGCCGCCCGCGCCGTCTCCATACATTGCACCTGCCCCGCCGTCGACGACATGTCGCTACGTGCCAGACACGTCCGCATCGAAGCATCGATCGGATCGGCCGCTGCGACTTCAGCGCGCGCCGCGCCAGACAGCATCGCGAACACGGCCCCAGCGACGCACCACCACGCGCGCGCCGCCGGCCTCAAACGCCCCTTCACTCGACGCGGACGCAATCGACGAAGTACTCGATGCGCCCGTTGATCATCTCACCCACCAGTCCGTGGATATCCGTATGGAAGCCCGGGAAACGCTCGTTGAACTCGCGCGCGAACCGCAGGTAGCTGACGATCGTCTTGTTGAAGCGCTCGCCCGGAATCAGCAAGGGAATGCCCGGCGGATACGGCGTGAGCAAAATCGACGTCACGCGGCCTTCGAGTTCGTCGATCGGTACCCGGTCGATCTCGCGATGCGCCAGCTTTGCAAATGCATCCGACGGCTTCATCGCCGGTTCCATGCTCGACAGATACATCTCGGTCGTCAGGCGCGCGATGTCGTTTGCACGATAGACGCTGTGAATCTGCTCGCACAGATCGCGCAGGCCAATGCGCTCGTACATCGGATGATGCGCGACGAACTCCGGCAGCACGCGCCACAGCGGCTGATTGTTGTCGTAGTCGTCCTTGAACTGCTGGAGTTCGGTGACCATCGAGTTCCAGCGGCCCTTCGTGATGCCGATCGTGAACATGATGAAGAACGAATACAGCCCGGTCTTCTCGACGATGATGCCGTGCTCGGCCAGATACTTCGTCACGATCGCAGCCGGAATGCCGGACTCGCCGAAATCGCCGTCCACATCCAGACCCGGCGTGACAATCGTCGCCTTGATCGGGTCGAGCATGTTGAAGCCTTCGGCGAGCGGGCCGAAGCCGTGCCAGCGGTCGTTCGGACGCAGCATCCAGTCTTCGCGCGAGCCGATGCCTTCCTCGGCCAGCTCTTCCGGGCCCCATACCTTGAAGAACCACTCGTCGCCGTATTCGGCATCGACCTTGCGCATCGCGCGGCGAAAATCCAGCGCCTCCGCGATCGATTCCTCCACCAGCGCCGTGCCGCCCGGCGGCTCCATCATCGCAGCCGCCACATCGCACGACGCGATGATCGCGTACTGCGGGCTCGTCGATGTGTGCATCAGATACGCTTCGTTGAAACGATGGCGGTCGAACGTGCTGTTCTCGCTGTCCTGCACGACGATCTGCGAAGCCTGCGAGATGCCGGCGAGCAGCTTGTGCGTCGAGTGCGTCGCGAACACGAGCGCGCCGGTGCGCGGACGGCCCGCGCCGATCGCGTGCATGTCCTGATAGAACTCGTGGAATTCGGCGTGCGGCAGCCACGCTTCGTCGAAGTGCAGCGTGTCGAGCAGATCGCCCAGCAGGTCCTTGATCATCTCGACGTTGTAGATCACGCCGTCGTACGTGCTCTGCGTGATCGTCAGAATGCGCGGCTTCAGGTTCGGGTTCTTCGCAAGCGCTTCACGCGCGAACGGATTCGCCTCGATCTTCTTGCGGATGTTTTCCGGCTTGAACTCGTCGCGGGGAATCGGCCCGATGATGCCGAAGTTATTGCGCGTCGGCGTGAGGAACACGGGGATCGCGTGCGTCATCGTGATCGCGTGCAGGATCGACTTGTGGCAGTTACGGTCCACGAGCACGATGTCGCCCGGCGCGACCGTGGCGTGCCACACGATCTTGTTCGACGTCGACGTGCCGTTCGTCACGAAAAACAGATGATCCGCGCTGAAGATGCGCGCCGCGTTGCGCTCGGATGCCGCGACCGGCCCCGTGTGATCGAGCAACTGGCCGAGTTCATCGACGGCATTACAGACGTCCGCGCGCAGCATGTTCTCGCCGAAGAACTGGTGGAACATCTGCCCCAGCGGATTCTTCAGGAACGCAACGCCGCCCGAGTGCCCCGGGCAGTGCCACGAATACGAGCCTTCTTCCGCGTACTGCACCAGTTCCTTGAAGAACGGCGGCGCCAGCGAATCGAGATAAACCTTTGCTTCACGGATGATGTGGCGCGCGACGAATTCCGGCGTGTCCTCGAACATGTGGATGAAGCCGTGCAGTTCGCGCAGGATATCGTTCGGCAGGTGGCGCGACGTGCGCGTCTCGCCGTACAGGAAGATCGGGATGTCGGCGTTGCGTCGGCGCACTTCGGTCACGAACGCGCGCAGCGCGACGATCGCCGCGGCCAGTTCCGGCGTCTCGCCCTCGACCACGACGTTGTCGACGTACGGCAGCAGTTCATCGTCGTCGATCGACAGGATGAAGCACGACGCACGGCTCGACTGCTGCGCGAACGAGGTCAGGTCGCCGTAGCTCGTGAGCCCGAGCACCTCCGCGCCTTCTTTCTCGATGGCTTCGGCCAGTGCCCGGATGCCGGAACCCGAGATGTTCTCGGAGCGGAAATCTTCGTCGATGATGACGACGGGAAAACGAAACTTCATGGGCGATTCTCCAAAAAGAACGACCGCTGCTTCTGATGCGCAGCGGTCACCCGAAATGCCGGTGAGTCAATGCGCTGGGCGCGTCACGTTTTAGGCAACGTCACGCCGTGCTGACCTTGATATTTGCCGCCGCGATCCGCGTACGACACTTCACAAATTTCGTCGCTCTCGAAGAACAGAACCTGCGCGACGCCTTCGTTCGCGTAGATTTTGGCAGGCAAAGGTGTCGTATTTGAGAATTCGAGCGTGACGTGTCCTTCCCACTCCGGTTCGAACGGCGTCACATTCACGATGATCCCGCAGCGCGCATACGTCGACTTGCCGAGACACACGGTCAGGACGCTGCGCGGAATGCGGAAGTACTCGACCGTGCGCGCCAGCGCGAACGAGTTCGGCGGGATGATGCAGACGTCGCCCTTGAAGTCGACAAACGATTTCTCGTCGAAGTTCTTCGGATCGACGATCGTCGAGTTGATATTGGTGAAGATCTTGAATTCGTCGGCGCAGCGGATGTCGTAGCCGTAGCTCGACGTCCCATAGCTGACGATCTTCCGGCCGTCTTCGGAGACACGGACCTGGTCGGGCGCAAACGGCTCGATCATGTTGTGCGATTCGGCCATGCGCCGGATCCACTTGTCGGATTTGATGGTCATAGTTGAACGCTACGTGACAGATAAAAGGCCAGGTAAAAAGCCGGATCATGGGCCAGCCAAGGGGGCTGGCCGGCAGGCGGTGTACGCGCACTGCCGGGCTGGGCGTCCCGGGCTACGGCGTCCCGGCCAGGCGCCCCCGACGAAAGGCGCTCATTTTACGCGATAGAACAAAAGCTGCCGGTAGTGGGGAATTTCACTGCCGGATCAGCCCGCAGGCGAGCGGAACGCCCGCGCCATGCTGCGGGTAAGCGTACGGGTCGCTGGCGTCGTGATGCAGCAGCACCGAGCGCTGAACGACAGACCGTACGCCGTCGAGCGACACGTCCGGCGCGACGATAAAGCCGGTTGCCACGCCGTTCGAATCCGCATGAATGTTGCCGAGGTCGCCCTCGACGCGTGCACCGGCTTTCAGCCGTTCGGCGGCCGGTGAGAAGATCGCGCCGGCGCTGGAGCCGTCGGCGGCGTTGCAGTCGCCGCGCTCATGGACCTGCAGCGCGTGCTCGCTGTTCGGCGGCAGCCCCGCCAGGTTATACGTGACCTGCACGCCGTCGGAGCGCTCGATGAACGTCACCGTGCCGCGCGCCAGATTGCCGACGGTAGGCAGCAACTGCGCGTCGGCGCGTTTTTCCTGTGGTCTCAGGAAGGAAGTGCAGCCGCACAAAAGCAGGCTGCTGGCAGCCAGGACGATGAACGCATGCACCGCCTGTCCGTCGATTCGTTGTCTCATGCGATCCTCTTGTCGGCTGGCGACCGCCCCTGCGGCCGCCCGGCCAGACTTCGAAGCCGACATGATACCGCGCCGGCATCGCGCATTGACGCATGTGACATACCTGCCGGATGGCTAACGCAGCCTGCTGCACAGGCCGACGCGCGCCAACGCGGAAAAGCTCAGGTGTTCTGCACGACGATATTGGGAAACTTCGAGGTCATATCGCGTGCGCGTTCGGCGATGTGGATCGCCACCTTGCGCGCGATCGAGCGATAAATCTCCGCGACGCGCCCGTCCGGATCGGTCACCACCGTGGGCCGGCCGGAGTCGGCCTGCTCGCGGATCGCGATATCGAGCGGCAGGCTGCCGAGCATGTCGACGCCATATTCCCTGCCCATCCGCTCGCCGCCGCCAGCGCCGAAAATGTGCTCTTCGTGGCCGCAGTTCGAGCAGATATGCATGCCCATGTTCTCGACGATGCCGAGAATCGGAATGCCCACCTTTTCGAACATCTTGAGGCCCTTCTTCGCGTCGAGGAGCGCGATGTCCTGCGGCGTCGTGACAATCACCGCGCCCGTCACCGGCACGCGCTGGGACAGCGTCAGCTGGATATCGCCGGTGCCCGGCGGCATGTCGACGATCAGATAGTCGAGGTCCTGCCAGTTCGTCTGCCGCAGCAGCTGTTCGAGCGCGGAAGTGGCCATCGGGCCGCGCCACACCATCGGATTGTCCTGGTCGACCAGAAAGCCGATCGAGTTGGCCTGCACGCCGTGGCCGGTCATCGGATTCATCGACTGGCCGTCGGGCGATTCCGGACGACCCGTGATTCCGAGCATCATCGGCAGCGACGGGCCGTAGATGTCCGCATCGAGGATGCCGACGGATGCGCCATCGCTCGCCAGCGCCAGCGCCAGGTTCACGGCGGTCGTGCTCTTGCCGACGCCGCCCTTGCCCGACGCGACGGCGACGATGTTCTTCACATTCGGCAACAGTTTGACGCCGCGCTGTACCGTATGCGCCGCGATCTGCTGCGAGACCTGCACCCGCGTATGAGCGACGCCCGGCACCTGGCGCAGCGCGCCGGCGACCAGCGCCTCGATCGCTGCGAACTGACGTTTAGCCGGATAGCCGAGTACCACATCGACGCCGACTGTTGCATCATCGATGGAAACGTTCTTGAAGTTTTTTGCCGCCGCGAACGGGCGGCCGGTGTTAGGGTCAGCGACGGCTGCAAGCGCAGCGTCGACCAAAGCCCGATCAATACTCATTGAAACTCCGGGAACAGTTGCGGCACGGTCGAATCGAAGCTTCGCCGGCTGCTTGAAATTGAAAGAAATTGTTGCACGGCATTGCGAAAAACAGGCTTGCCGGGCACGCTTCGGCGGCTGCTTTCAGAAGGGCCAAATCGCTGTACGCTTAGTCATCATTGTAGTGGCTGGCGCGAGGCCTTGCCGGAAGACCCTTTTCCGCTGTCGGGCCGGGCAATCTGCTTTGGGCATCGACGACCGATTTTTTCGAAGAAAGGAACCACAATGAACATGAAAATCATCAGCCGTCTTACGGTGTTTGCAGTCGCTGGCGCACTACTCGCCGGCTGCGCGACGCAGCAGGGCACCGACACGGCCGTCGGTACGGGCGTGGGCGCGGCAACGGGCGCCGGCCTCGGCGCGATCTTCGGCGGCGGAAAGGGCGCGGCGATTGGCGCGGGCGTGGGCGCGGCGGTCGGCGGCGTCGCCGGCTACAACTGGCAGTCGATTCACAACAAGCTGTCGGGCGCCACCAAGGGCACCGGCACGCAGATCACCGAGCAGCCGGACGGCTCGCTCAAGCTGAACATCCCGAGCTCGGTCACGTTCGATACCAACAGCTACGCGATCAAGCCGTCGTTCGCGCCGGTGCTGGATCAGGTCGGTCAGACGCTGTCCCAGAGCCCGGAAGTGAACGCGCAGGTGGTCGGCCATACGGATAGCACGGGCCAGCCGGCGTACAACCAGACGCTGTCGTTGAACCGCGCGCAAAGCGTCGTGAACTACCTCGCGACGCACGGCGTCGCGGCACAACGCCTGTCATCACAGGGTCTGGGTTCGACCCAGCCGGTCGCCGACAACAGCACGGAAACCGGCCGCGCCCAGAACCGTCGCGTTGAAATCTATCTGCGCGCAATGGCCCAGCCGGGTCAGCAGCCGAAGTAACCACGTCTGATCGAGGGAAACGGCGGGCCGGCTGGTCCGCCGGAGAGTCGGGCCGGACAACATGAAATGTCCGCCCCGACAATTCAGGCAACGAATCAAAAAATATTTCGAACTCTGCAGGAAATCTGCTGTCTCTCTTTACGGTACGTGGCTGGCGATGCCGCCGCGTCACCATTCTCCTCTTGTCGTTGTTGCTCCGGGGCCCACTAGCCCCGGTTTTTTTTGGGCGTCCGGTTTTCGGCAGAACGTCCACGCAGCAAGCTCTTCAGCCCCGCCACGCGTTTCAACACTTCCCCTTCGCCGCCCGGCGGCCCGACGCTTCTCCTGTTCGTCGCCACGACTTCCCCAGCCATCCGGCCAGCCCCGCGCTGACGGGTCTGCCCTGCTAGAATCGAAGTTTCGTCCTTCCGCAAGCCCCAGAATCCCTATGTCAGCACCCGTTACCGATCTCACTGCAGGCACGCCGCCGGGCCGTCGCCAGATTCTCGTCACGTCCGCACTGCCGTACGCGAACGGACAGATTCACATTGGCCACCTGGTCGAATACATCCAGACGGACATCTGGGTCCGGTCGATGCGCATGCACGGGCACGAGATCTACTACGTGGGCGCCGACGATACGCATGGCACGCCGATCATGCTGCGAGCGGAAAAGGAAGGCATCACGCCGAAGCAGCTGATCGATCGCGTCTGGCAGGAACACAGGCGCGATTTCGACAACTTCGGCATTTCCTTCGACAACTACTATTCAACTGACTCGGAAGAGAACCGCGTCCTGAGCGAATCGGTGTACGTAGCGCTGCGCGAAGCCGGCCTGATCGAAGCCCGCGACATCGAACAGGCATACGATCCGGTCAAGGAAATGTTCCTGCCGGACCGTTTCATCAAGGGCGAATGCCCGAAGTGCGGCGCGAAAGACCAGTACGGCGACAGCTGTGAAGTGTGTGGCTCGACCTACCAGCCAACCGAACTGATCAACCCGTATTCGGTCGTTTCCGGCGCCACGCCGATCCGCAAGACGTCGACGCACTATTTCTTCCGCCTGTCCGATCCGCGCTGCGAGAACTTCCTGCGCGACTGGGTCGGCGGTCTGGCGCAGCCGGAAGCGACCAACAAGATGCGCGAGTGGCTCGGCGATTCGGGTGAGGCGAAACTCGCCGACTGGGACATTTCGCGCGACGCGCCCTACTTCGGCTTCGAGATTCCAGGCGCGCCCGGCAAGTACTTCTACGTGTGGCTCGACGCGCCGGTCGGCTATTACGCGAGCTTCAAGAATCTCGCGGAAAAGCGCGGTATCGATTTCGACGCGTGGACACGCAAAGGGTCGACGACCGAGCAGTATCACTTTATCGGCAAGGACATCCTCTATTTCCACACGCTGTTCTGGCCGGCGATGCTCGAATTCTCGGGCCATCGCACGCCGACCAACGTGTTCGCACACGGCTTCCTGACGGTCGACGGCGCGAAGATGTCGAAGTCGCGCGGCACGTTCATCACCGCACAAAGCGTCATCGACACCGGCCTGAACCCGGAATGGCTGCGTTACTACTTCGCGGCCAAGCTGAACAGCACGATGGAAGACCTCGACCTGCACCTCGACGACTTCCAGGCGCGGGTGAACAGCGACCTCGTCGGCAAGTACGTGAATATCGCGAGCCGCGCGGCGGGCTTCCTGATCAAGCGTTTCGACGGCCGCATCCAGGACAGCGCGATGCAGCATCCGCTGCTCGCGACGCTGCGCGCGGCGATTCCGCAGATCGCGGCGAACTACGAGGCACGCGAGTACAGCCGCGCGCTGCGCCAGACCATGGAACTCGCGGACACGGTGAATGCGTACGTGGACACCGCCAAGCCGTGGGATCAGGCGAAAGACCCGGCGAACGCGGTCGCGCTGCACGAAACCTGCTCGGTCAGCGTCGAGGCATTCCGCCTGCTGTCGCTGGCGCTCAAGCCGGTGCTGCCGAAGCTCGCCGAAGCCGTTGAAGCGTTCCTTGGCATCGAGCCGCTCAAGTGGTCGGATGCGAGCGTGCCGCTGAGCTCGGAGCGCGCCATCAACGCGTACAAACATCTGATGACGCGCGTCGATCCGAAGCAGATCGACGCGCTGCTCGAAGCGAATCGTGACTCGCTGCAGGCCACCGAAACCGGTGCGCCCACCGCGGACGAAAAGGCCAAAGCCAAAGCAAAGGTGAAAGCCGCCGTGGCGAACGGCAAGGCCGAGAACAAGGCCGACGCGGACGATTCCGGTGTCATCTCGATCGACGACTTCGCGAAGATCGACCTGCGTATCGCCAGGATCGTCGACTGCCGCGCGGTCGATGGGTCGGACAAGCTGCTGCAACTGACGCTCGACGTCGGCGAAGACAAAACGCGCAACGTGTTTTCGGGCATCAAGTCGGCGTATCAACCGGAGCAGCTGGTCGGCAAGCTAACGGTGATGGTCGTGAATCTCGCGCCGCGCAAGATGAAGTTTGGTCTGTCCGAAGGGATGGTGCTGGCGGCGTCGGCGGCTGACGAGAAGGCCGAACCGGGCATCTACGTGCTCGAGCCGGACAGCGGCGCGAAGCCCGGCATGCGCGTGAAGTGAAACAAGCTGATCGAAAGGCGCGCCATTCCGGGCGCCCGGGATGCGAAAAAAAGCACGTCCGGAGACGTGCTTTTTTCATTCACGCAGTCACCAGTTGATCCGGTCGAAACGCCGCGTGTAGAACAGTTCGACGCCATCGAACGTGCCGCCGTAGGCGGCGACCGACCAGTATCGCGTCAGGTTCACGGTTGCCTTGATCGCGTTGCTCGCCGTCTGCAGCCCCTGCTCGTAACCGATCACGAGCCATTCGTTGATCGCCTTCGACACCATCACGACCTCCGGGTCCGTCAGCCCGACGTCGCTGCGCCCGATGGAGAATTCGTCGAGTCCGAACGTATTCGCAATCTTCTTGCCGTTCGCGCTGCCCAGCAGCGCGAGCGCGGTCGTCATCGTGCTCTGCTGGCCGAGGTTATTGCCCTGATCGGTGCCATGGCCGAACAGCAGCCAGGAGAGTTTTTCGTTGTCCGCCACGTTCGGCTCGGAGACGAGCCTCGCAACCGGCGACTGGATCGTGCCCGTCACCTGCACGCCCGCCTCGACCTGCTGGTTGCGGCGCATCGCGAGAATGTTGATACCCGGATTCGCCACCGGCCCGTTGAACGTGAAGAAGCCGTTTTCGATGCCGAGCTTGCGCCCGAACGCGGTGTAGGTCGAACCTTCGGTGACGCGCACATTGCCCACCGCGCGCAGCGGCAGGTTCGGCGCGCTCATCGCGGTAATCGTGCCGCGCAGGCCGAGGTCGGCGCCCTGTCCGCGGAAACGGAAGTCATTGCCGAGATTAATGTCGATGTTGGCGCGCGGCGCGAACGGCCCGATGGACTTCTCGCTGCCCGCCACCGTGGGCTTCTTCTCGCCCTGCACGGTGCCGTCGGGACGCACGATCACGACATCGTCGCCGAGCTTGGGCGCGGATTGCTCCGGCATGTCGAAGAGCGCGTGATCGACGTTGAACTTGCCGTTGATCGCGAGGCCGCCGAGCGGGCCGGCGCTCGCGACACTCGCGCTGCCCGACAGCGACAGCTGGCGATCCGGCGACGCGAACAGTTCGAGCTTGTCTGCGACGATGCTCGCCTTGACGTCCGGATCCGGACCGCCAACCCTCACCTGACCCGTCGCGCGCAGCGTGCCGCTCGCGCCGTGAAACTCGACCTGCTGGAAATCGACGAGGTTTTCCGACAGCGCAATGTGAATGACGCCGTCCTTCAGTTGCACACCCTGGTCGACGAGTGTGGCCGAGAGCCCGTCGCCGATCAGCGAGCCGGACAGGTTCGGCTTTGCAACGGTGCCGGCAAGCGCCAGCTTCAGCGCGAGGTGACCGTCGAGCAGATAGCTCGGTCCAAACAGACCGCCCGTTGTCTTCAGCGACGGGACGTTGGCGATCACGCTGCCTGTCAGCGGCGCCTCTTCGCCCAGCGCCAGCATGCCGTCCTGCATGACGAGCGCTGTATGCGCATCGGCGTCGATGACGCCGATGCGGTTCGCCTGCGCATGCACCGTCGCGCTCAGCCGGTTGCCGCCGCTGAACTCGGCGCGCGCCGCGATATCGGTGATCCCCAGCGAAGCGAGACCACGCCCGACTTCGACGGTGATGTCGCCGGTACGGCGCTTTAGCTGGATGTGACCGGTCGCGGTTTCGCCGAGCGAGAAGTCCCAGTCGCCATCGAAGACGAGGTCGGTTTTCACGACCGGCGGGGTGCCGGTGATTTCCTGTCGCAACGCCTGCAAACGCGGCACCGATATGTCGGCAATCGAGCCCGCCGAGCGCATGCGGCCGTGGTCGAAGACGAACGATTTCAGATCGAGCACCGCGGTTTCGAGCGTCAGGCGCGTCGAACCGAGCGTCACGCGGCTCGGGGCGACGCTCACCGTCAGCGGCGACTCGAGGTTGAGGGACGGCGTGCCGCGATTCTGCAGACGCGTCACCGTACCGTCCCAGTGCGTACCGTCGCGGGCGTCGGTGAGGTGGCCGCTGGCAGCCAGCGTCATGTCCAGCGACCGCTCGCGAATCTTGCCGATCGCTTCGGCATCGAGCGTGTGGTTCGCGCGGGTGCCACGCAGATGCGCGCTGAGCGTCGCCAGGTCGACGCCCTCGGTGGTCAGGTTACGCGCGTCCGTCGTGAAGACGAGCGCGCCGTTCGCCCCGTCGCGCAGTTCGGCGTGCCCTTCCGCGTGGCCAAGCCGGTTCGCGCCGAACGCGACACCGTCGGCCTTGTAGTTCAGCACGACGTCCGGATGCGCGAACGAACCGGTCATGTCGCCATCCGCCGCGACAGCGCCCGCGATGCCAAAACCGAGACGCCCCAGCTGGGGCGCGTCGACCTTGAACCGCAGACGGTCGCCGCGCCCGCCGAAGCTGCCCTGCAGATCGACGTCGTTGCCCGCCACCGAGAGGTTTGCCTTGCTCGGCAGAATCCGCGAACCGGCGAGCTGGATCGTGCCGCCGCCCGTCAGCGGCAGGTCGTCGTAGACGCTCGGACCGAGGCGGAAATCGGCCTTCGTCGTGAACGTCGGACCGAGCACACCAGCCGCCATGATCGAACCATTAACGCGTGCTTCGATCCTGCGCTTCGCCGGAGCCGGGTGCTTCGTGGCGGGCTTGTGGGGCTCGGGGTTTGTAGCGTTCGCGACGTTCGCGGCATTCGCACCCTTTGCGCCCGTCCCACCCTTCGCAGCCGGCGCAGGCGCGCGCGACGGCATCTGCGAAGTCAGCAGCAACGGATCGAAATCGGTCAGCGTCGCCTTCAGGTTGTAGGTGGAATTCGCATCGTGCTTGATGGCCCCGGCCAGATCGATACGACCCCTGGCCGCAGTCAGCCTGACGTCGCTGAAGCTCAGGCGCGCCGGATCGAACGTCACCTTGCCCTGCGCGCGCAGCGCGGCCTTCGGATCGTTGAGGTCCAGCGTGATGGTCTGAATATCGTCGTTCAGACGGATGCTGACGGGTCCCGAGAACTGCGTCGGCATGACGCTCGCCTCGATCGCGTTCAGATCGAGACCCGCGACACGCAGATCAAACTGGCCACGCTTGCCGCTCAATGCGCCGCCACCGGTAATCGTCGCCGTCTTGACGAGCCGCACGTTCAGGTTCGAGATGCGCTGCGCCTGTGCGTCAAGCCGCACGTCGGCACGGGCGTCGATGAGGGGCAGCAGTTTCTGGTCGATGCCGCCGGGCTTCGCGTTGACAATCGATACCGAGCCCACGACAGCGAAGCCGGGCTTTTTACCGGCCGGCGCTGCGCTGCCGGCGGCCGTCGGGACAGCGGTGCGGCTCGCGGCATCTGCAACGCCTGCAGCACTACCCGCGACGGCTGCGCTTGCCGCTTTCGCCGCGCCCGGGACACGTGCGCTACTGGGCGCACGCGTCGCGACAGCCGCACGTGAAGCCGCACGCGAAGCACTTGCTGCTTTCGCTCCTTTCGTACCGCTGGCCACGACAGTCGACGAAGCAGCCGAAGCCGAGGCAGAAGCCACCTCGGGCGCCAGCAACACGGCACCGCCCTCACCCGCCTCCACCGGCTGCAACTCAGCCCGCACGGCCAGATCCGCGAACGGCGCGCCTGGCGCGAAAGCCTGCGGATTCACGTGATCGAAGGTGAGCGTCGCGCGCTGGATGGGCACGGCGGCAAATGGCGTCGCCTCGACGCGCGCGTGACCCGTGAGCTTCATGCCGCTCGCGTCAAGTTCAGCGACAAGCGTCTCCAGCGAGCCCGTCAAATGCCCGCCGACCTGCACGGCTTCGTTGTTGACCTTGCCCGAATAGCCGGCGTCGCCGGTCAGTGCAAACGGCTTGACGCCATCGAGCTTCGCCGATGCCGTCACGGCGCCGAACGGCGTATCGAGGCGGTCGATCGCGGCTTCATGGTGACGGCCATCGCTGCGCCCGTGAAAGACGAAGCGCGAGAATTCCATCGTCGATCCGCCCTGACGCAGCAGCAGTTTGTCCACCCGCAGATCGCGCACCTCGAGCTGCAACGGCAACCGCAGATCCTGCGGCAGTTGCAGCGGGCCCGCACTGGACGTGGAAGGCGCGACGCGCGCGTCGATCGTGCCCACGTGCAGAGAGTCGATCGCGAATCGCCACGGCTTGTCGGTCAGCGCCCAGCGACCCGCAATGCGGTCAATCCTGATATCGGTACCACTGCCGTCGAGGCTGCGCCATTCCACCTGATGCAGCCGCAGCCCGGTCGCGATCGTGCCGCCTTCGAGCGTGCCGGTCAGCCGGCCGTCCAGGATTCTGACCGCCGCGCGCCAGGCGTAAGCCGTGCCGCGCTCGGTCGTCAGCGTGCCGTACAGCAGGCCCGCCACCAGCGCGACGAGCACCACCGGCACCGTCGCCGCCCACACCAGCGCCGTCCACAGCCGGCGCCGGCGCGGGCGCCCAGGCGGCGGCGTGGCGTCGCCGGGCTGGTCGGGTGGCGGGTTGGCGGGCGTATCCGTCGTCATGAATAGAATCAGAAAGCGATGCCGAGCGTCAGATACGGACGCACGCTGTGATTGCGAATGCCGTACGCGAGGTCGACGTTGACCGGGCCAACCGGGCTGCGCCAGCGCGCGCCCAGGCCGACACCCGGATAAAAGACCTTTTCGCCCCAGGTGTCGGTGGCCGTGCCGATATCGAAGAACGCCGCCGCGCCCCAGTCGCGATTGAACCAGTGCTGGTATTCGCTCGTCGCGGTGGCAAGGTACTTGGTCGGCAGCGTCGAGCCGCCGACGTTATTACCGATGCTCTGGAAGCTGTAGCCGCGCACCGAATTCGAGCCGCCCGCGCGGAACAGCAGCGACGCCGGAATGCCGCTCGAAGGACCGCTCGTAAACACGCCGCCCAGTTCCGCGCGAAACAGGATGAGGTCGCGCTTGCCGATCGGCAGATACTGCTGGCCGCGCGCATAGCCGCGCACGAAGCTCTGGTCGGTCAGCACGTTCTTGACCGCAAAGCCAGCCTCGACGTGAACCAGATTGCCGGAGCGCGGGAACAGCGGGTCGTCGGTATTGCGGCGGGTCCACGACCAGGCGGGAACGAGCGCGTGACTCGTCGTAGGCGGCCCGACGTTCTGGTACAACCGGTCCTGGTAGTAGAGAACCGAGTACGCGTAATCGATGAACTGGGAGGTCCGCGTGCGCTGCACACCGGCGCGTGCGCTATAGATGTGCGTATCGGACACGTTGGTGCTCGTATAGGACGCGAGCACGCTGTTCACCCAGCCACGTTTGCCCGGCGGCATCGACAGCTGGATCTGTCCGTATTGCTGGATCTGGTCGATCCGCCCGTCGACGGAAAACGGATACGCGCGGCCGAACGTGTCGAGATACGAATAGGAACCCTGAACTCGCGGACCGTTGTCGGTCGAATAACCGACGCCGCCGCGGATGCTGTTGTAAGGATATTCGCTAACCTTCACGTGGACGGGCGTTTCGAGCGGCTTCGCTGGATCGCTGTCGGTATCGATCGCGACGCTCGCGTAATACGGCGTGTTCTGCAGTTGACGCTGAAGCTCGACGACGCGCTTCTCGTCGTAGATATTGCCGACACCGATCGGGTTCACGTTGTCGACGATCTGCTCCGGATAGCGACGCGTGCCCGACACATCGAGCTTGCCCATCGTGAACGTCGGGCCGCTGTCGAACGTGACGCTCAGTGTCGCCTCGCGCGTGCGCGGATCGACGCGGGCTTCGGAGTGGTCGATTTTCGCGCCCAGATAACGGCGCGCCTGGAGCGCTTTCAGTGACGCATTCTTCGCGGCGTCCCAGTCGCCTTGCGTAAACGGGTCGCCTTCGTGCAGCGAGAACGCGAAGCGCGTGGCGTTCTCCTGCGCCGGGTCTTCCGTCAGCACCGGCCCGCGGAAGGACAGCGAAATCGACGCGATCGTGGTCATCGGACCGGGATCGACGCTGACCGTGACCTCGCGCTTGCCCTCGACCGTGCGGACGTCGGTTCGGACAACCGGAGAGAAGTAGCCCTGCGTCGCCGTGAGGTCGCGCACCTGCTGCGGCGTGGCGGTGACGAGGAATTCGAACTGGTCGTCGCTGATGTCCTGTCGCTTCGCAAAGCGCGCGATGTCGAGGTGCTCTTCCAGCAGCTTGCGCAGCGCGCGCGGCGAGGTTTCGATGTCGATCTTGTAGGCCGGCGCGGTACGCGCGTCCGCCTTGCCGGCCGTCAATGCCCATACGAACACGAGGAAGCCGAATACGAGCCCTGCGCGCAGCATGCGCGCCGACAGGCGCGCGGCGTAGAGACGCCCCGCACCGGCTGCTGCACGCGACACACGCGACGGTTCGATCACACACCCCGCCAAACGGGACCTCCGGCCATTATTGGTTGTTTCCGCCCGGCGCCGCGGTAGCGGGCTGAAGCTCGCTATTTGACCACATCGGCACGGTCCAGCGATCTCAATAAACGTTCGGCCAGGCGCGCCAGAGCCGGCCCATGGGCCGCCAGGCCGCGCGCGCAGGCTCTATCGGGTGGCACGCGGGCGGCATGCGGGCGGCACGCGGGCGGCATGCGGCGCCCGCGCTTCGACGCTGTGCCGACGGGAATGTTCCGCGACTTTTCGACCGGGCGAGGCGCTTGCGGTAAAATTGCGTTCGACATCGGCCGCCGCCCGCGCGGCGGCCGCATTCTTCTCTCACGGACGTCGAGCCATGTATCAATCGGATATCACGCAGTTCCTGAATCAGCTGAAGCAGCAAAAGCCCACTCTGGAGGCAGAACAGCGCCGCGGCCGTTCACTGCTGTGGGACAAGCAGCCGATTGATCTGGACGAGCGCGCCAAGCAGCAGTCGTCGCGCGTTGAGCAGACGCCTTACGTCTATTACCAGAACTTCTGAGCGTGACCACTGCCGACGAGGCCCGCGCCGCATCGGGCCGGCCCGACGCAGCGCTCGCCGCGCCCGCGACTGATTCGACGCCCGATGTCGTCGACGGCATCGCTTTCGCGCGCCTGTACGGCGAGCCGCTCTTCAAGCTGCCGACGGACCTGTACATCCCGCCGGACGCACTCGAAGTCTTTCTTGAAACGTTCGAAGGGCCGCTGGATCTGTTGCTGTACCTGATCCGCAAGCAGAACTTCAACGTCCTCGACATTCCGATGGCGGACGTGACGACCCAGTATCTCGGCTACGTCGACCAGTTGCGCAAGACCAATCTCGAACTCGCCGCCGAGTATCTGCTGATGGCCGCGATGCTGATCGAGATCAAGTCGCGCATGCTGCTGCCGGTGAAAAAGGCCGACACGGGCGAGGAAGCCGAAGATCCGCGTGCCGAACTCGTACGCCGTCTGCTCGAATATGAGCAGATGAAGCTCGCCGCACAGCGTCTCGACCAGTTGCCGCAGCTCGGGCGCGATTTTCTGCGCGCCGAGGTGTACATCGAGCAGAGCATCACGCCGCGCTTCCCCGACGTGAATTCCGACGACCTGCGCGCCGCGTGGGCTGACGTGATCAAACGGGCGAAGCTTGTGCAGCATCACCGTATTTCGCGTGAAGAGCTGTCCGTGCGCGAGCATATGAGCGTGATCCTGCGGCGCCTGCAGAATGCGCGATTCATGGAGTTTTCCGATCTGTTCGATACCACGCGCGGCGTGCCGGTCGTGGTGGTGAACTTCATCGCGATGCTCGAACTGTCGCGTGAATCGCTGATCGAGATTACCCAGGCCGAGCCGTTTGCGCCCATTTACGTCCGTCTGGCCTACCTGCCTGCATGAGTCTCCACGTATGAACGGCCCGCAGCAGCGGCTGGCTGCGTCAGTACGCGCCGGGGATTCCGTGATATGCCTCGTTTCGGTGCGGCAGCGTCACAAATCCACTACAATCCCGCGCTCCAAGTCCGTCTTCACGGCCGGGGAGCGCCAGGCGCGAGACAGCCGGCCGTTCGCCGACAGCGCGCCCTCTCCCGCTTAAGGAATCCGCAAGGAACCCGCGACCGATCATGAAAGTCATCAGCTCGATCCACGAATTGCGCGACCAGTTGCGCGGCCAGAACCGCACTGCCTTCGTTCCGACGATGGGCAACCTGCATGAAGGCCACCTGTCGCTGATGCGCCTCGCGCGCCAGCACGGCGATCCGGTTGTCGCGAGCATCTTCGTCAACCGGCTGCAATTCGGCCCGAACGAGGATTTCGACAAATATCCGCGCACGCTCGAAGCGGACATCGAGAAACTGCAGAAGGAAAACGTCTACGTGCTGTTCGCGCCGACGGAGAAGGATCTGTATCCGCAGCCGCAGGAGTATCGCGTGCATCCGCCGCACGATCTGGGCGACATCCTCGAAGGCGAATTCCGGCCGGGCTTCTTTCAGGGCGTGTGTACGGTCGTGATGAAGCTGATGTCGTGCGTGCAGCCGCGCGTCGCGGTGTTCGGCAAGAAGGATTACCAGCAGTTGATGATCGTCCGGCAGATGTGCAACCAGTTCGCGCTGCCGACCGACATCATCGCCGCCGAGACGGTGCGCGACACCGACGGCCTCGCGCTCAGTTCGCGCAACCGCTACCTGCAGGTCGCCGAGCGCGCCGAGGCGCCGGTGCTCGCCGCGACGCTCAACCGCGTGCGCGACGAAGTGCTGGCCGGCAACCGCGATTTCGCGAAGGTCGAAGCGGCCGCGATGGCGTCGCTGACCGCGCGCGGCTGGCAGCCGGACTACATCGCCGTGCGCAAACGCGTGGACCTGCTGCCGCCGGCCGCGCAGGATATCGACGAACCGCTCGTCGTCCTCGCCGCCGCGAAACTGGGCGCGACGCGCCTGATCGATAACCTCGAAATCTGACGCTGCCGCCTGCCGGCATCCATCGCGCATCCAGGTCCAGGGTACATAAGGAAGGAAACGGTCATGCAACGCCACATGCTGAAATCGAAGATCCATCGCGCGGCGGTCACGCACTGCGAGCTGCACTATGAGGGTTCGTGCGCGATCGACGAAAACCTGCTCGAAGCGGCGAACATCGTCGAAAACGAACGGATCGACATCTGGAACATCAACAATGGCGAGCGTTTCTCGACGTACGCGATCAAGGGCGAGCGCGGCAGTGGGATGATTTCGCTGAACGGATCGGCGGCCCGACGCGCGCAGCTAGGCGATCTCGTCATCATCGCGGCGTTCGCGACGGTCGATGAAGCCGAGTTGAAGGCAGGCTGGAAGCCGGATCTGGTGTTCGTCGACGAAAACAACCGGATCAAGGGCAGCCGGGATCACGTGCCGACGCAGAGCTGGACCTGAAAGGCACGTTTCGTACGTGCTTGCCGGCTTCCGGTGGCCTCCGGTGAGGCTGCACTCCGCCGCAAGATGCAAAAAAGCGCAGCGAATTCACGCTGCGCTTTTTTTCAATACAAGACCATCTGCGTACACCGAAATAGTGCGATCACCCGTCCATTGGGCGCAAACACTTTGGCGTCCCAGATCTGGGTACTCCGCCCAAGATGGACGCCTGTCGCCTCGGCCCTCACCACGCCTTCAACCGCAGTCCCTAGGAAATTGCTCTTCAACTCGATCGTCGTGAAATTCACAGCCTTCTCGGGCAAATGAGCAAGACACGCATATCCGCAAGCTGTATCGGCCAGTCCGATAACGGACGCCGCATGTAAAAACCCGTTCGGCGCAAGCAGATCCGCGCGAACGGTCAGTTCGCCGACCAGCGAACCCTGCTCCAGCGACGCGACACGAAACCCGAGCAGATCAGGCAGCGTTCCGCGCTGGCGGTCGCGCAGGCGTTCAATCGTATATTCCTGGCGAAGCGTGCTCATAGCGTTCGAACCTCAGCGGGAAAAGTTAAAAAACCGGGCCGCCGGCGCAAAGACTTCGGCGCAAGCGGATTTGCCGATATTATCAACGCCTGCACTGGATTGACTGCGAAGCAAAAGGAAACACCAGGAAAGCACACAGGCACGGCAAACCGGCTGGCGTGGCCAGTCTTCTTCCCGGGAGAATTCATGACGGTAATCGTAGTGGCTAACCCGAAGGGCGGCGTAGGCAAAAGCACGCTCTCTACCAATCTGGCCGGTTTTTTTGCGGCATCCGGCGAGTGGGTTGCGCTCGCGGACCTGGACAAACAGCATTCCGCGCACGCGTGGCTCGACTTGCGGGCTGACACGCTGCCCGCCATCGAAAGGTGGGAAATCGATCACGACGCCCCGGCCAAACCGCCCAAGGGCCTCGAACATGCGATCATCGATACCCCCGCCGGCCTGCACGGCAATCGCATGAGCGTCGCGCTGGACCTGGCGGACAAGATCATCGTGCCGCTCCAGCCGTCCATTTTCGATATCCTCGCGACCCAGGAATTCCTCGAACGGCTCGCCAAAGAGAAGGCGATCAGGAAAGGCAACATCGAAGTCGGCGTGGTCGGTATGCGGGTCGACGCGCGTACGCGCTCGGCCGATCAGCTACATCGCTTCGTCGAAGGCCTCAAGCTGCCGGTGCTGGGCTATCTGCGCGACACGCAGAACTACGTCCAGCTGGCGGCGCACGGGCTGACGCTGTGGGACGTTGCCAGAAGCCGCGTCGAGAAAGACCTCGAACAGTGGCAGCCCATCATCGAATGGACCAACGGCAAGGCCTGAACATCCCGGGAAGGCGGCCGGCCGGCGAATGACCCGTGGGCCGCCTGATGTGGGTGTGACGCGCCAGGTGCGCTCGCCCTCATCCCGGCAACGACCGGGAAACCGACGTGTGCCGCCCCCGGGAGGGGCGACACACATCGACCAATACCTGACGAGGCAAAGGCCGGAAACCCGGTTCGAAAGATAGAAAAACCAGAAGAATCAAGCCCCGACGACCTGCCGCGGCGCGCGCGCGGCGCCCACCGAATAGAGCCCGCCGCCAAGCAGCCCTTGCACAACCAGCGCGACAGCCCAGAACGCCGGATACTCCCATCCGCCGTTAGGCGAAGTGAAACTCCATCCATTGTGCAGATGGACCGACATCGCGCCGAGCATGAACGGCAACAACACAGCCGCAACCCAGCGAACCTGGAACCCCAGCAAAAGCGCCACGCCACCGGCAAGCTCAACAAACGTGGTCACATACGCAAGCCAGCCAGGCAAGCCGATAGAAACAAAAAACCCGGCCGCCCCCGGCAACGTAAATACGAAAATCTTCTGCAGACTGTGCGCGAGATAAAGCACGCCCAGCGTGAGCCGCAGGATCGTGGCGGCTGCATCTGCGTGACGGGTCGAATTCATGTCCGGCTCCTCAAAGGATTTTGAAAAGACAGCGCCATGCGCGCCATCAATGGACCAGACTGTATTCGAACCAGTAAAGAGGAAAAACCGCAGATAACGCTTAGATTATTTCCTCATAGGCGTTAATCAGCGGCTCAACCGATCGCACCAAACAGCTTCGGCAGATCGAGATGCGCCGCCAGCGTGTCCGCGAGACGATCGAGCGAAGCCTCTCGCAGCGCGGGATAGTCCACATCCTGCGCGTCAGCCAGCCCCGCCCACGCGAGCATTGCGCTGCAAGCCTCCGGCGTATCGAACAGTCCGTGCATGTAGGTGGCCAGAATCTGCCCATCGCCGGAAATTGCGCCGTCGGTGCGATCGTCACCCGCCCCGTCAGCCGATAGCATCAGCGCTGGTCGCTCGAGCGCCGGCCCCTCTGTCTCGCCCATGTGAATTTCATATCCGGCCACCGGAGCGGATCCGTCCAGAGCAAGTCGACCCGTCACGTTCTTGAGCGTCTTCGCCTGCGTCAGCGTCGTCGAAAAATCGAGCCAGCCAAGGCCGGCGACGCTCCCCGGCGCGCCCTCCACGCCATGCGGGTCCGCCACTTCGCGCCCCAGCATCTGCATGCCGCCGCAAATGCCGACCACACGTCCGCCGTAGCGCAAGTGGCGACGCAGCGCCTCCTCCCACCCCTGCGCCCGAAGCCACGCAAGATCGGCCTGCACGTTCTTCGAGCCGGGCAAAATCACCAGATCAGCCGGCGGCGGCGCAGTGCCCGCGCGCACATAACTGAAATCGACCTGCGGGTGCGCACGCAGCGCATCGAAATCCGTGTGATTGCTGATATGCGGCAACGCCGGCACCACGACACGCAAGGCTCCTGCGCCATCGCCCGCATGCGCTGAATGCGGATCGCGCGGCAGCATGTCCTCGGCGTCGAGGGTGAGACCGTGCAGGTACGGCACCACGCCGAGCACCGGCTTGCCGGTCTTTGCTTCGAGCCAGTCGAGCCCGGGTTTCAGCAGGCCGATGTCGCCCCGAAACCGGTTGATGATGAAGCCGCGCACCCGCGCCTGCTCACTCGCCGACAGACACGCAAGCGTCCCCGTCAGATGCGCGAAGACACCACCCCGATCGATATCCGCGACGAGCACGACGGGGCAATCCACTGCTTCGGCAAAGCCCATGTTCGCGATGTCGCGATCGCGCAGGTTGACCTCGGCGGGACTCCCCGCGCCTTCGACGAAGATCGTGTCGTACGCAGCCTGCAGGCGGGCATACGACTCCAGCACCGCCTCGAACGCGACGGGTTTGTAGTCGTGATACGCCCGCGCGTCGAGATTCATCCGCGCCTTGCCGTGGATGATCACCTGCGCGCCGCGGTCGCTCGTCGGCTTGAGGAGCACCGGGTTCAGGTCAGTGTGCGCGTCGATGCCGGCCGCCACCGCCTGCAGCGCCTGCGCGCGTCCGATCTCCCCGCCGTCAACCGTCACGGCGCTGTTGAGCGCCATGTTCTGCGGCTTGAACGGCGCGACCCGCACGCCCGCGCGACGCGCCAGCCGGCACAGCCCGGCGACGAGCGTGCTCTTGCCCGCATCGGACGTCGTGCCCTGAATCATCAGTGTGCCGCGCGGGACGTGAACGTCCACGTGCGCATCGTGGCCCGACGAAGATAGCGAAGAGAGCGGAGGCAATGAAGAAGTCGTCACGAAAGAATCGCAGAGCGGCGGAAGCGGAGCCCGCATTATCGCCCGCGCGGGAACACGCCGGTACAATCACGCGATGATTCCACGTGATCTCACCTTCGTGCTCGGCGGCGCCCGCTCGGGCAAGAGCCTGCATGCCGAACAGCTCGCCAGCGAAAGCGGGTTTCCGGTCACCTATATCGCCACCGCGCGCGTCGCGGACGCCGAATTCGCCGCACGCGTCGCGCATCATCGCGAGCGCCGTCCGCCGCACTGGCAGCTGCGCGAAGCGCCGGTCGATCTCGCCGGCGCCGTGACATCGATCGATGCACCGGACCACTGCATCCTGATCGACTGTCTGACGCTCTGGCTCGCCAACCTCCTCTGTCCGCCCGACGACACGCCGCTCATCAGCGACGCCCACGCACAACTGCTCGCGTTCGAAGCCGCACTCGTGTCGGCGCGCGGCAGGATCATCGTCGTCAGCAATGAGATCGGGCTCGGCGTCGTGCCGCTTGGCGCGGCGACACGTCTTTATGTCGACGAACTCGGGCGCCTGAACCAGCGCATCGCCGCGTTGAGCACGCAGGTCACGATGATGGTCGCGGGCCTGCCGCTCGTACTCAAGACACCTGGACACACATGATCCTGACGATGCCGCTCATCGCGACGCTTGCGACCGCCTCGGTGGCCGTCGACCGCTGGTTTGGCGAACCACGCACTGCGCATCCGCTGATCGGGTTTGGCAAGCTCGCCGCGGCCATCGAAACGCGTCTGAACACCGGCGTGCGGGCGCGGCTGATGGGCATCGTCGCGTGGCTCCTCGCCGTCGTGCCGCCAGTCGCGATCGCCGCATGGCTCGTCGCCGTGCTGCCGTTCATGTACGCCTGTGCGTTGCATGTCGCGCTGCTGTGGTTCGCGCTCGGCGCGCGCAGTCTGCACGATCACATCGAGCCGATCGCACGCGCGCTCGTCAAACGCGATCTCGCAGAGGCGCGGGTGTTGACGTCGCGCATCGTATCGCGCGAAACAGCGCACGCCGACGAGGCCGCGCTCTCGCGAGCCGCGGTCGAATCCGCGCTCGAAAACGGCAACGACGCGATCTTCGGCGCGCTCTTCTGGTTCGCGATTTTCGGTGGGCCAGGCGCGCTCGCGTTCCGCCTCGCCAACACGCTCGACGCGATGTGGGGCTATCGCACGCCGCGCTATCTGCGCTTCGGCTGGGCGGCCGCGCGTTTCGACGACGTGCTCAACTGGATCCCCGCGCGTCTCACGGCCGCGAGTTACGCGCTGCTCGGCGATACGCGCAACGCGCTGCGCTGCTGGCGCGAGCAGGCGCATCGCTGGGATAGTCCGAATGCGGGGCCGGTGATGGCATCCGGCGCGGGCAGCCTGAATGTGCAGATCGGTGGGCCGGCCGTGTATCACGGCGCCATCGAGCAACGTCCGACGCTCGGCATGGGCCGCGCTGCGACCGCGCAGCACGTGATGGCGGCGCTAACGCTCGTCGAGCGGAGCGTGTTCCTGTGGCTCGCCGTGCTGATCGTACTGGCCCTGCTGAGCGTACCGTTCAATGTCTGACGCAATCGCTCACGGCGGCAATCTGTACGAAGCGGCGCGCCGCTACGGCATCCCGTACGACAACTGGCTCGATCTGTCGACCGGCATCAATCCGCACGGCTATCCGGTGCCGCCGGTTCCCGCTGACGCGTGGCGTCGCCTGCCCGACGAAGGCGATGGTTATGCCGCCTGCGCCGCGCGCTACTACGGCGCGCCAGACGCCTCGCACGTGCTTCCAGTCGCGGGCAGTCAGGCGGCGATCCGCACACTGCCAAAGCTGTTGCCGCACGGCACGGTCGGCGTCGCGCCGTTGACGTATGGTGAATATGCACCGGCGTTCGTGCGCGCCGGTCATCGGGTGATGACGCTCGACGTTGCCCGCGCATCGTTGCCCGACGAGATGACGCACGCGGTTGTGGTCAATCCGAACAATCCGACGGCGCAACACGTTAGCGCTGCGACGTTGCTTCGATGGCACGCGCAGTTGTCGGCGCGCGGCGGCACGCTGATTGTCGACGAAGCGTTCGCCGATACGATGCCATCCGGATCGCTCGCGGGGTCGACGGATCTTGCCGGGCTTGTCGTGTTTCGTTCACCGGGCAAGTTCTTCGGACTCGCCGGCGTGCGCGCGGGCTTCGTGCTTGCCGCGCCCGCGTTGCTCGCCCCACTGCGTGAAGCGCTCGGCGCGTGGACCGTGAGCGGTCCCGCGCGTCACGCTGTTACCGCTGCATTCAGCGATGAAAAATGGCAGCGCGCGATGAAAGCGCAACTCGATACAGACAGCGCACGACTGGCCGCGCTGCTCGACGTGCATCGGTTGCCGCTGCATCGCACGCCACTCTTCGCATGGACACCGGATGCACGCGCAGAGGCGCTTCATCACGCGCTCGCGCAACACGGTATCTGGACGCGCTTTTTCCCGACGCCCGCAAGCGTGCGTTTCGGTCTGCCCGCATCGGATGCGCAATGGTTGCGTCTCGAACAGGCCTTGAAAGACAGCGTGCGTGAGATCGAAAATGCGTCCCCCTCTTCCGTGCCCAATCGATGAAGAAGCGCTTCGCCCTTTTTGCCCTTACCGCTTTAACGGCCGGCATGGCGTCAGCAAACGCGCTCGCGATCAGCGTCACCGACGACTCGGGCGCCACCGTCACCCTTTCCGCTCCAGCTCAACGCGTGATCAGCCTCGCGCCGCACGTCACCGAACTGATTTATGCAGCGGGCGGCGGCTCGAAACTGGTCGGTGCCGTGACGTATAGCGACTATCCACCCGAGGCGAAACAGATCCCGCGCGTCGGCGACAACAAGGCGCTTGATCTCGAACGCATCGTCGCGCTGAAACCGGATCTGATCGTCGTGTGGCGTCATGGCAATGCACAGCGGCAACTCGATCGTCTGCGTGACCTGCACATTCCACTGTTCTTCAGCGAACCGCATCATCTCGACGACATCGCCGTCACGTTGACGAAGTTTGGCGTGCTGCTCGGCACATCGTCGACCGCTGACGCTGCCGCGAACGCGTATCGCAACAACATCGCGCAACTGCGGGCGCGCTATGCGGCAAAGCCGCCCGTCAGCGTGTTTTATCAGGTCTGGGATGAGCCGTTGATGACGCTCAACGGCACACACCTGATCAGCGAAGTGATCGCGCTCTGCGGCGGACGCAATGTGTTTGCGAAGCTCGAGCCGCTCGTGCCGGCGGTCTCCACCGAAGCGGTGCTGGCCGCGAATCCGGAAGCGATCGTGACCGCATCGCCCGGCGCGACGACGCCCGACCGGACCTTGCCGCAGATCGATAAATGGCGCGCGTGGCCCGCGCTCGATGCAGTCGCGCACGACAACCTGTTCACCATCGATGGCGATCTGATCAACCGTCCCGCACCTCGCATCGCGCAAGGCGCTACGCTGCTCTGTCAGGATCTGGAGATGGCCCGCTCGCGAAGAACGGGCGCTGCGCGCTAACGGTGGCTCGTGCGTGTGAGTTGCTCACGCGCGGCTTATGTGCGGCTCACATGCGGCTTATGCGTTGCGCTCGCGCCGCTTGCGCGTGGCCTGGGTGCGAGTCGCTCACGCGTTCCAGCGCACGAGCGTCCACGACTGGGTCGCATCGCGACGCCTCAGCCACACCACACCTGCAAAATCGATCGACCACGAGAGCGCCTGCTCCAGCGATACGCCAAGCGAAAGCGACGCCAGCACGCGAATCACACCCGCATGCGTGACGACATGCGCGCACGTGTGACTGCCTCCGGCTTGCCATTGATCGAACCACCCCTGCACCCGCGCGCTGAACTGCGCGACACTTTCGCCGCCATGCGCACGTGCATGATGCAAATCGGCCGCCCAGTCGTCGAGCAATGTGCGATCGATGGCGTCCCACCGCCGCTGTTCCCACGTGCCGAAGTCCATCTCCTGCAAGCGCGTATCGATATGAAGCTCACACCGTGAACGCGCGGCCCATGGTTCTGCAATCGAAGCGCATCGCGTGAGCGGACTCGACCACACAATGTCCGGTGCGGGAAGAACAACCCGCCGCTGAAGCGCCACCACGCTAACGAGCGGCTCATCAACAAGCGTCACGTCGCTGCGCCCGTAACAGACGCCTGCATCGATCGCGACCGTCGGATGGCGGATCAGTACGAGATCCATGCCAGCCCCGTCAGATAGATCGCGATTTCGAAGACCTGCTGCGCGAAGCCGAGACAATCCCCCGTATAACCGCCGATGCGTCGCACGAAGTAACGCCCGAGCGCGAACCGCAGTACGAGCAATACAGCAAGCGTCGCACAACCCGCGTGCCAGTCCGGCCAGAAGAGCCACGCCAGACCAAACACGCCGGCCAGCATCAACGCAAACACGCTCATGCGCTGCGCGACCGGCTTCGCCTTGCCTTCGGCGCGCACGTAGTCGAGCGTCGCAAGATAGCTGATCGCACACGCACGGCTTGCCGCATGCGCCGCGATCATCAGCCACGCGGCACGCAATGGCGGCAACGCGGCCAGCGTCTGCCATTTGAGTGCGAGCGCAACGATCAGCGCGATTGCACCGAACGCGCCGATGCGCGAGTCGTGCATGATGCGCAGCACGTCCTCACGCGTGTATCCGCCGCCGAACGCATCGAGGCAGTCGGCGAGACCGTCTTCATGGAGTGCACCGGTGACGAGCAGCGTCGCGGCCATCGAAAGCAGCACGGCTACGCCCGGTGGAAACACACGCAGCGCCGCAAGATAGACCACCGCCCCCAGACCGCCGACAAGCGTGCCCACCAGTGGAAAATATCGCGCCGCCGCGTTCAGATAGTGCGGCTCATAGCCGACCCAGCGCGGCACCGGCACGCGCGTGAAATAGCCGAGCGCGGTGAAGAAGTAACGCAGTTCAGCAAGCGGATTCATGATGGCGCGGGCCCGGCTGGAGCATCAGGCGTCGCGGTTCGCGACACCCGCGGACTCGAAGCTCGCCATCTCGTTGACGAACGCGACCGCTGCTCGCAACAATGGCAGCGCGAGCGCGGCGCCCGTGCCTTCACCGAGCCGCAGGTCGAGCGCGAGGAGCGGCTGCGCGCCGAAATGTTCGAGCATGCGTCGATGCCCGGCTTCGTTCGATGCATGCGCGAACACGCAATAGTCGACGACATCGGGTGCCAGCGCCTCTGCAACCAGCAAAGCCGATGTCGCGATGAAACCATCGACCAGAATCGTCATGCGCGCTTCTGCCGCGGCCATGAACGCGCCGGTCATCATCGCGATTTCGAAACCGCCGAAGGTTGCAAGCACATCGATCGCCGTGCGGGCCTGCGGATGCGCGGCCAGCGCCGCGGCCAGGATGTCGCGCTTTTTCGCGAGACCCGCGTCATCCAACCCCGTGCCACGCCCGACGCATTCGCCGATCGGCACGCCGCACAACCGGCTCATGATGCACGCCGCCGCCGACGTATTCGCAATTCCCATCTCACCGAACCCGATCACATTGGTGCCGAGCGCTGCATGATGTCGCACGCGCGCCGCGCCGGCCTGTAATGCGGCGAGCGCTTCATCATGCGTCATCGCGGGTTCGTGCGCGAAGTTGCGCGTACCGTTTGCCACGGGAATGTCGACGAGTGCTTCGGACGGCGGCAACGGCGTCGCCACACCCGCATTCACGATTTCGAGCGTCAACCCGGCGACGCCGCTCAGCGCATTGATCGCCGCGCCGCCCGCCAGAAAGTTCGCAACCATCTGCGCGGTGACCGCCTGCGGATACGGGCTCACGCCTTCGTGCGCGATGCCGTGATCGGCGGCGAAAACAATCATCGCCGGGCGCGCGATCACCGGATGCGTCGTGCGCTGGATCATGCCCATCTGAAGCGCGAGGTCTTCGAGCCGGCCAAGACTGCCGGGCGGCTTCGTTTTCGTATTGATGATGTGCTGCAGGTCGGCGCGCAACGTCCGATCGAGAGGTTCGACAACGGGTAGCGCGGGCGTGAATGAAGTCATGGTTGTCTGCTTGAAGAATAAGAGTTGTTGCGTTGGGTCGCGGGGATCAGCGCTTCATGCTCGCCGTCGCGGATCAGGATGAGCGGATAGCCGAAGGCGCGGCTCGCGAGCGCCGGCGTGAGCACGTCGCGTACGGGGCCCGCGTGCGCAGCGCCGTTTCCATCGAGTAACAGCGCGTGTGTCGCGAAGCGGCGCGCAAGATTGAGGTCGTGGCACGAAAAGATCACGCTACGCTGCGACTGCTGCGCCCAACGCATCAGCGCTTCGAGACAGTCGATCTGATGATGCAGGTCGAGATGCGACAGCGGTTCATCGAGAAGCAGCAGCGGCGCGTCCTGGCACAGCACCGCGGCAAGCGCCACACGTTGCCGCTCACCACCGGAGAGCGACAGCACGTCGCGCGTTTGCAGCGCGGTGAGACCGAGCGTATCGAGCGCGGCGTGTGCAGCCGCTCGATCTTCCGCACGTTCCCAGCCCCAGCCTGCGAGATGCGGAAAACGGTTGAGCATCACGATGTCGAGGACGCTCGCGCTGAACGCGTCACGCTCGCCTTGAGGCATCAGCGCGCGACGCTGCGCAAGCTCGACCGGCGACCACGCGTCGATGCGCATGCCGTCGACTTCGACGTGACCGCTCGACGGTTCGAGCAGACCCGCCAGCGCAGAAATCAGCGTGGTTTTTCCCGCGCCGTTCGGACCCGCGATGCACCACACTTCGCCGGGATAGAACGTGTGTGTGAAATCGTCGAGCAATGTGCGAGCGCCGGCGCGCAGCGTGACGCGTTGCGCGGAAAGTGCCGGAGTAGCGGGAACGCGTGCGTTCATCATCATCGCCTGCGCAATAGCATCCAGAGGAACACAGGCACGCCCGCCAGCGCCGTGATCACGCCAACCGGCAACTGCGCGGGTGCGATGACCGTTCGCGCGACGAGGTCGGCTCCCATGACGGCAAAGCCACCCGCGAGCGCGGCAGCGGGCAGCAACATGCGCTGGTCGTTGCCGAAGCACAGTCGCAGCATGTGCGGTACCACGAGTCCGACGAAGCCAATCGTGCCGCCCGTCGTTACCGCAGCCGCAGCCGCGAGCGACGCCACGAGATACACACGAAGCCGCACGCGTATGACGGGCACGCCAAGCGCCTGCGCCGCCGCATCGCCGCGCAGCAGCACGTTCAGTTGCGGCGCGGCGGGCACGATCGACACAAGCGCGACGAGCAGTGCAACAAGCGCAACCCACGGCATGCCGCCGCCGTTGAGATCGCCGGTCAGCCAGAACAACATGCCGCGCAGACGGCTTTCGGGCGCAACGCTCAGCAGCAATGTGATGACAGCGCCCCAACCCGCCGCGATCACCGCGCCGGTCAGCAACAGACGCGGCGACGCATCCTGCGGCTCACCGCGCCACAATTCACGACGCGCGAGGCCGAGCACCAGCAGGATCGACACGAACGCACCCGTGAACGCGCTGGCATCGACGATCCACCATGCGCATCCGGCAATCATCGCGACGAGCGCAAAACTCGCCGCACCGCCCGATACGCCAAGCACATACGGCTCTGCCAGCGGATTGCGCAGCAACACCTGCAGCAGCGCGCCGGCAATCGCGAGCAACGCGCCGCACGCAAAGCCAGCCAGCGCACGCGGCAGGCGCAGCGTGCGAACGATCTCGATCGCGAGATCCGGTGACGACGACGAAGACGATGACGTTAGCGACGACGAAAATTCACTCACATGCCACGGCATCAACGCAGCAAGCACACGCAGAGGCCCGACTGCGACACTGCCAAGCGCGAGCGACGCAATGAACACAACAAGCGCCAGCATGCCGAGACCGCACCAGATCAAGACGGCGCGCTTCGCGGTCATACCCGTGACGGAACGCATCGCAGCGCGATTCATCGCGGTGAAATCAGACGACATATCGACTCAGCCTGTGAGGCAGCAACGCAAGGCGCGTCACTGCTGCTGCCAGCCGAGCGTGAGATACGCGCCGCGTCGCGGGGTGTTGTACGTGTACGCCAGTTCATAGTCCCTGTCGAAAAGATTCTGGATCTGCGCGGCCACGTACCACGCCTTCGTGATGGTGTAGCGCGCCGACAGATTCACGACGCCGTAGCCTGCAAGTGTATTGCCGCTATCGTTTCGCTTGCCGCTCACGAGCCACTCGCCGCCCACACGCCAGCCGCCGATATCGCGATTCGCCGCGAACGAGGCGAAGCGACGCGCGCGCCGGTTCAGATCGGTGTCCGTGTCTTCGTCGACGGGATTCTGGACCGTAAAGGTTGCGCGCACATCGGTCTTGCCGACATGCCCGCTCCACGATCCCTCGACGCCCTGCACCTTCGCTTGCCCGACGTTCTGCGCAACGAATTCACCTGGACTCACCTGCTGATACTCGATCAGATTCGTATAGCGCGTCTGGAATGCGGTGAGCTTCATCACGCCGAGCGCGTTCGACGCGTACTGCAACGCCGCTTCGACCGAATGACTGCGTTCCGGCTGGATCGACGGATTGCCGCTGAACGGGAAGTACAGATCGTTGAAGGTCGGCGCGCGAAAAGCATCGGACCAGCTTGCAGTCACCTTCCAGTGTTCGGTGAAATCGTATCCGTAGCCGAGATAGTAACTGTTCGCGCCGCCGAAATCGGAGTACTGGTCGCGTCGCACGTTCGCCTGGAACTGACTGGCGCCAAAGCGTCCCGTATAACCGGCGAAGCCCGAGTTCACGTGACGGTCGGGCGCAGCGTAGGCGTTCGAATCAAGGCTCTGGTCGAGATGCTCGTAGCCGAGCTGAAACTTCTGCTGCGGCGCGAACGTGAAATCGTTCTGCCACGTGTATTGACGGTTATCCGTGTTGAAGTGGTCGGTGTAGGTGCCGTTCAAGGCCGTCGTGCTGCGGTCGTTACCCGCAGCGACGATGAAGTGCGTCGTCCACCCGTCGGTCACGCGACCGTTCGCGAACACCGACGCCTGCTGTACCTTGCTGTACAGATTGTTGAGATCGGTGGGCGCGCTGAACGGATTGTCGAAGCTGTCGTTGCCGTTCGACTGGAAGTAGCGCACGCCCACGTCCCAGCTTTCGTTGAAGCGGTGCCGCACGGATGCCGCGATGCTTTCGTTCAGATAGCCGTTCGCGTTCGGGTTGACCGGCGCGAGCGCGGGATTGATCGACGAGAAGCCGTCGTCCTTCGCGCGCGCGATCGAAAAGCTGAAGGTCGTCTTGCCGTCCTTGTCGAGCGCGCCGTCCACGCCGGCCTGCTGGCGCTGCGTGTGATAGCTGCCGTATTCGACGGAGAAATTGAAGCGTGGCGGATGATTGCCGCCATCTTTCGTGAACACCTGCACGACGCCGCCAACCGCACCCGATCCGTACAACGCCGACACGTTGCCGTTGACGACCTCGACGTGATCGATCTGGTCGAGTGGAAGCTGTTCGATCTGCGCGTTGCCAAGGCTCACCGAATCGACGCGCACGCCATCGATCAAAATGAGCGACTGCTGCGCCGAAGCGCCTCGCAGAAAAAGACTCGCCGACGAACCCGGGCCGCCATTGCGCACAATCTGTGCGCCGGGCGCGAGTTGCAGCAGGCCGGGCAGATCGCGCGCGGTGCTGTCGGCGATGTCCTGCGGGTTGAAGCGCGTGGTCTCTGGAATGGCATCGGCGAGCGACTGCGGTCCGCGCGCCGCGGTGACCACGACTGGCGCCAGCGTGACCACTGGCGCTGCGGACGGCGTCGCGTTCTGGGTGGACGCCGGTGCGTCGTCCGTCTTCGCGGACTGGGCCTGTGCGGCAAGCGGCAGGCCGGTCAAGGCGAGCAGCGCCGCGCGGGCGATGGGCGTGTACATCGGATGAATTCCTGTGGCTGGCGTGCACGGCCCGCTTCCCCGCAGGCCGTTGCGTAGCAGGACGGCCGTTCATCGACGCGCAGGCTGCCTGCCGCGTGCGAACGACGTCCTTCCCTCTGGCCGGTATCCGGGCTGGCGACGCATCGATCCGCCTTCCCACGCATGAATGCGCAGTGGCATTGCGCGCCTTTTTTAAGGGCGTGTACTGGATCGACTTGCGTGAAATAACGCGGTCGCTTACCGTTGCGGGGGCAGCACAGGTTAGCGCGGCCGTATCGCCGCGCGCCCTGTTTCCCGTTTAACTGCGCGACATGAAAACGCGCGCGGGCACCAAAGTGCCGCAAGTGTAGGAGCGACCTGCTGTAGCGTCAAGAAAGCCCGGCTCACTGCAATTCGCGTGCGCGCCATTTGCACGATTTCAGCGTTTTGCAGGCATAAAACTCGCAAAAAGCCGTGTTGTTACGTCTCGAAACGAGACAATTGTCGGAACCTGCGACATTCCGCGCTAGAATGCCGTGTCTTTAGAGGACGCAGCACATGCTCAACGAACTCGAAACACTCTCACAAAACATTGGCCGGCTGATCGAAATCAGCCAGCGTCATCACGAGGCGCGCCGCGCACTCGAAGATCAACTCGCCCAGGCGCGCGCAGAATGCGCAGCCATACGCGTTGAACTCGAGCAGACACGCGAAGAGCGCAACGCGCTGCAAGCGGAGCGTGACACGCTCTCGTCGAAGATCGACGACGCGCAGGTTCGCCTGAACGCCATCCTCGAAAAACTCCCGCGCGCGCGGTCGCACGCCGAGCCGGACAACCAGCTCGACCTGCTTGCGACCTCGCAGCATGAGGCGCATGAAGAGCACGACCAGGAAGCCGGCCGCGAAGTCACCCGCCACGGAGAAAATGCATGACCACGAAGCAGATCGAAGTCTCGATTCTCGGCCAGCCGTATCGTCTCGCCTGTTCGCCGGAAACCGAAGGCGCGCTGCTTGAAGCAGTGGCACGTGTCGATGCGGAAATGTCGAAGATCCGCTCGGGCAGCAACGTGCGTGGGCAGGATCGTATTGCCGTGATGGCGGCGCTGTCGCTGGCATCGGAACTGCTTAAGCTGCAAGCCAGTGTGCGACACGGAGAATCTTTTCCCGCTGAAGAAATCCGGCGTACAATGCACTCCATGAACGAACAGCTGGGCGCAGTCATCCAGCAGTACGGTGTGCAGTAAAAGTTTTAACGGGCGATTGTTTTAAAGGCCGGTTGTGTAACCGGTCTTCGAGTTCAGCGCAACGTACTTCGTGAGGTCGCTGTGATTGCAGCGAGCGTCTGGATTCAAAAAGTTTAGTCAGCTTCCCTGCCTGGTTCGCCAAGGTCATATATTCCTTGAACCAATGCCATGTGCACGGTTGCGGAAATTTGCAGCACGGGTGTGCGCGTCACTCTGTCTGATGTACCCGAAGTGCGGCTAACTGCGACCAATTCTGAACTCCCGGTTCAGGATGCCGGCCTAGCGGCTATGGCGGGGACCTATTCAACGGCATCGGACACTCGTCCGGTGCCGTTTCCGTTTGTAGTTCCGCTTTCTTTCGCTTTCTCTCTCCCTTTCTTCTCGACGTTCATATCGACTCATGCGCTACTGGCTAATGAAGTCCGAACCGGACGAAGCAAGCATCGATCATCTCGCCAACGCCCCGCATCGCACACTGCCCTGGACGGGCGTGCGCAACTATCAGGCACGCAACTTCATGCGCGACATGATGCAGGTCGGCGACGGTGTGCTGTTCTATCACTCGAGTTGCCCTGAGCCGGGTATTGCTGGCATCGCGGAAGTATCGTCGACACCCTATCCCGATCCGACCCAGTTCGACGCGAAGAGCCCGTACTACGATCCGAAATCGGATCGTGAGACGCCGCGCTGGACGCTCGTCGATGTCGTCTTCAAGAAGAAGATTCCGCTGATCCCGCTGGCGACGCTGCGTGAGCATCCCGAACTCGCGGACATGCGTGTGCTCGCAAAAGGCAACCGGCTGTCGATCACGCCTGTGACCGAAGCCGAATGGCGATTCATCACGAAGCACCTCGTGTGAGCCGGCGGACGCGATTTGTGTAATCGAATATTGCTTGCGGGAACCCGGCGGCCTGACAGACGCCTAACAGTTCCGCAAGCGCCGTGCCAGTTCGATGCACGACGCGTGCCGTGACGGTTCGTAATGGCGTGCTATTGCCGGGACCGTCGTGCACAACCGGTTGAAGAAGGAACTCGTTCAAATGACCAGAAAAACCGCACTCGCTTTCGCCTTCGCTCTTGCGTCCGTGACGCCGCTCGCCCTCTCGCTCGCACCCACTGATGCGTTCGCGCAGACGCTCGTGCAGAATCCGCCGTCGGGCGTGCTGTCGCTGTCCGCGCAGGCCAGCGCCGATGTGGCGCAGGACGTCGTCAACATCACGCTCTTCTATGAACAGGAAGCGAGCGACCCCGGCTCGCTCACGGGCACGCTGAACCAGCGCGCCGACTCGGCGCTGCAAAAGGCCAAAGGCGTCGCGGGCGTGACAGCGCGCACCGGCGCGTTCTCGATCTATCCGTCGACGGACCGCGACGGCCGTATTTCCGCGTGGCGCGGCCGCACGGAAGTGCAGCTCGAATCGCACGACTTCGCGGCGGCGTCGAAGCTTGCAGGCCAGCTGTCGTCGGTCATGCAGGTCGGCAATGTGTCGTTCTCGTTGTCGCCTGAAGCGCAGCGCGCCGCTGAACAGAAGCTGACCGGCCAGGCAATCGCATCGTTCCGTCAGCAGGCCACCTCGTCGGCTCAAGCGTTTGGCTATAGCGGGTACACGATTCGCGAGGTCAACGTGGGACACAACGGCGTGATGCCGCGTCCGATGATGATGATGAGCGCCCGTGCAGGCGCCGACGCGAAGGCTGCCGCGCCGATTCCGCTCGAAGGTGGGACATCGACGGTGACCGTCAACGTGTCGGGTTCTGTGCAGATGAAGTAACGCGCTTTCGTTTTAGGCGCGCGTAGAAACAGAAAAGCCACGGCATGCCGTGGCTTTTCTGTTTTCAACCGGCCGCTACGCCGAAGGTGAGTTTGTACCCACCACCGGCTCCGGCTGGCGTCGGCCGCGACGATACGCCCACAGCAGCATGAGGATGCCGGCGAGCACCATCGGCAGCGACAGCCACTGCCCCATCGAAAGCCCCAGCGCCAGCAGGCCCAGGAAATCGTCCGGCTCGCGTGCGAACTCCACCGTGAAGCGTGCAAGGCCATAGCCGATCAGAAACACCGCTGACGCCGCGCCCACCGGCCGCGGCTTGCGCGTAAAGAACCACAGCACGAAGAACAGCACGACACCTTCCAGCGCGATCTCATACAACTGCGACGGATGACGCGGCAGCATGTGATATTGCGCGAATACGTCGGCGAGATGCCAGCGCGACACGAGGTCCGGGTGCGTAGCCATCCAGCCCGCGTCTTCGTTTGCGGCGCCCGGGAACAGCATCGCCCAGGGCGAGCTCGGGTCCGTCACGCGGCCCCACAGTTCGCCATTAATGAAGTTGCCGAGCCGCCCGGCCGCGAGGCCCGCCGGCACCATCGGGGCGACGAAGTCGGTGACCTGCAGCCACGTGCGCTTGCGTTGCCACGCGAAGAGCGTCATTGCGAGCGTCACGCCAAGGAAGCCGCCGTGAAACGACATGCCGCCTTCCCAGACCTTGAAGATGTCGAGCGGATGCGCGAAGTACCAGCTTGCCTTATAGAACAGCACGTAGCCGATCCGGCCGCCAAAAATCGTACCGAGCACGCCGTAGAACAGCATGTCGTCGATATCTTTCGCGGTCCAGCCTTGCGCAGCAACGTGCGGCAGACGCAGCCGCAACCGGCCGACGACAATCGCCGCAATGAACGCCACAAGGTACATGAGCCCGTACCAGCGCACGGCGAGCGGCCCCAGGTGAATGGCGACGGGATCGAAATTGGGGTGAATGAGCATGTGTTTTTATGGGTGGTTCAACGGCGGATTCTTTATCGGTAACGACCGCGGGCGCGACACGCCGCCTGCAGCATGGATTGGACGGCCTGGCGGGCAATGCGTTCGCGGCACCCGCGCGAAAAACCATCAGCGCCTGCGTGTGCGGGCCTGCGCCGGCTTCGCGCGTTGCGTCCCTGCGGCCGCGCTCAGCGCAGGATTCGTCGCAAGGTTCGCTACATACGCGCGCACGATGTCGATGAAACCCGCGAGCACCGGGCTCACCTCGGCCGTGCGCCACACGAGACCCGTCTCGATGGCGGGCACCGATTCGCGCAGCGGACGGTACACGACGCCGGTGCGCCGCAGGTTACGCAGCGATTGCGGCACCAGTGCGACGCCCATACCGGCTGACACGAGGCTGACGATCGTCTGCATCTGGATCGCCTCCTGGCCGATGCGCGGCGTGAGGCCCGCAACGCCGTAGCAATCCATAATGATGTCATAAAAGCCCGGCGCCAGACGCCTTGGGAAGATCACCAGCGGCGCATCGGCGACATCGCGCAGGCTGACGGGCGTGTCGCGCCAGTCTTCGTCGGCGTGATCATCCACGCGCGCCGCCACCTCCGATGACATCGCGATCACCAGCGGCTCACGCGCGATCGGCAGCCACGACAGTTGCGCGAGATGCCGCGGCGGCAGCGGCGCAATCACGAGGCCGGCGTCGACGCGGCCCGCGACGAGTTCGTCGATCTGCACGTCGCTCGTCGCTTCGGCGAGTTGCAGGCGCACGCGCGGATGGCGCGCGCCGAAATCGCGCAGCAGCAACGGCAAGAGGCCGTAATCCGCCGTCGAAACAAACGCCAGCGACAACACCCCGGCCTCGCCGCGCGCCAGACCCTGCGCGAGCGGCCGCAGCCCTTCCGCGCTGGCCAGCAACCGGCGCACTTCAGGCAGCAGATCGGCACCCACCTGCGTCAGCTCGACCGAGCGCCTCGTGCGCGCGAACAGTTCGACGCCGAGCGTCTCTTCCAGCGCCCGGATAGCCTGTGACAGCGGCGGCTGCGTCATCGACAGACGTGCGGCAGCGCGCCCAAAGTGCTTCTCTTCGGCGACGGCGATAAAGTAGCGCAACTGGCGCAGATCGGGCGTGGCGGCTTGCATCGATTGATACTTTTTTCGACCTTATCAAGCCTGAATAATATATTGGACACGCGCCTTGAGAAACTGCATTCTTGCGCGACGTGCTGGAAACATCCGCCCTGCACCTCCCGGACGGCGGATTTCCCCAACCCTGCACCGCACCCCGGACAAGACCCCCGGACAAAGACATTACGGAGCTCCCCATGTCGTACAACCGTCGTTCGAAGAACATCACCCAAGGCGTCGCGCGCGCGCCGAACCGGTCGATGTATTACGCGCTCGGCTACGAGAAGGCCGATTTCGACAAGCCGATGATCGGCATCGCAAACGGCCACTCGACCATCACGCCGTGCAATTCCGGCCTGCAGCGTCTCGCCGACGCCGCCGTGAAAGCCGTCAAGCTGTCCGACGCGAACCCGCAGATCTTCGGCACGCCGACCATTTCGGACGGCATGTCGATGGGCACCGAAGGCATGAAGTACTCGCTCGTGTCGCGCGAAGTGATCTCAGACTGTATCGAGACCTGCGTGCAGGGCCAGTGGATGGACGGCGTCGTCGTGATCGGCGGCTGCGACAAGAACATGCCAGGCGGCATGATCGCGCTCGCACGCTGCAACGTGCCGGGCATCTACGTCTACGGCGGCACGATCCGCCCGGGCAACTGGAAGGGCCGCGACCTGACGATCGTGTCGTCGTTCGAAGCCGTGGGCGAATTCACGGCCGGCCGCATGTCGCAGGAAGATTTTGAAGGGGTCGAAAAGAACGCGTGCCCGTCGTCGGGTTCGTGCGGCGGCATGTACACCGCCAACACGATGAGCTCGTCGTTCGAAGCGCTCGGCATGTCGCTGCTGTATTCGTCGACGATGGCGAATCCGGACGACGAAAAGGTCGACTCGGCCGCCGAATCGGCACGCGTGCTGGTCGAAGCGGTCAAGAAGGACCTGAAGCCGCGCGACATCATCACGAAGAAGTCGATCGAAAACGCCGTGGCCGTGATCATGGCAACCGGCGGCTCGACCAACGCGGTGCTGCACTTCCTCGCGATTGCGCACGCAGCCGAAGTGGAATGGACCATCGACGACTTCGAGCGCATGCGCAAGAAAGTGCCGGTGATCTGCGACCTGAAGCCGTCGGGCCAGTTCGTCGCGACCGATCTGCACAAGGCCGGCGGCATCCCGCAGGTCATGAAGATCCTGCTGGACGCAGGTCTCTTGCACGGCGATTGCATGACGATCACCGGCAAGACGATGGCCGAGGAACTGAAAGACGTGCCGTCGAAGCCGCGCGCCGACCAGAAGGTGATTTTCCCGATCTCGCAGGCTTTGTATAAGGAAGGCCACCTCGCGATCCTGAAGGGCAACCTGGCACCGGAAGGCGCGGTCGCGAAGATCACGGGCCTGAAGAACCCGGTGATCACGGGCCCGGCCCGCGTGTTCGACGACGAGCAGAGCGCGATGGAAGCGATTCTCGCCGACGGGATCAAGCCAGGCGACGTCCTGGTGCTGCGTTATCTCGGCCCGAAGGGCGGCCCCGGCATGCCGGAAATGCTCGCGCCGACTTCCGCACTGATCGGCAAGGGTCTCGGCGAATCCGTCGGCCTTATCACCGACGGCCGTTTCTCGGGCGGCACGTGGGGCATGGTGGTCGGTCACGTCGCGCCGGAAGCGTTTGTGGGCGGCACGATTGGCCTCGTGCAGGAAGGCGATTCGATCACGATCGATGCGCACAAGCTGCAACTGGAACTGAACGTCGACGCCGCGGAAATCGAGCGCCGCCGCGCTCTATGGCAGCAACCGAAGCCGCGTTACACGCGTGGCGTGCTGGCAAAGTACGCAGCGCTCGCACTGCCGGCCAACAAGGGCGCCATCACGGGCTGATGCATGAATCGGATATGAAGTCAGGCATGACCGGCGGTTGACGGCGCGCGGTTCCACGCGTCGCTGGCTGCCGGTCACCGTTTGACGGGCTTCATGCAGGACAAAGGGGCACACGACGGATCGTGTGCCCCTTTGCTTTTATAATGCGTCCACAAGAAGTCCCACACGAGTCCGGCACACGTACCGGCGGAGACCAGAATGAATCGGAAGTCGTATGCAGCAATGGCGCTTGCGGGCGCCCTGGCAGTCGGCGGAACGGCGCATGCACAGGAACCACCGGGCGATGGGCTCGCCCTCGCGAGAGCGCAGAACTGCATGAGCTGCCACTCGGTGAACCGGCCGCTTATGGGGCCGGCGTTGCGTGACATAGCGGCACGCTACGCGACGCGCAGCAATGCCGTGACCTATCTGTCGCACAAGATCGTCGAAGGCAGCACGGGCGTCTGGGGGCCGGTGCAAATGCCCGCCAATACACAGCTTTCACCCGATCAGGCCGTGGCACTGGCGAACTGGATACTGACGCTGAAATAACTGACGCCCGATTTCGATTCCGGCCACCGCGCAGGTCATACTCAACGGTGACGTTTGCGCTCTTCTTCCACTGCTTCGCGCACCCAGCCGCTCATCTGCGCTTCGAGCACCGCCCCGACTTCCTTCGCGATCTGACCGACGAGCCACGTCGCGTGGACCTGCATGGCCGCGCGACAGCGTTCCTCGATGACCTCCTGCCCTGCTCCGCGCAGGTAGGCCGAGAAGCGCGCGCGCAGGTGTTCGGCGAGGAGGTCGGCGTCAGGGCCGGCGGCTGCGCGACCGTGGGTGTGGGTGTGCGCGTGGGTGTGCGCCGACGCGGGTAACGGCGCCGGTGGTGGCGCCGGTGGTGCCGTTGTCGCGGCGGGCATGGTGAACGGAAGCGCCGTGGCTTCGGCTGCTGAAACAGCCGGCGCTGCGTGCTTCGGTCCGGAGTGCGCCGGGGCCGCGTGCTTCACGTGCTTCGTGTGCTTCGCGGCTACGGGCGGCTCGGGTTCAGGTTCCGGCGCGGCAGGCTGTGCACTATCAGCCGGCACTTCGGCCGCGACTTCATGAGACGGGGCTTGCGCATGCTCATCCGCGGGCGCTTGCGTGACACCAGCCGGTTCACTCGCCGCGGCCGTGGCGATGACAGCGGGCGCAGGCACTTCTTCGGGCGCATGTCCGTGTGGAGCGGGCTCATGGGCCGGCGCGCCGAAGACGTCCTCAAGCACGGGCACGTCGTCAGGCACGGGGCTGTGAGCATGCTCAGCGGGCTTCCGCGGAGGCGCCTCGACTACATTCTCCTGCGCAGGCACGTTACCAGCCGCATGAGCATGCACAGGCTCCTCCTGTGTCGGCGCAGACGGCTCTAAAACGTCTTCGAGCACCGGCACGTCACCGGCCGCGGGCAGGTCGTGAGGCTCCGCGGCCTTCGGCGCAGGCGCTTCGAACACATCCTCCAGCACCGGCACGTCTTCGAGCGGGTTGACCGGTCCCGCCGCTGCTGTCTGATGGCCATGCGTGGGACTTCCGGCGACGAGGACTTCGGTCAGAACCGGAATCACCTTGTCGTGGCTGTCTTTGCTGTCGCTGGAATGGGACACGAATACACTCCCTCGATGGGTCGGGCAAGCCGATATTGAATCGAATCCAGAGCGGCATGGCCGTGCGAGCACCGCCCTCAGCCGCCCTGCTTGTAGTTGTTCAGAGGATAGCCGCGATCGCGGTAAAAGCGATAGCGGTCGCGACCTGCGGCGAGTTCATCGGGCGCATTGCCGACCACTTCAAGCAGCCGTTCGAAACGCGCGAACTGCGCCGGAACCTCGGCGCCCAGATTCAGCAGCACCTGATGGTGCGGTGCATCGTCGAGGTTCGTGGTGAGCACAATCGGCGTGGTGGCGGCGAGCGGGCTGTCGGCCATGCAGTGCGGCACGAAATCCAGCGGCGAAAACGTCCACAGCTGCTCGTCGAAGACGCGCAGCCGCGCGGCGTCGGCCAGCACGATGGTCGGCTGGCCCGCCTGATACGCCTTGCGCATCAGGCGGCATGCATACAGCAGCGCATCGCCGACGTTCGAGTGGAAGTCGATCCTCGTCATGCCAGGCTCCGCGCTGCCATGCCCTTGCTGCGACGCGTCATTGCGCCGCGCGGTCGATCAGGAACTGCGCGAGCAGCGGCACCGGACGGCCCGTTGCGCCCTTCGCAGCCCCGCTCTTCCACGCCGTGCCGGCGATGTCGAGGTGAGCCCACGGATAGCCGTCGGTGAAGCGCGACAGGAAGCACGCTGCCGTCACGCTGCCCGCCGGACGGCCGCCGATGTTCGCGATGTCCGCGAAATTCGACTTCAACTGGTCCTGATACTCATCGTCGAGCGGCAGACGCCACGCCGGATCGGAGGCTTCTTTCGATGCGTCGAGCAGTTCGCCTGCGAGCGTGTCGTCCTTCGAGAACAGACCGCTGTTGTGATGGCCAAGCGCGATGATGCAGGCGCCCGTCAGCGTAGCGATATCGACGACCGCAGCCGGCTTGAAGCGCTTCGCGTAAGTGAGTGCGTCGCACAGGATGAGACGGCCTTCGGCGTCGGTGTTCAGCACTTCGATCGTGAGACCGGACATGCTGGTGACGATGTCGCCCGGCTTCGTCGCCGTAGCGGACGGCATGTTTTCAACCGCCGCGATGATGCCGACGACGTTGATCTTCAGGCCCATTTCCGCGACCGCACGCAATGTGCCCAGCACCGAACCGGCGCCGCACATGTCGTACTTCATCTCGTCCATGGCTTCGCCCGGCTTCAGCGAAATGCCGCCGGTGTCGAACGTGACACCCTTGCCGACCAGCACCACCGGCGCGGATTTCGCGGCGCCACCCTGGTACTGCAGCACGATGAACTGCGCCGGTTCGACCGAGCCGGCCGTGACCGACAGGAACGAACCCATCTTGAGCGCTTCGCATTGCTTCTCGCCCAGCACTTCGACCTTCAGCTTCCAGTCTTTCGCGAGCTTCTTCGCGGTGTTCGCGAGGTAGGTCGGCGTGCAGACGTTGCTCGGCAGGTTGCCGAGGTCGCGCGTCAGGTCCATGCCATTGGCGAGCGCGGCGCCCTGCTTCGCGGCGACCTTCGCGGCCTTTTCGTCGGCGGTGTCGACGCTGAAGACGATGCGCTTCAGGGCCCGCACACTGGTGTCGGGCTTGCTCTTCATCTGGGTAAACTTATACGTCTGTTCGCGCAGCGCGAGGATGGCGGCGCGCACGTTCCAGTCGCTCGTGCGTTCCTGGACCGGCAATTGCGCGAGCGTGAACGTGACCTGCACGACCTTCGTGGCGACGAGCGCGCGCCATGCGGCACGCACGGCGTCGCCGTAGGCTTTCTGCGTGAACGCATCCTGTTTGCCGAGGCCGACGAGCAGCACGCGCGAGGCGCCAATGCCGGACACTTCGTGCAGGAACAGCGTGGTGCCGCTCTTGCCGTCCATGTCGCCCGCCTTGATGATGCGGGTGAGCAGGCCTTTGGTGGCCGCGTCGATTTCCAGTGCGGCACCCGAAAGCGTCTGCGACTCGAACACGCCGATTACGATGCAATCGGATTTTCCGGTCAGGAATCCGTTTGACGAGCCTTTGCTCCAATCACAGGCTTTTATGCTAAAGTCCATCGCGCTTGTCCTCGGATAAAATCTGGGCTTAGGATGAAAGCCGCAATTATCCGCTATTTTTCCCGCGGCGGCTGCAAGGGAGGCGTTACGGCAATCAAGCCGGGCGTCTTCCGGGGCACGCCCTCTCTTCATCAACAATGATCTTCGAACGCTCCCTCCAGCGCGAACTCGCGTATACGGCTGGTGCCGTGTTCATGGTTCTGCTGACGCTAGTGCTGACGACGATGATGATCCGCATCGTCGGCTTTGCCGCGTCGGGCGAGATCGATCCGCGCGACGTCCTGGTTCTGATCGGCCTCACCGTTATCGGCTATCTGGCGATCATGCTCGTCGCGACACTTTTCGTGTCGATCCTGTTCGTCCTCACGCGCTGGTACAAAGATTCCGAAATGGTGGTGTGGCACGCGTCCGGCGTGAGCCTCACGCGCCTCATCAAACCGGTCGCCGTGTTTTCGACGCCGATCATCATCCTCATCATGTTCTTCGTGTTCGTGGGCTGGCCGTGGTCGAACCAGCAGAGCAAGCTGATTCGCGCGCGCTTCCAGCAGCGCGATGAAGTATCGATGCTCGCGCCTGGCCAGTTCCGCGAATCGCCGGCGAGCCATCGCGTGTTCTTCATCGAGAAGATGTCGCCCGATCAGGGCCACGTGGAGAATGTGTTCGTGACGAGCACGGAAAACGGCAAGGTCAACGTGATCGTGTCGAAGAACGGCCACACGGAAACGCAGAAGAATGGCGACCGCTTTGTCGTGCTGGAAAACGGCCGTCGTTATGACGGCGAGCCGGGTCACCCGGATTTCCGCATCATGGAATTCGAACGCTACGGCGTGAAGATCCAGAGCCAGCCGGTGGTGAGCGCGCCCACGACGACGGGCACGCCGACACTCGAACTGTTCCGCAATCCGACGAAGGAAAACCTCGCCGAATTCGCGTGGCGCGCCGGCTTGCCGCTGATCGCGATCAACCTGATGTTGCTGGCGATTCCACTTGCACACCAGAACCCGCGACGCAGCCGCACGATCAATCTGGTGATGGCGGTGCTGATTTATCTGACGTATTCGAATCTCTTGAACGTCGTGCAATCGTGGATCGAGCAGGGAAAACTGTCGTTTGGCGTCGGGATTATCGGGCTGCATATTGTGGTGGCGGCGATAGTCGGCTTCCTTTTCTGGCTGCGCGTGCGCAACCGTCCGCTGTTCACGCGGGCGATGCTCCACCGTTCGACGCAGGGGGCCTGACCGATGCGCATTTATGAAAATTATTTCGCACGTCAGATCTACCTCACGTTCATCTTTATTCTGTTCGCGTTTTCGGGTCTGTTCTTCTTTTTCGACCTGATCAACGAACTGAATTCGGTCGGGCACGGCAACTACAAGTTCAGCTATGCGGTGCTGCGCGTTGCGCTGCAGACGCCCTCGCGCTTCTACGAAATCATCCCGGTCGCCGCGCTGATCAGTGCGATCTACGTGTTTGCGCAGATGGCGGCGAATTCCGAGTACACGATTTTCCGCGTGTCCGGCCTCGCGACGAATCAGGCGCTGCGTTCGCTGATGAAGATCGGCATTCCGCTGGTGTTTCTGACCTATCTGATCGGCGAAGTGGTCGGCCCGTATACGGATCAGCTGTCCGAACGCGTGCGTCTGGAGGCGCTGGGTTCAGCGGTGTCGAGCACCTTCGAATCGGGCGTGTGGGTGAAGGACACGCTCACGGCGCGTTCCGATGGCGAGCAGGTGACGCGTTTCGTGAATGTCGGCGAACTGCGTCCGGATGCCACGATCAGCAACGTGCGCATTTACGAGTTTGACTCGCAGTTTCGTCTGGCCAATGTGCGCATCGCGAAGACGGGCACATACGCGCCGCCTGGGCACTGGCAATTGACCGATGTCACCGATACGCAGTTGATCGATGTTGTGCCGGCGGGCGCGAAACCGGCCGATGCGCTGAACCCGGTTTATCGCGCCAGACAGGTGACGCTGCCTGAGTATTCGCTACGTTCGGAGTTGACGCCGCAGATTCTGTCGGTGCTGCTGGTTTCGCCTGAGCGGATGTCGATGTTCAATCTTTTCCGCTACATCCAGCATTTGACGGAGAATCATCAGGACACGCAGCGTTACCAGATCGCGTTGTGGCGCAAGCTGCTGTATCCGTTTGCGGTGTTCGTGATGCTGGTGCTGTCGTTGCCGTTTGCGTATCTGCATACGCGCGCGGGCGTGGTGGGGGTGAAGGTGTTTGGCGGGATCATGCTGGGGATGAGCTTCCAGCTCTTCAACACGCTGTTCTCGCACATTGGCACGTTGAATACGTGGCCGGCGCCTTTGACTGCGGCGACGCCAGGGTTGATCTATCTTGCTCTTGGGTTGATCGGGTTGAAGTGGGTTGATCGACACTAGCGTGTTGTGCTTTTGCGGGAAACTGCATGATGGGGACGCACGGAATCGTTCTGTTTGGGCACGGCGCGCGCGATCCGCGATGGGCTGAGCCGTTTGCCCGCCTCGCGGCGAAGCTGGCCGCTGCGCGCGGGGATGCCGGGCCTGTTTCGCTGGCTTTTCTTGAGTTGATGTCGCCGGATTTGCCTGCTGCTGTTTCCGCGCAGGTTGCGCTTGGGTGCAGCGAGATTACCGTTGTGCCTGTTTTTTTTGGGCAGGGCGGGCATGTGAGGCGGGATCTGCCAGAGATTGTTGCTCGCTGTCGCGAGGCGTTTCCTGATGTGGCTGTTCGATGCGCTACCGCGGTGGGGGAGGATGAGGCTGTTCTCGATGCTGTTGCAGAGTATTGCCTTCGGCAGGTTTTCTGATTTTTCGTTTTTCTGGCTGATTTTTCGTTTTTCTGGCTGATTTTTTGGCCTTTCCTTGTATTCATGTCGGTCTATCGGCGTTGCCCCTGTGCGGGGCGGCACCTACTTGCCAACAAGCGCTTCTTGCGGCGCGGTTTTGGGGTGTTTGTTGGCCTTTCCTTGTATTCACGTCGGTCTATCGGCGTTGCCCCTGTGCGGGGCGGCACCTACTTTTCTTTGTCCTTGCCAAAGAAAAGTAGGCAAAAGAAAGGCGCCGAAAACTCGTCCGTTCCGGGGTGCGTCGCCACCGGGGAATGGCACCCCATGAAGTGTCGCCCCCGCATTTCACCCGGCATCGGCCCGCGCACGATCTGATCCCCCGCGCAGCACCCTTCGTGACAAAGCACTCATCCACCCCGCTCCGCGCGATGCGCGTCGCGGACGGACGGGCGAGCGGTGCAAGTGTCGATACGGGGTGACGGCTGAGGGGCGCGGCGAAATGCTACAAAATGCAGCGCGACGCGAAGTTATGCCGGACGGCGACGCACGAAGTGCGGAGTCGGATGAATGAGCCCTGTGTCACGAGGGGTGCTGCGCGGGGGATCGGATCGTGCGCGGACCAAGGTCATATGAAGTGTGAGGGCGACACTTCGTGGGGTGCCATTCCCCGGTGATGACGCACCAGGAAGCGAAGAGTTTTCGGCGCCTTTCTTTTGCCTACTTTTCTTTGGCAAGGACAAAGAAAAGTAGGTGCCGCCCCGCACAGGGGCGACGCTAATAGACCGAAAGCAAAGCAAGGAAAGGCCAAAAAAACCTAAGCCGCATGCAATGCAGAAGAAGAAGAGGAGGAAGCATCCAGAACCTCATCGCGCGGCAACAAGCGCCTCTCAGCGAATGCATCGCCGATCATCAAAAGACTAGGCTGAGCTTCATCAAGCCAATGCTGTGCCTCTCCGCAAGCGAGACCCTCGAGCGTTAAAGTCAGCGAACGCTCCCGAACCGTACTGCAAGCCTCAACAATAGCAACAGGCGTCGACCCGGCGCGCCCAGCGTCAATCAACCGTTGTGCGATCTCAGGCGCGCTATCCCGCCCCATGTAAAACACCAGCGAGTCCGCCTTCACCTGTTCGCGGATTTCTTCAGTATCCGCAGCCCGGCTGTGCGTCGCCAGCGCAACACTGCGCGACACTCCGCGCAGCGTCAACGACCGCTTCAAAGCCGAAGCACCGGCCAGCGCAGCCGTAATCCCAGGCACAACCTCATACTCGATGCCCGCGGCTTCCAACGCCCGCATTTCCTCATCGGCACGGCCAAACAACATCGGATCGCCGCCCTTCAGACGCACAACCACATCGTGCTCTAAAGCCGCGTCCACAATCTGCTTGTTGATAAAATGCTGCGCCGTCGAACGCTGACCGCATCGCTTGCCCACCGCGATCCGGCGCGCGTACGTAGGCGCGTAATCGAGCATCGCGGGCTCAACCAGCGCGTCGTGCAGCACCACGTCCGCCATGCCCAGCAAGCGAGCGCCGCGCACCGTGATAAGGTCCGCTGCACCCGGTCCTGCACCAATCAGATACACCTTGCCCATTTGCTTCAATCCCGTTCGTCCAGTTCGTGCAAATACGACCGCGCTAGAGCGCGTTCACTCAAGCACTAAACGCACGAATCATGCCCGCCGCAACCGTGTGATGTGTCGCTTCGTCGATCAACACGAACGCGCCGGTTCCCGGATGCGAATCGTATGCGTCCGCAACGATCGGCTTCTGCAACGTCAGCGACACACGCCCAATATCGTTCATCGTCAGATCAAGACGGTCCGTCGCGTGCGACAACGTATGCACGTCCAGCACCTGTTTGATCGCGCCAATGCGCGCGAACACGGTGTTCGTGGTCTGCTTCAGCAGATACTTGCGTTGCGTCGACAGCGGCGTGTCATCGAACCAGCACAGATCCGCTTCGAGCTTCTTCGCGGGCACTGGCGCCGCCTCGCGCAGCACGAACGTATCACCACGTGATACGTCGACGTCTTCCGCAAGACGGATCGTCACTGTTTGGCCCGCGAATGCACGATCGACCTGCGCCGTGCCGCCCGGCACCGGCGCAATAATTTCCGCCACCGTCGCTTCACGGTTCGCCGGCAGCACGACGATCGTGTCGCCCAGCTTCACTTCGCCCGATTCGACGCGGCCCATGTAGCCGCGGAAATCGTCGGCCTGGCTGCCGTCCTGGCGCGCCACCCATTGCACCGGGAAACGCAGCGCCTGACCCGTCGGAATCTCGACCGGCAACGCTTCGAGCACGTCGAGCAGCGGTTCGCCCGCGTACCACGGCATACGCTCGCTCGCCGTCACAATGTTGTCGCCCTTCAGTGCCGACACCGGCACGAAGCGCACATCGTTCAGACCCAGCTGACGCGCAAGTTCGACATACGCATCGCGGATTTCGTTGAAGCGCGTTTCGCTGTAGTCGACCAGATCCATCTTGTTGATCGCGACGATCGCATGTTGCAGACCCAGCAGCTTCACGATCGCGCTGTGACGCTTCGTTTGCGGCAGCAGTTGTGCAACGCCATCCACGAACGTGACACGCGTCGCGTCGACGAGAATGATCGCGGCGTGCGCGGTCGATGCGCCCGTCACCATGTTGCGCGTGTACTGCTCGTGGCCCGGCGTATCGGCGATGATGAACTTGCGCTTCGCAGTCGCGAAGTAACGGTACGCCACGTCGATCGTGATGCCCTGCTCGCGTTCGGCTTCAAGGCCGTCCGTCAGCAGCGACAGATCGATTTCGTCGCCCACGGTGCGCTTGTTCTTCGCACGCGACAGCGCCGACAGCTGGTCCGACAGCACAGCCTTGCTGTCATACAGCAGACGCCCGATCAGCGTGCTCTTGCCATCATCGACACTACCTGCAGTAATGAAACGCAGCACGCCGAGGTCTTCTGGTTGATGAATACTCATGATTGCATTGCCCTCGTGTGCCTTAGAAATAACCTTGCTTCTTGCGTGTTTCCATCGCGGCTTCCGATGCCTGGTCGTCCATCCGGGTCGCGCCGCGTTCCGTGATTTCGGTCACGGCCGTTTCGGCGATGATCTTTTCCAGATCATCCGCATCGCTTTCCACCGGGCACGTGCAGCTGATGTCGCCCACGGTGCGGAAACGCACGAGCGCCGTTTCGCTGGTCTCGCCTTCGCGCATCGGCGTAAGCGGCGTCACCGGCACGAGCAGGCCATTGCGACGCACGATTTCGCGATGATGCGCGTAATAGATCGACGGCAGTTCGAGCTTCTCGCGCGCAATGTATTGCCACACGTCGAGCTCAGTCCAGTTCGAGATCGGGAACACACGCAGATGCTCGCCGTTATGCAGACGTGCGTTAAAGAGACTCCACAGTTCCGGACGTTGCGCCTTCGGATCCCACTGACCAAATTCGTCGCGGAACGAGAAGATGCGCTCTTTTGCACGCGCCTTTTCTTCATCGCGACGCGCGCCGCCGATCATCGCCGTGTAGCCGTATTGCTCGATGGTTTCGAGCAGCGTCACCGCTTGCGCCGCATTGCGCGAATCCAGTTCGCGACGCAGACGCACCGTGCCGCGTTTGATCGAATCTTCGACGTGGCCCACCACGAGCTGCGCGCCAATTTCCTTGGCACGACGATCGCGGAAGTCGATCACTTCGTCGTAGTTATGGCCGGTGTCGATGTGCACGAGCGGGAACGGCAACACCGTCTTGCGGTTCGCGCCGAGGCCGAACGCCTTCAGTGCCAGATGCAGCACGACGACCGAATCCTTGCCGCCCGAAAACAGCAGCGCGGGGTTGCTGCATTCGGCAACCAGTTCGCGCAGGATGTGAATCGACTCGGCTTCGAGCCAGTCGAGGTGATCCATCCGGTTCGCGGTGTTGGCGAGCGGAGCATTCAGTGCGGGATCGAGCGTCGTGCTCATGGTGTGTCCTTCCTTGGTTCACATCGCAAGTGGTGACTTGCGACGCGGTATTCAATCGTTCAATCGATATTCTTCAGCGGCAACCACTCAGGCTCAGGCAGCGGAGTTCTCCGCGCCAGCAACCGCAATCGGAATCGTCGTGATGTGCAGGCCGCATTCCTTCGTATCGCGCGATTCCCACCACCAGCGCCCTGCCCGGCTATCCTCGCCGGGACGGATGGCGCGCGTGCACGGTTCGCAGCCGATACTCGGATAACCGCGTGCATGCAGCGGATTGACCGGCACATCGAACGCCTTGAGGTATGCCCACACATCGGCTTCGGTCCAGTCGGCGAGCGGGTTGAACTTGGCGATGTTGCGTGCGCCGTCGTGCTCTTCCTCGTGCAGTTCGGCACGCGTCACCGACTGTTCACGACGTTGACCCGTTACCCATGCGCTCACATCCGACAGCGCGCGGTTAAGCGGCTCGACCTTGCGAATTTCACAGCAGCGTTTGCGCAGATCGATGCTTTCGTAAAACGCGTTCAGACCGTGTTGCGCGACGTATTCGTCAACGGCATCCGCTTGCGGATGAAACTGTTCGATGTCGTAGCCATAGCGCTCTTTCACGCGGTCGAGCATGCCGAGCGTTTCCGCATGCAGACGTCCGGTGTTGAGCGAGAAGATGCCGACCTTCACGCCGCGCGAAAGAATCGCGTGGGTCAAGAGCATGTCTTCCGCGGCAAGGCTGCTCGCGAGCTTCACATTTGCGTGACGTGCAGCAATTGAATCGAGCAGCGTATCCAGCCGCCCGATCTTCGCTGCGAGCTCAGGCGTCACTGTTCCAGTGGCGTCGCTCATGCCGAAGCCTTTTGTGCAGCCGCAGCTTCGCGACGACGGAACAGCGGCGTCGGATCATCGACCGCGCCCTGATACTGCACGGTGAAATCGTCGAACGCCTTCAGCGCGTCGTGGATGTCCTTGTCCTCGCGTACGGCAAACGCATCGAAGCCGCAGCGATACATGAGTCGCACCTGATCGCGCAGCACGTCGCCGATTGCGCGCAGTTCGCCCTTGTAGCCATAGCGTTCGCGCAACAGGCGACCAATGCTGTAGCCGCGGCCATCGCGGAACACCGGGAAGTCGATCGCGATCAGCGCGACCTTGTCGAAATCACCGACGATATCCGCCGGTTCGCTGTCCGGCTCGAGCCATACAGCGATTTCGCCTGCGTTGCGCGACGCGATCAATGCATCGCGCGCAGCCTGCCACAACGCGAACGGCACGATCACCTTGCCGGCCGGCAGTGCTTCCACTGCGGGCAAGGTGCCGTCTTCCGTTGCGCGCACAACCGTCCAGTCATCGCTAACGATCGCGCGGTTCTTGATAATCGAAGCCATCTGCAGAATCCTTTAAGCCTGAATCGCGGGTTAGGCGTGAGCCGGTTGACGCGACGCGTACACACGTTCCTTGAACGGCGCAATACCAATGCGGTTGTACGTGTCGATGAAACGTTCGCCGTCGATGCGGTTTTCCACGAACGTATCGATCACCTTCGACACCACGTCCGGCATTTCTTCCGCCGAGAACGACGGGCCAATCACGCGACCCAGATGCGCGCCCGTCGCGCCCGAGCTTTGCTCGCCGCCAAGCGTCACCTGGTACCACTCCGAGCCGTCCTTATCGACGCCAAGCACGCCGATGTTGCCGATGTGATGGTGGCCGCACGCGTTGATACAACCCGAGATGTTCAGCGACACGTCGCCGAGGTCATAAACAAAGTCGAGATCGTTAAAGCGTTCCTGAATCGCGAGCGCAATCGGAATCGACTTCGCATTCGCGAGCGAGCAGAAATCGCCACCCGGGCACGCGATGATGTCGGTGAGCAAACCGATGTTCGGCGTCGCGAAACCTTGAGCCCTGGCCAGTTCCCACAGCTCGAACAGATCGCGCTTCTTCACGTTCGCGAGAATCAGGTTCTGTTCGTGCGAGACGCGAATCTCGCCGAGCGAGTACTTGTCGGCCCAGTCGGCGATAGCTTCCATCTGCGTATCGGTTGCGTCGCCCGGCGCCACGACGCTGTTCTTCAGCGACAGCGTCACCGACGCATAACCCGACACCTTGTGCGGACGCACGTTACGCTCGACCCAGCGCGCAAATGCGCGGCTTTCGAGCAGATGGTTTTCAAACGATGCATCCGTGTCCGGCAGCTTTTCGTAAACCGGCGGCGCAAAGTATTGCGACACGCGATCGAGTTCGGCCTGCGTCAGCGTCGAAGGACCGTCCTTCAGATGCTGCCATTCTTCCTCGACCTGCTTCGAGAACTTCTCCGGGCTCAACGCCTTCACGAGAATCTTGATACGCGCCTTGTACATGTTGTCGCGGCGGCCGTAGCGGTTATACACACGCAGTACGGCTTCGCAGTACGTCAGCAGATGCTGCCACGGCAGATCTTCACGAATGATCGCGCCGACGATCGGCGTGCGGCCGAGACCACCGCCCGCCAGAATGCTCGCGACCACTTCGCCCTGCTCGTTCTTCTTCAGATACACGCCGAGGTCATGTACCTGCACGGCTGCACGATCTTCTGTCGAGCCCGACACAGCGATCTTGAACTTGCGCGGCAGCCACGCGAATTCCGGGTGGAACGTCGACCATTGACGCAGGATTTCAGCCCACGGACGCGGATCGACCATTTCATCGGGTGCGACGCCAGCGAACTGGTCAGCGGTGATGTTGCGGATGCAGTTACCCGACGTCTGGATGCCGTGCATCTGCACCGACGCCAGCTTTGCGAGAATTTCCGGCGTTTCTTCGAGCTTGATCCAGTTGTACTGGATGTTCGAGCGCGTCGAGAAATGGCCGTAGCCGCGGTCGTGCTCGCGCGCGATGCGGCCGAGCATGCGCAGCTGGTCGCTGCGCAGATTGCCGTAAGGAATCGCGATGCGGTGCATGTACGCGTGGCGCTGCATGTAGAGACCGTTCTGCAGACGCAGCGGGCGGAACTCTTCTTCGCTCAATTCGCCCGACAGCCGGCGACGAACCTGGTCGGCATACTGCGCGACGCGCTCATCGACGATGGTCTGGTCGTACTGATCGTATTGGTACATTCGGGGACCCCATTTTTTCGTTACCGCGAGGCGTTCCGGTTACGCCGCGCCCTGTCTACCCATGTCTGTCAGCGCCAGCGGAAGAAGGTTTTAGACGCATCCTTCATTTGCTTATGACAAATACAGATATCCATATTGGAAAAGTTGGGGAAATCGTAATAAACTCGCCTTATATTTCAAACGACTTAAAAATTGTTTTCATATGCGGAGAGGTTATAAATGAACCTGCACCAGTTTCGCTTCGTGCGCGAGGCGGTCCGGCAGAACTTCAACCTCACGGAAGCGGCCAAGGCGTTGTTTACAAGCCAGCCAGGCGTGTCGAAGGCAATCATCGAGCTGGAGGATGAACTCGGCGTCGAAATCTTCACACGGCACGGCAAACGCGTCCGCTCGCTGACCGAGCCGGGCCGGATCATTCTTCAGTCGGTTGAGAAGATTCTCCAGGAAGTCGAGAGCCTCAAGCGAGTCGGTAAAGATTACGCGGCACAGGATCAGGGCAATCTCGTCATTGCCGCCACGCACACCCAGGCGCGCTACTCACTTCCGGCCGCTATCGCCGAATTCAAGAAGCGTTTTCCCAAAGTTCACCTTTCCATTCTGCAAGGCAGCCCGACGCAGGTCGCCGAAATGGTCATCCATGATCAGGCCGACCTCGCGGTCGCCACCGAGGCGATCTCCACCTATAAGGAACTGGTCTCGCTGCCCTGCTTCCAGTGGCACCACGTCGCCGTGATGCAGCCGGATCATCCGCTGCTGGACCGCAAACTGCTGTCGCTCGACGACCTGACCCAGTTTCCGCTGATTACCTATGACAACGCGTTCGCCGGCCGCACGAAGATCAACGAGGCGTTCCGTCTGCGCGGCCTGCATCCGGACATCGTGCTCGAAGCGATTGACGCCGACGTGATCAAAACCTACGTCGAGCTTGGTTTAGGCGTCGGCATCATGGCGGATATCGCGTTCAACGCCGAGCGCGACCGTCATCTGCGCGCGATGCCGGTGGGTCACCTGTTCGGCAGCAACGTGACGCGCGTCGCGCTGAAACACGGCGCGTATCTGCGCAGCTATGTGTATACGCTCGTCGAACTGCTGTCGCCGAGCCTGAACCGCCGGCTCATCGAGCAGGCGCTCAAAGGCGAGCACGAATCGTACGAGCTTTGAAGCACCTTCTACCCGGTTTATAACAATCGCTGTTTCCATTCTGCTACGGAGACCCAAACGATGCGCCTTATGTCGTACAAAAAGAACCTGCGTGACGTCGCCGCTGCCGCGGTACTCGTGATCAGCACGGTCGCCCACGCCGACATCAAGGTCGGCATCGATCTGTCGAGCACCGGCCCCGCCGCTGCGATCGGCATCACCAGCAAGAACGCGATGCTGATGTGGCCGAAGACGATCGCCGGCCAGAAAGCCGAATACATCATTCTCGACGACGGCTCCGATCCAGGCGCCGCGGTGCGCAACATCCGCAAGCTCATCAACGAAGATCACGTCGATGTGATCGTCGGTCCGAATATCACGCCGGCTGCGCTCGCGGCACTCGATCCGGTCGCGGAAAACCAGACGCCCATGATCACGCTGATCGGTTCGGCAAGCGTGGTCGAACCGCAGGAAGGCAAGCGCGTGTGGGCCTTCAAGATGGCGCAGACCGACAGCGCGATGGCCGACGTGATGACGCGTTACATGGCGAATCACAACGTGAAGACGGTCGGCTTCATCGGCTTCGCGGATAGTTATGGCGATAGCTGGCTCAACGAGTTCACGAAGTTCGCGACGCTGCGCCACATTCAGGTTGTCGCAACGGAGCGATTCAACCGCACGGACGCGAGCGTGACGGGTCAGGTGCTGAAGCTGATCGCCGCGAAGCCGGACGCGGTTCTCGTCGCAGGCGCCGGCACGCCAACGGTGCTGCCGCAGCGCACGCTGGTGGAACGCGGCTTCAAGGGGCCGATCTACCAGACGCACGGCATCGCGACGCCGGAGTTCATCAAGCTCGGCGGCAAGGATGTCGAAGGCACACTGTTTCCGACGCAGCCTGTTGTCGTCGAGCGTACGTTGCCGGCGGATCATCCCGCTAAAAAGGCCGCGATTGCGTTCGTCAACGCGTATGAAGGGCAATACGGCCCGAACACCGTCACGCAGTTTGCGGGCGATGCGGCTGGTGTGTATCCGCGTCTTAACGATGCGGTGGCTCGCGCGCTGAAAACGGCGCAACCGGGCACACCTGAATTTCGCGCTGCGCTGCGCACCGAACTCGAACATGCGCACGAACTGGTCGTGCCGAACGGTGTGGTCAACACGAGCGCCAAGGACCACGTGGGCCTCGATCAGCGCGCAAGCGTGATGGGCATCATCAAGGACGGGAAGTTTACGTATCTGAGCCAGTAAGCTTCGACGGCGGTCGGCTTGCGCGCTTCGCATCGCTCGCCGCCTTCGTTACTGATACAGTGTCTGTCTTCACTCTGTAGCTGAAACCATGCGTACTACCCGAGCCATCCACGCCGTCGAGCGGCTGAAAACCCGCAGCGGCAATCCGCAATACGCGGCGATCAGCCTCTCCGGCGGTCTCTTCTATCTCGTCGACAAATCCAGCGGCAGCGACAGGAAGGTTTCCGATCCGCTAACGCTCGACGACTTCGTCAAATTCGTCGACGCATTCGGCCCGCAAAAGCCGCGCAAGGCGAGCAAGCTCGACCTCGCGTTCGAAGAGCAGATCAAGAACAGCAAGCGTTAGAGCGCACCGGCGCCACGATGCAGCGCTTCGTTTTCGATAATCGTCACGCCTGGCGCTCCGCCCAACGCAGCGGACACCAAAGCACGCGCAACATCCTCGGCGGCGATTGAACGCCACTTAAGCGGCAGGATCACGCCGAAGCGGCGCACAATACTTTCCAGCGGTCGGCTCTCGACCCGCTCACCCATCAGGAAAGACGGCCGCACGATCGTGACCGACGGAAAGCCCAGACCGAGCACGCCCTCTTCGACCTCGCCCTTCACCCGGCTATAAAACGTTCGCGCATGCGGACTCGCGCCGATAGCGCTCACAAGCGCATAACGCGACGCGCCATGACGGCGCGCCAATGCACCCACGCGCAACGGGTACTCGTAATCGACCTTGCGAAACGCGGCCTGCGATCCGGCTGTCCTGATGGTCGTGCCTAACGCGCAGATCACGGCATCGACGGCGAAGATTTCATCGCTATCGGGCGTGCTGTCAAGACGGTCAAAATCCACGACCTGTTCAATCACGCGATTCGCGTGACCCGCGACGCCAGCGATCCCCACGCCCGACGCGCGCCGCACCAGCGAGCGCACCTCGCCGACACGCGCATCGCGTGCAAGCAGCTTCAGACACGCGCCGCCCACAAGCCCCGTTCCGCCGACCAGCAGCACGGTGCGCTTCTGCGAGGCAGAATCCGCGACAGGATCGATGGATGCAAAATTGGCCGACATGGATGAACCCACGGAAAGATGACGTGCTGCATCTTACCGTGCGTTCATGGCACGCGTGCGATCCCCTCAACCGTTTTGAACTTCCTGATATTGCGCGTTCTTCGAACTGCTCTTTAGCACCGCTTCGATGAAGCGCATGCCTTCGACGCCATCATCGACTGTCGTTAGCAGGCGGCTTTCAGGCGGCAACGGTTTGCCTGCATCGAGCGCTTCGATCTGCAGCGCTGCGTCGAGATATAACTGCGCGAACGCCTCCAGATATCCTTCTGGATGTCCCGGGGGCACGCGCGTGGCATGCGCGGCGATCGCGCTTTTCACGCGACCCCGTGTCAGTCGCTCAGATGCGCCGCCAAGCGGCGTGAACCACAGGTCGTTCGGATATTCCTGATCGAACGCGAGCCCAGCCTTCGTGCCATACACGCGCAGCCGCAACGCGTTCTCCGCGCCGCTCGCGACCTGGCTCGCCCACAGCATGCCGCGCGCACCGCTTGCGTAGCGCAGCATCACCTGCACGTGATCGTCGAGCTTTCTGCCCGGCACGAACGTGTGCACTTCCGCCGACAGTTCCTTTGGCAGCATCCCCGTCACAAACGCGGCGAGGTGATACGCATGCGTGCCGATATCACCGAGACATCCAGCCGGACCTGATTGTGCGGGATCCGTCCGCCATCCAGCCTGCTTGTTCGTGCCGGTGTTTTCAATCGGCTCCGCCAGCCAGTCCTGCGCGTACTCCACCTGGACGACACGAATGTCGCCAAGCTCGCCCGCATCGACCAGCTCGCGCGCGTGCCGCACCATCGGATAGCCTGAATACGTGTGCGTGAGCGCAAACAGCTTCTTCTTTTCGCGCGCGAGCCTGGCGAGCGCCTCCGCTTCAGCCAGAGAAATCGCCAGCGGCTTGTCGCAAATCACGTGAATGCCCGCTTCAAGAAATGCCGTCGCCACGGGCGCATGCAAATGATTGGGCGTGACGATCGCGACGACGTCGATACCGTCGTCGCGCGCTGCTTCGGCCTTTGCCATCTCGCGCCAGTCGGAATAGCTGCGCGCAATGCCTGTTTCCGCGGCGCTTGCCTGCGCGCGCGCCGCATCGGACGACAGCGCGCCTGCCACGAGTTCGAACCGGTCGTCGAGGCGCGCGGCGATACGATGCACCGCGCCGATGAACGCGCCCTGCCCGCCGCCGACCATGCCCAACCGCAATCTTCGTGTCATCGAATGCTCCTGAATGACTGCGTCACAGTCCAAGCACCTGTTTGATCTGCGCCTGATCGACGCCGCTGCCCGCGAAATCGTCGAACGATTTTTCGGCCACGCGGATGATGTGTCGACGAATGAATTCCGCGCCTTCACGCGCGCCGTCCTCGGGATGCTTCAACGCGCATTCCCATTCGAGGACAGCCCAGCCCGGATAGTCGTACTGCGCCATCTTCGAGAAGATCGCGCCGAAGTCGATCTGTCCATCGCCGAGCGAGCGGAAGCGGCCTGGCCTTTCTGTCCAGCCGCTATAGCTGCCGTACACGCCGGCCTTGCCCGTCGGACGAAACTCCGCATCCTTCACGTGAAAAACCTTGATGCGCTCGTGATAGATATCGATGAACGACAGGTAATCGAGTTGCTGCAATACGTAGTGGCTCGGATCGAACAGGATGTTCACGCGACGATGTCCGTCCACGCGCTCAAGAAACCGTTCGAACGTCACGCCATCGTGCAGGTCTTCGCCCGGATGCAGTTCGTAAGCAACGTCGACGCCGACTTCCTCAAATGCATCGAGAATCGGCTTCCAGCGGCGCGCGAGTTCATCGAACGCGGCTTCGACGAGACCGGCCGGACGCTGAGGCCACGGATACACATAAGGCCATGCAAGCGCGCCGGAAAACGACACATGGGTATCAAGCCCAAGACGACGCGACGCCTGCGCCGCGAGCTTCAACTGCTGGATCGCCCATTCGGTGCGCGCCTGAGGATTGCCCCGCACGTGCGGCGCGGCGAAGCCGTCGAACAGCTGGTCATACGCAGGATGCACGGCGACGAGCTGGCCTTGCAGATGCGTCGCCAGTTCGGTGATCTCGACGCCCGCGTCGGCAACCGCGCCAAGCAGTTCGTCACAATAGGTCTGGCTCGACGCGGCTTTTTCGAGGTCGATCACACGCGAATCGACGGGCACCTGGATGCCTTTGTAGCCGAGATTCGCAGCCCACGTCGCGAGATTGTCGAGGTTGTCGAAGGGCGCCTTGTCGCCCAGAAACTGGGCCAGATAGATCGCCGGCCCTTTGATGGTTTTCATCGTGCGGCTCCTCGGGTGATGAATAGAGCGTTCGACATTCAGGGCGCCGCGTGACTGCACTGCGCTTCAGGCACATCGCAGTCACGCGGCTTTGCGCAACACATCAGAACGGCGATTCCGGGAAGTAGTAGTCTTTCGCGTTGTCCTTAGTGACAAGCACCGAAGGCACGATCGTCGTCGCCGGCAGCTTTTCACCCTTCAGGCGCGCTTCGGCAGTGAGCTGGATTGCGTCGTAGATGAACTTCGGCGAATAGGTCACGTCCGCGTTGATGAGCTTGTCGCCATCCATCACGCGCTTGATCATTTCCTTCGAGCCCGCGCCGCCGAGCACCTCCTTGATGTCGGTGCGCTTTGCCTGATCGATTGCCTTCAGCACGCCGACCGACATGTCATCGTCAGCCGACCAGACTGCGTCAATGTGCTTGAAGCGCGTGAGGTAATCCTGCATCACCTTGAACGCATCGTCGCGATTCCAGTTTGCGTACTTCGCGTCGAGCACCTTCACGCCGGGACACGCCGACAATGCCTTGGTGAACGCGTTGTAGCGTTCGTTATCGAGCGTCGTCGGAATACCGCGCAGCGCGACGATGTCGCCCTTGCCGTTCAGCGATTTGCAGAAATACTCACCGGCAAGCCGGCCGAACGCGGTGTTGTCGCCTGCGACGTAGGCGTCCTGCGCGCTTGTATCCGTCAAACCGCGATCGACGACTGTCACATACACACCCTTCTTCTTCACCTGCGCCACCGGCTGCGTGAGCGAAGCGGATTCGTGCGGGAAGATCACCAGCGCATTGATATGGTTGACCGTCACAAGATCCTGCAGCTGGTTCGCCTGTTCCGGCGCGCTTGCCGACGACTTCAGGATCACCTTCAGATCCGGATGCGCCTTCTCCATGTCCTGCTTGGCCTTGTTCGCCCACCAGACGATGCCGCCGGTGAAGCCGTGATCGGCGGTCGGAATCGCGACGCCCAGTATGACCTTGTCGTCCGCCCTTGCCGCGCCCGCCGTACCCAGCATGCCCAACGCCAGCACGCCGGCACTGATCGCCCGAATGACCTGCTTCATGTTGTGTCTCCTGTCGTAGGACGCGTCGTGCGCCCGGTTTTTGAGGTGCCAGCCGCAAGGCCGGGTACTGCGGTTGTTGCTGACTTCAGGACTGCATGCCTTGATTCGCCTTGATTCGTCTCGCTGCGGGTCAAAGCCGTTCAACGCCGCCCACGCTGCAGGAACGCGACGATGATGATGACGACGCCCTGCACTGCCGCATTCAGATACACGCTGATGATGCTCGTGAGATTGAGGATGTTCGCGATGACCGACAGCAGCACAGCGCCGATCACCGTACCGATAACGCGACCTTCGCCGCCTTTGAGCGCGGTGCCGCCCACCACAACGGACGCAATCGCTTCCAGTTCCCACAAAAGACCCGTAGTGGGTGTTGCAGATCCAAGCCGGGGCACATACAGCACGGTCGCGACGCCAACGCAGATGCCAAGCAGCATGTACGTCACGATCTTCACGCGGTCCACGCGAATCGCCGCATAGCGCGCGACCTGTTCGTTCGAGCCTATCGCCTGCACGTGCCGGCCGAAAGCGGTGCGATTCAGAATGAGCGTCCCACCCGCGGCGACGATCAGGAAGACCCAGATCGGCACCGGCACGCCGAACACGCTCGCGTAGTAAACCGGACCATAGAGATCGGAAAGCGAATTGTTGAGCGTGAGCGCGCCGCCGTCCGCGAGCCACGTCAGCACCGCGCGAAAGATGCCTAACGTGCCGAGCGTCACGATGAACGGCTCGATGCGACCTTTGGTGATCAGCAGGCCGTGCGCAATACCGAACACGCTGCCGAGCACGAGCGCGAGCACGATACCGATGATCACAATCGACAGTGGCGCGAACGTGTGGCCGCCGAGTCCGCTGGCAAGCCCATTCATCGTGTAGATCATGCTGCCTGCGATCAGCGCGGCCATCGATCCGACCGAAAGATCGATGCCACCTGAAATGATCACGAATGTCATGCCCACTGCGATGATGCCGATGAACGACGTGCGCGTGAGCACGTTGGTGAGATTGTCGATCGTCGCGAAGTCGTGGTTGAGCAGCTGGCCGCCCACGCACAGGAAGATCAGGCCAAGCAGCGGACCGAGCCCGTACAGCCGGTGCGCGAGGCGCATCGCACGGCCCGGTTGCCCCGGTTCAGTGTGTGCCGGTTGCATGAGCAATCAACTCCTCTTCGGTTAGCTGGTCGAGCGTGAGCGTCGTTTGAAGGCGGCCAGTGCGCATGACGGCGACACGATGGCACAGACCGATCAGTTCGATCAGCTCGGACGAGATCACGATCACCGCGCGCCCTTGCGCGGCGAGCCGGTGAATCAGAAAGTAGATGTCGCGCTTCGCGCCGACGTCGACGCCGCGCGTCGGTTCGTCGAGCACGATCACGTTCGGGTTCGGATGCAGAAACTTCGCGAGCGCGAGTTTTTGCTGGTTGCCGCCAGATAGCATGCGCGCGCGGATCGAAGGGTCGCCCGTGCGAATGCCGAATTCGGCGATGCCTGCTTTTAGCGCGGCGCGCTCTGCTTTCAGGTCGAGCAGCGGATGCGCATAGCGATCGAGTGTCATCAGCGTCAGGTTGTCCTGCAGGTTCAGATTGACGTGCAGCGCCTTGTTCTTGCGGTCTTCGCTCAGATACGTGAGCCCGTTGCGCATCGCGTCGAGTGGATTGTGAATATCGACAGTGCGACCCGCGAGTTCAACGCGACCTGCCGTGCGTTTGCGGAGCCCAAGAATCGCTTCGAATGCTTCGGTGCGGCCTGCGCCCACCAACCCCGCAAACCCGAGCACTTCGCCCGCGCGCACATCGAACGACAGCGACTCGACCCAGCCCGGCACCGCCAGCCCCTCGACGCGCATCGCCACGGCTGCATCCGCGGGCGGCGGCGACTTGTCGGGGAACATGTCGGAGACATCGCGCCCCACCATCAGGTTCGCCATCTGCTGTCGCGCGAGACTCGACGTCTCGCCGCGCGCAACGAAGCGGCCGTCGCGCATCACGATCACTTCGTCGGTGATGTGCTCGACTTCATCGAGCTTGTGCGAGATGTAGACGATCGTCACGCCATCGGCCTTCAACTTCAGCATCAACGTGAACAGACGCTCGGTTTCGGAAGGCGTGAGCGTCGCGGTCGGTTCGTCCATGATGAGGAAACGCGCGCGACGCGAGAGCGCTTTCGCAATCTCGACCATCTGCTTTTCCGCGACGATCAGATTGCGCACCTGCGTATCCGGCGATTTCTTCAGCCCGACCTGTTCGAGATAACGCGTTGCTTCTTTTTTCATCGCGGCATCGTCGAGCAGCCAGCCGCGTTTCTTCTCGTGACCCAGGTACATGTTCTCGACGATCGACAGATGATCGGCGAGGTTGAATTCCTGGTGTATCAGCACGATGCCCGCGGCTTCGGCATCGCGTGAACTGGCGAAGTGCCGCGTTGTGCCATCGACTGAAAGCGAACCTTCGGTCGCGTTTTCGTAGCCGGCGAGTATTTTCATCAGCGTCGACTTGCCCGCGCCGTTCTCGCCGAGCAGGCCATAGATACGCCCTGGCGCAAGATCGAACGACACCCCGTGCAGCACGCGCACCGGGCCGAAATCTTTCCTGATGTCGTCGAAGCGGATCGAGAGACTCATCGCGACTATCGCTCCCCTGTGTTGTCCATGGTTATGAGCTCTGCCGCACGACAAGCCGGTGCGGCAGCAGCACGCCCGGCACACTCGCCGCCGGGTCCGCGAGACGCTTCAGCAATAAACGCGCGGCCGTCTCGCCAAGTTCGCGCATTGGCTGCGCGATGGTGGTCAGCGGCGGATCGATCTGCGCGGCCACCGAGATATCGTCGAAGCCCACCACCGCGACGTCTGCGGGTGTTCGTAGACCGACGCTGCGCAGACCATTGATCGCGCCTATCGCAAGCGTGTCCGAGACCGCGAAGATCGCGTCGGGCGCATCGTCGCCCTGCTGCTGCGCGAGTCCGGCAGCGGCGGCCGCAGCGGCTTCGTAATCAAGGCTGTACACGTTTCGGCGCCATGCAGGCCGCGGTGTCACACCCGCGTCACGAAGCGCGTCGAGATAGCCTTCCTGACGCTGCCGCGCGTACAGGTATCCATCATCCGAATTGATGAGACCAATCCGACGACGCCCACGTGACAGCAGATGACGCACTGCATCACCCGCTGCGCGATAGTTGTCGATGCCGACCCACGGTACGCCCATATCGGTATCGAACTCGCAGCACGCGACCCACGGCAGCGTGCCCGAGTCTTCGGCGAGCGCGTGTTGAACGGTGTCCGGGTCGAGGCAGATCGCGCCATCCGCGCGATGGCGCCGCAACATGTCGAAGTAACTGCGCTCGCGGCCCGGATCGGCGCCCGTGTCGCAGAGCAGCATGAAATAGCCGTGCTGGCGCGCGACGGCATCGATGCCACGCACGACTTCTGCGTAAAAGGGATTGCCGAAGTCCGGGACCATCGTCAGAAGAAGGCGGCTTTCGGCAGTGCGCAGATTGCGCGCGAGTTCGTTGACGCGGTAGCCGCTGGTTTTTACTGCGGCGAGCACACGATCGCGCGTCTCGGGCCGCACGTTCAAATGCCCGTTCAGCACGCGTGACACCGTGGCGACCGATACGCCTGCCTGCTCGGCCACGCCGGCAATCGACATGTCGTCGGACGATCGAAGCGATGCAACGTCGCGCTGACGCGGTCTCGACACGGGTGTTTGCCCCCAAAAATGTAATCGATTACATTTTTGGTCGAGAGTGCGCGGAATCTCAAGGTCGAATGTGTAGGGATTTACACGGAGTGAGGCGGCGCTCATGCCTGCCCCGCTCGCCACGGAACTCGCCCCCGGTTTGGTACAATCCCGCAGTTCCCCACACCTTCCGGTTGCATTCAACCAACCCGTCGAAAACAATCATGAATATCGAGCAAGCGCGTTTCAACATGATCGAACAGCAGATTCGCCCCTGGGAAGTGCTGGACCAGGACGTGCTGAACCTGCTCTCGATCGTCAAGCGTGAAAACTTCGTTCCCGCGGTGTATCGCGATCTGGCTTTCGTCGATTTCGAAGTGACGCTGCCTGCCGGCCAGCACATGCTGGCGCCGCGCGTCGAAGCACGCGTGCTGCAGGAACTGGCCGTGAAGAAGCACGAAAGCGTGCTGGAAATCGGCGCGGGTTCAGGCTACATGGCCGCCCTGCTGGCGAACCGCGCGCAGCACGTGCTGAGCGTCGATATCGAACCGGAACTCGCCGAACTCGCGCGCACGAACCTCGCGAACAACGGCGTGCTGAACGCTGAAGTCGCCACCGGCGATGCATCGCGTGGTTGGGCAGACGCAGCGCCGTATGACGTGATCTGCGTGTCGGGCGGCCTGCCGGTACTGCCGCAGGAACTCCTCGACCAGCTGAAGATTGGTGGCCGTGTGGCTGCATTCGTCGGCACGGCGCCGGTGATGAAGGCCCAGATCATCACGCGTATCGACGAGAAGCAGTACCGCGTCGCCGATGTGTTCGAAACCTATGTCGAGCCGCTGATCAACGCTGTGCAGCCGCCGCGCTTCAAGTTCTGAACGCTGCCTGCGAACCTGATCGACGTAACGGAATTTACCCCCGATGCAAAACCTGACTGCTTCCGCCCTCGCCGAATGGCTCGCTGATACATCGCGCGCCGCACCGGTCCTGCTCGACGTGCGCGAGCCGTGGGAAATCGAAACCGCAAAGATCGCCGGCAGCATGTCGATCCCGATGCGCGAAATCCCCGCTCGCAGCGAAGAACTCGAAGACGACGTGGAAATCGTCTGCGTCTGTCACCACGGCGCACGCAGTGCGCAGGTCGCGATGTTCCTCGAATCGCGCGGCCATGCGAAGGTCTTCAACCTGCAAGGCGGTATCGACGCGTGGTCGCGTCAGGTCGATCCGTCGGTTCCGACCTACTGATTCTGATCCGCTGCACGTTAAAACGGGCGTCATCCGTATCACGGATGACGCCCGTTTTGTATTACGCCTGCCGAAGCGCCGCTAATCGGTCTCTCGCAACACCTCTCCCACGGTCGCAAAGATCTCGTCGATCTGCGCTTCGTCGATGATGAGCGGTGGAGAGAACGCGAGAATATCGCCTGTATAGCGCGTCAGCACGCCCTTCTGGAAGCACCGCACAAACACGTCGTACGCACGTGAACCCGGCGCACCATCGCGCGGTTTCAATTCCACACCCCCCACGAGCCCAAGATTGCGCACGTCGATCACGTGACGTTCACCCTGCAGCTTGTGGATCGCCTTCTCGAAGACAGGCGACATCTGTGCGGCGCGTTCGAACAGATTCTCACGCTCGTACAGATCGATCGTCGCGCATGCAGCAGCGGCTGCAATCGGATGCCCCGAATACGTATAGCCGTGAAAGAGCTCAATGCCCGCCGGCGCGCCGTTGACGATCGTGTCGTGCACCTTGTCGCTGGCCGCGACAGCGCCCATCGGCGCAGCGGCGTTATTGGTGCCCTTCGCCATCGTCAGCAGATCGGGCGTCACGTTGAAGTACTGCGCCGCGAACGGTGCGCCTAAACGCCCCCAGCCGGTGATCACTTCGTCGAAGATCAGCAGGATGCCGTGCCTGTCGCAGATGTCGCGCAAACGTTGCAAATAGCCCTTTGGCGGAATCAGCACACCCGTTGAGCCCGCAACGGGTTCGACAATCACCGCGGCAATCGTCGACGCATCGTGCAGCGTGACGAGCCGCTCCAGTTCATCGGCGAGATGCGCGCCCCATACCGGTTGTCCCTTTGAAAACGCGGCTTCCTTGATGTTGAGCGTATGCGGCAGATGATCGACCGCTGGCAGCATGCCGCCGGAAAACGCCTTGCGATTCGGCGCGATGCCGCCGACCGAAATTCCGCCGAAGCCCACACCGTGATAACCGCGCTCACGTCCGATGAATCGCGTGCGCTGCCCTTCGCCACGTGAACGGTGATACGCGAGCGCGATCTTGAGCGCCGTATCCACCGCTTCCGATCCCGAGTTCACGAAGAAGATGTGCTTCAGGTCGGCCGGCGTGTGCCTGGCGATTTTCGTCGCGGCTTCGAAGGCTTTCGGATGGCCCATCTGGAACGTCGGCGCGAAATCCATTTCAGCGGCCTGGGCCTGCACCGCAGCAACGATCTCGTCGCGGCAATGGCCCGCATTCACGCACCAGAGGCCCGCGGTGCCGTCCAGGATGCGTCGGCCGTCGTATGACGTGTAGTACATCCCCTTCGCCTTCGCGAGGAGCCGCGGCGCGGCCTTGAACTGACGGTTCGCTGTGAACGGCATCCAGAATGCAGCCATGTCCAGTGGCCCAGATTCGGCACTGGCTAGAGGATCGGGCGTTCCAGGCACTTCGCGCTGATTCATGTTGTGTCTCCTCGCAGGTGGGTCTTCCAGTGTAGGCAGCGATGGCGGCATGCACAACGGCGCAGCGCCCATGCACCGCCGCCGCCCGCCAGAAAAACGATGCGCGTCGCTGCAGCGCGACGCGCACCGTCGCGAGGCGTGCGCCCTGTTCGTGCACCACTTTCGCTCCCAAGCCGCATAACGCCACGAAACCCCTGACCGCACCGTAGCAGGCGTGCACGGACGACAGGCAGGTTTCAGCGCTTGGCATATGCCTTGCAGTAGAAGTCGGGCACCAGGCATCCAAAACCGTCATGGCAATACCGACGCCCATAACAGTCACCATCCAGTTGGCAAGGGGAAGCACAATGAAACGTCGTAGTCTGCTGAAATTCGGTTCCATGTCGGGCGCACTCGCGCTCGCGGGCCAGAGTCCTTTCGCAAACGCACAGGACAGCGGTCCGATCAAGGTCGGCATTCTGCATTCGCTGTCGGGCACGATGGCGATCTCGGAGACCTCACTGAAAGACACCGCGCTGATGACCATCGCGGACATCAACAAGAACGGCGGCGTGAATGGCCGGCAGATCGAGGCCGTGGTGGTCGATCCGGCCTCGAACTGGCCGCTCTTTGCTGAAAAAGCCCGCCAGCTGATCACCCAGGACAAGTGCGCGGTCGTGTTCGGCTGCTGGACGTCTGTATCGCGCAAGTCGGTGCTGCCGGTGTTCGAGGAACTGAACGGCCTGCTCTTCTATCCGGTTCAGTACGAAGGCGAAGAGATGTCGCGCAACGTGTTCTACACGGGCGCAGCGCCGAACCAGCAGGCCATTCCGGCCACTGAATATCTGATGAGCGCGGAAGGCGGCGGCGCCAAACGGTTCTTCCTGCTCGGCACCGACTACGTGTATCCGCGTACGACGAACAAGATCCTGCGCGCGTTCCTGAAGTCGAAGGGCGTTCAGGAAGCGGATATCCAGGAGGTCTACACGCCGTTCGGCCACAGCGACTATCAGACCATCGTCGCGAACATCAAGACCTTCTCGCAGGGTGGCAAGACGGCCGTGATCTCGACCGTCAATGGCGACTCGAACGTGCCGTTCTACAAGGAACTCGGCAACCAGGGCCTCAAGGCGACGGACGTGCCGGTCGTCGCGTTCTCGGTCGGTGAAGAAGAGTTGCGCGGTATCGATACCCGGCCGCTCGTCGGCAACCTGGCGGCATGGAACTACTTCATGTCGGTGAAGAATCCGACCAACACGAAGTTCAAGGAACAGTGGGCCGCATGGGTCAAGTCGCAGAATCTGCCGGGCGGCACGAAGCGCGTGACCAATGACCCGATGGAAGCGACTTTCGTCGGCATCCATATGTGGAAGCAGGCCGTCGAAAAAGCGAAGAGCACGGATGTCGACAAGGTGCGCGTCGCGATGATCGGCCAGAAGATGGCGGCGCCGTCGGGCTTCGTACTCGAAATGGACGGCAATCACCATCTGCACAAGCCGGTGATGATCGGCGAAGTGCGCGCGGACGGTCAGTTCAACGTCGTGTGGAAGACGAAGACGGCTGTGCGTGCACAACCGTGGAGCCCGTATATCGCGGGCAACGCGGGCAAGCCGGACATCGTCTCATCGATCCCGGCGTTCCTGCGCCGCTCGCGCGTGGCGTAATTGTTGCGTTGATTTCGGGGTAGCACTGCTGTAGCGCTGTAACGACGGCGCGGCATCGTTCTCGTTCGATGTCGCGCCGCCCTGCCGGTTCCTCTTCAAAGGTCACCATGGCGTTTCTTACTTTAAGGTCCGCTGGACGCGCCTGCGTCGGCCTCGCGCTCGTCGCGCTGATGCCGCTCAGCGCATTTGCGTTGACCCAGGCGGACGTCGCGCCACTCGCCGGCGACGACTTCGATGCCAGGTCCGCCGCCATTGACAAACTGATCGCCAACCACGACGCGCCCTCACTGGCGCTGCTCAAGGCATTGTCGGAAGACAACGCGCTCGTAACGGACTCCGGCGAGCTGCTGATCCAGGACAACGACACCGCACGCGATGCCGTCACCGGAAAGACCGTTGCCGCTGACGGCGCGCAGCCGGTCACGCTGAACAATATTTTGCGCTCGAAGGTATCGGGCGCCGTGTCGGGCCTCGCGCTCGATGCCACCGATCCGGCCGCGCGCAGTGCCGCGATCGATGCGTTGCTGAAGAACCCGGACGCCGCGATGAAACCGATGATCGACCGGGCGCGCGCGAAGGAGACCGACCCTACCCTCAAGAAGCGTCTCGATACGCTCTGGGCGATGACCGCGCTGCACGACAGCGACGCGGCGAAGCGCCTCGAAGCCGTGCAGCTGGTTGCTGCACGCCATGACCTCGACATGAATGAACTGCTGCGTCCGCTGGTGGCGAAAAAGCCGGACGGCACCTTCGCCGAAAGCGACGACCGCGTGCGCGCGGCTGCGCAGGCGGGCATCGAGGAACTCGATTCGATCCAGCGACGCAGCCAGATCGCGGGCACGCTGTTCGCCGGTCTGTCGCTTGGCAGCGTGCTGCTGCTTGCCGCTTTAGGGCTTGCGATCACGTACGGCCTGATCGGCGTGATCAACATGGCGCACGGCGAATTCCTGATGATCGGTGCGTACGCAACGTATGTCGTGCAGAACCTCGTGCAGCATTACGCGCCGCGCGCATTCGACTGGTATCCGCTGTTCGCGATCCCGGCTTCGTTTGTTGCGGCTGCGCTGGTCGGCATCGTGCTGGAGCGGCTCGTGCTCAAGCATCTTTACGGGCGCCCGCTTGAAACGCTGCTCACCACTTTCGGTATCAGCCTCATCCTGATCCAGGCGACGCGCATGCTGTTCGGCGCGCAGAACGTGCAGGTGGTGAATCCATCGTGGATGAGTGGCGGTGTGACCGTGTTGCCGAGTCTGATCCTGCCGTATAACCGGCTCGCGATTCTGGCGTTCTCGCTGATCGTCGTCGGGATTGCCTGGGCGGTGCTGACGAAAACACGTCTTGGTCTCTTTGTGCGTGCCGTGACGCAGAATCGCCGGATGGCGGCGTGCGTCGGTGTGAAGACCGCGCGCGTCGATTCGTACGCTTTCGCATTCGGTGCGGGCATCGCCGGCCTTGGAGGCTGCGCGCTTTCGCAGATCGGCAACGTCGGTCCGGATCTTGGCCAGAGCTACATCATCGATTCGTTCATGGCGGTCGTGCTGGGCGGTGTCGGGCAACTCGCGGGTACCGTTATTGGCGGCTTTGGGCTGGGCCTCATCAGCAAGACGATCGAACCGTTCTGGGGCGCCGTGCTCGCGAAGATTGCCGTGCTCGTGCTGATCGTGCTGTTTATCCAGAAGCGTCCGCAGGGCATGTTTGCCTTGAAGGGCCGCAGCGCGGAGGCATGAGATGACATCCGCGACTTCTTCCGCTTCGGTCTCGCCATCGGGCTCGAACCCGCCTGACGGGCGCGCCGCGCTGTCCGGCTTTGCGCTGGGCCTGCCGCCGCGGCCCGCGCTGCTGTCGCGCCGCGCGTGGCAGGCGCTGATTGCGCTGATCATCGCGATCGGGCTGGGCGTGCCATTCACGGCACTGGTGTTACCTGAGACGAGCGCGTTCCATCTGTCCGCGTACGTCATGACGCTCTCCGGCAAGTTTATGTGCTACGCGATCGCGGCGCTTGCGCTCGATCTCGTGTGGGGGTATTGCGGCATTCTGAGCCTTGGGCACGCGCTGTTCTTTGCGCTGGGTGGCTACGCGATCGGCATGTACCTGATGCGCGCGATCGGCCACGAGGGCAAATACGGCAGTGATCTGCCTGACTTCATGGTGTTCCTCGACTGGCACGCGCTGCCCTGGTACTGGGAAGGCACACAGCACTTCTGGTATGCGCTGCTGCTGGTCGTGCTGGTGCCGGCCGTGATCGCGTGGGTGTTCGGCTTCTTTACGTTCCGCTCGCGCGTGAAGGGCGTGTATCTCTCGATCATCACGCAGGCGATGACGTTTGCCGCGATGCTGCTGTTCTATCGCAACGAAACCGGTTTCGGCGGCAATAACGGCTTCACGGACTTCAAGCGTATTGCGGGCTTTCCGATTACGCACCCGGGCACGCGCGCTGCCCTTCTGCTGATTACCTTCGCGGTACTCGTGCTGGCGTTTATCGGCGCGCGGGCGATCGTCACGTCGAAGCTTGGACGCGTCGTCACGGCTGTGCGCGATGGTGAAACACGGCTGATGTTCCTCGGCTACAGCCCGCTCGCGTACAAGCTGTTTGTGTGGACGGTATCGGCGGTGCTATGCGGGATTGCGGGCGCGCTGTATGTGCCGCAGGTCGGCATTATCAATCCGGGCGAGATGTCACCGGGCAACTCGATCGAAATGGCGATCTGGGTGGCCGTTGGCGGACGTGGGACGTTGATCGGACCGATCATTGGCGCGTTTGCGGTGAATGGCGCGAAGAGCTTTTTCACGGCTAATTTCGCGGAATACTGGCTGTTTTTCCTTGGCGCGATTTTCGTGCTGGTACCGCTCTTACTGCCGAACGGGATCATGGGGCTGCTCGAACTCGCCGTGCGGCGGAGGAAGCCGTGATGAATGAGAACCCGATGGTGCCTGATCTTGCTGTGCCTGACGAATTCGACGGTGGCCGGACGCTGAGTGGCGTTGCGTCGATGGCGAGCGTCATCACGCCTGGCGAGATCGATGTGTCGCACGGCGTGATTCTTTATCTGGAAGACGTGACGGTCAGTTTCGATGGCTTTCGCGCGTTGAATTCGCTGTCGTTGTCGATCGATGCGGGCGAACTGCGCTGCATCATCGGGCCGAATGGTGCGGGCAAGACGACGATGATGGACGTCATTACCGGGAAGACTGCGCCTGATTCGGGCAAGGTGTTTCTCGGGCAGACGATTGATCTGACGCGGATGAATGAGCCGTCGATTGCCCGTGCGGGCATTGGGCGCAAGTTTCAGAAGCCTACCGTGTTTGAGCAGCATCCGGTTTGGGAGAACCTTGAGCTGGCGATGAAGACGGATAAGGGATGGTGGTCTTCATTGCGGGCGCGGCTCGATCGTGAGGCGCAGGCCAGGATTGAGGAGACGCTGGCGCTGATCCGGTTGGAGAGCGAGGCTCGGAGGCTCGCTGGGGAGTTGTCGCATGGGCAGAAGCAGCGGCTCGAGATCGGGATGTTGCTGATGCAGCAGCCTTCGCTTTTGTTGCTCGATGAGCCTGCGGCTGGCATGACTGATGACGAGACCATGGAGCTGGCTGTTTTGCTTAACAAGCTGCGTGGGACGTGTTCGATGATGGTTGTTGAGCATGATATGGAGTTTGTTGCGGCGATTTCCGGTGATACCGGGAGGGTTACTGTTATGGCTGAGGGCCATGTGCTCGCTCATGGTTCGCTTGAGGAGGTTAAGAGGGATGAAGGGGTGATTGAGTCGTATCTGGGGAGGTAGTGGTTTTTTTAGGTTTGGTCTTTTGGCCTTTCCTTGTGTTCATGTCGGTCTATTGGCGTTGCCCCTGTGCGGGGCGGCACCTACTTTTCTTTGTCCTTGCCAAAGAAAAGTAGGCAAAAGAAAGGCGCTCGAAAACTCAGTTCCTCCTGGTGTGTCGCCACAGGGGAATGGCAACCCATAAAGTGTCGCCCTCGCGCTTCACGCGGTATGGGTCCGCGCACGGGTCAGTTCCGCGCGAGTTTGAACGCCCGCGACAAGGCCGTCATTCATCCCGCTCCGCACTACGTGCGTCGCGGTTGGGTCAGGCAACGCGCGCGGAGGTTGCTTTGCGGGCAGGAATTAGTGGATGCTGGCTGCAGCGCCTGAAGGCCGGACGTCGGCGCACACCGGATGGTTGCCCTTAACATTCGCGGCATAACAGTTTTTATTGACGCAATGATTGACGAAGATGCGCACCCGGACCGGTTATGCCGAACGGCGACGCACGCAGTGCGGAGTCGGATGAATGAGTGCTTTGTCACGAAGGGTATTGTGCGGGATACCGGATCGTGCGCGGACCAAGGTAATGTGAAGTGTGGGGGCGACACTTCGTGGGGTGCCATTCCCCGGCAGCGACACACCCGGGAACGGACGAGTTTTCGGCGCCTTTCTTTTGCCTACTTTTCTTTGGCAAGGACAAAGAAAAGTAGGTGCCGCCCCGCACAGGGGCGACGCTAATAGACCGAAAGCAAAGCAAGGAAAGGCCAAAGCAAAAAGCAAAATCGAACAGCAAGCCAGGAAGAGGCAAACCCAAATGTTAGAAGTCCACGGACTAAACCAGTACTACGGCGGCAGCCACATCCTCCGCGATGTAAAACTAACCGTGCCGGACGGCAAACTAACCGTCCTGTTAGGCCGTAACGGCGTCGGCAAGACAACACTACTGAGATGCCTGATGGGCACAGTCCAGGCAAAGAGCGGCTCGATCGCATGGCGCGACACGCCACTAACCCGACTCCCGACCTACGCGCGCGTAGCGCAAGGACTAGCATATGTGCCACAAGGCCGCGACATCTTCCCGCGCCTTACCGTCGAAGAAAACCTGCTCGTCGGCGCAGCGAGCAAAAAACCCCCTTCAAAAATCCCGGACAGGATCTATGACCTCTTCCCGGTCCTGAAAGACATGCGCGCCCGCCGCGGCGGCGACCTCTCCGGCGGTCAGCAGCAACAACTCGCCATCGGCCGCGCACTCATGAGCGATCCGCAACTCCTCATCCTCGATGAACCCACCGAAGGTATCCAGCCGTCCATCATCCAGGACATCGGCCGCACCCTCCGGCAACTCGTCGAAGAAATGGGTCTGACCGTGCTCCTCGTCGAGCAGTACTACGACTTCGCCAAAGCCATCGCCGACCGCTACTGGGTCATGAGCCGCGGTGAAATCGTCGCAGGCGGCGAAGGCGCCAACATGGATGCCGACGGCGTGCGCGCATTGATCGCCGTCTGATAGCCCCGGTCGTCGCCGTTTGATGCCTCCGATCGTGCCACCGTCCATACGCGTTCCGAGCCACCTGATCGAAATCCGCGCGCGTTCCGATAGCCACCGGATCGACGTCTTGGGGGCCAGCCAGTCCCCCGCGAGGAGCCATCCGGTCATCAACTGATCCGCACCTCATCCGCGTCCGGTCGACATCGGGTCGACACCCACCCGCAACGTCAGGGCGACAAGCCACGCCCGGCAGTACAATCCGTCGACAGCCAGTCGCCACGCGACAAAACCGCCGCCCACTCCAGAACATCCGCCGCATGTCGCTTCACGAAAATCACGCTGCGCTCGCCAGCGCGCAACCCGTCGCCCATCGCGAATGGCATGCGCGACTCGAACTCGGCTTCACGCAGCACGGCGGACGCACGACGCTGACGCATCGTCGCCACGAGGGACCGTTGCGCGTGCAACGTCCGCTCTATCCCGAAGGCCACGCGATCTGTCACGCCGTCATCGTGCATCCGCCGGGCGGTGTCGCCGGCGGGGATCGCCTCGACATCGACGTCACACTCGATGCCGGCGCCCACGCCGTCCTCACGACGCCCGGCGCCACCAAGTGGTACAAGTCGAACGGCCGCCCGGCGCAGCAGCACATCAACATCCGCGTCGGCGAAAATGCAAAGCTCGACTGGCTCCCGCAGAACAACATCGTCTTCGATCACGCGCACGCAGAACTCGACTTCACGCTGACGCTCGCCCAGGGCGCCACCGCCCTCGGCTGGGACGCCACGCAACTCGGCCGCCAGGCCGCCGGCGAAAGCTGGTCGGCAGGCACGCTGCGCGCGGTGTCACGTATCGTCGGCAGCGACGGCAAACTGTTATGGCTGGAGCGCGCGCAACTCTGTGCGACCGATCCGCTGCGCGATTCCCCACAAGGTCTCGCAGGCTTCCCCGCTTACGGCACGCTGTGGGCCGTCGGCCCAGCCTGCAATGACGCGCTCGCCGAAACACTCACCGCCATGCTCCCGTTCGACGGCACCCTGCGCGCCGCCGCGTCCTGCATCAGCGAAAACGTATTGCTCGTGCGGGCGGTGTCGCGATCGATGGAAACGTTGCAGCGTGCGCTGACCGATTGCTGGCTGCGGCTGCGGCCGCTTGTTCACGGCGTAGAAGCCGTGCCCCTGCGGATCTGGACGACGTAGGCGTACGCATCCCCACTGCGCGTCGCATCCGCATGCATCGCGATGCCTGCCAGGTCAGCGAGGTAACGAAGCAACCGCCGCCAGGCCGCCACGCCCAGACAACGCACCAAACCGGCGCACTACGCTCGCCGTACGCGCCCAGATCTGGTGCCACCCTACACTGACCTTACCGCCGGCCCTTGCTGCACCGTCATGGCACACGGCTTGCTCCGGTTAGCGCCTCGATGCTGCCGCATTCTCGACGGCAACCGACCGGCTCGCCGGACTACACGCCCATGAAAAACCACATGACCCAACCAATCGTCCGCCGTACGCGTCGCGCGTGGCTCGCCGCGCTGCTGGTTTCACCCGCCCTCGCCTTCATCGCGCCCGCCGCTCACGCGGATGCACTCGACAACATCACGAAATCGGGCACCCTCAAGGTCGCCGTGCCGGAAGACTATCCGCCGTTCGGTTCGGTCGGCCCGGACATGAAACCGCAAGGCTATGACATCGACACCGCCGCACTGCTCGCGAAGTCGATGAACGTGAAGCTCGAACTCGTGCCGGTGAACAGCGCGAACCGCATCCCGTATCTGCAGACCAGCAAGGTCGATCTCGTAATCTCGTCGCTCGGCAAGACGCCGGAGCGCGAGAAGGTCATCGATTTCTCCACCGCCTACGCGCCGTACTATCAAGGCGTGTTCGGCCCGGCCGACATCAAGGTCAGCAGCCCGGCCGATCTCACCGGCAAGACCGTCGGCGCCACGCGCGGCGCGCTCGAAGAAGTCGCCCTCACGCAGATGGCGCCAAACGCCACCATCAAGCGCTTCGAAGACAACAACGCGACCATCGCTGCGTTTCTGTCGGGCCAGGTGCAGCTGATCGCGGCCGGCAACATCGTCGCGGCGTCGATCCTCTCGAAGAATCCGCCGCGTCGTCCGGAGCCGAAGTTCGTCATCAAGAACTCGCCGTGCTATGTCGGCCTGAACAAGGGCGAAGCGCGTCTGCAACAAAAGGTCGACGCGGCCATCGCAGCGGCGAAGCAGGATGGCACGCTCAACACGATGTCGAAGAAGTGGTTTGGCGCCACGCTGCCGACTGATCTGTAAGCCGCGCGTTAGTTCAGCTTGTCAAGTTGCGCGGTTGGGCGTTACTGTGCGTCGCTGACGTTGCACGCACCGCCGCACAGCGTAGGACAACACTGACCGACCACCAGAGCCCGCGTCATGGCGCGGGCTCGCTTTCCTGCCTATCCGATGAAGCTGACACCACGCGAAAAGGACAAGCTCCTGATCTTCACCGCCGCGCTGCTCGCTGAGCGGCGCCGTGCACGCGGCCTGAAACTGAACTATCCGGAAGCCGTCGCGTTCATTTCAGCCGCATTGATGGAAGCGGCGCGCGACGGCAAGACCGTCGCCGAAGTGATGCACTACGGCACCACGCTCCTCTCGCGCGACGATGTGATGGAAGGCGTGCCGGAGATGATTCCCGATATCCAGGTGGAAGCCACGTTTCCCGACGGTACGAAACTCGTGACCGTCCATCATCCGATCCCGTGAAGGAGCCCGCATGATCCCCGGCGAACTACTCATCGACGAAGGTGAGCACGAACTGAACGCGGGCCGCCCGACGATCACCGTCACGGTATCGAATACCGGCGACCGTCCGGTGCAGATCGGCTCGCACTATCACTTTTATGAGGTCAACGCGGCGCTCGCGTTCGATCGCGAAGCGGCGCGCGGCTTTCGCCTGAACATCGCGGCCGGCACCGCCGTGCGCTTCGAGCCTGGCCAGGAGCGCACCGTCGAACTGGTCGAACTGGCGGGTGACCGCATCGTCTACGGTTTCAACGGCAAGGTGATGGGCAAGCTTTGACGCGCGGCATGACGCGTTATCGACACTTCAGCCCGACCATCGCACCGATCATTTCCGGACTCACACCATGACATTACGCATTGGCCGCCGCGCATACGCAGAGATGTTCGGCCCCACGACCGGCGACCGCGTCCGCCTCGCCGATACCGAACTGCTGATCGAAGTCGAACGCGACTTCACGACCTACGGCGAAGAAGTGAAATTCGGCGGCGGCAAGGTGATCCGCGACGGCATGGGCCAGTCGCAACGCGTCCATGCGGACGTCGTCGATACCGTCGTCACGAACGCGGTGATCCTCGACCACTGGGGCATCGTCAAGGCTGACATCGGCATCAGGAATGGCCGCATCGCGGCGATCGGCAAGGCGGGCAATCCGGACATCCAGCCGGGCGTGACGATCGCGATCGGCGCAGCCACGGAAGTGATCGCCGGCGAAGGGATGATCGTGACGGCGGGCGGCATCGATACACACATCCACTTCATCAGCCCGCAGCAGATCGACGAAGCGCTCGCGAGCGGCGTCACGACGATGCTCGGCGGCGGCACGGGTCCCGCAACGGGCACGAACGCGACGACGTGTACGCCGGGTCCGTGGCATCTCGAACGCATGCTGCAAGCCGCCGATGGATATCCGATGAATCTCGGCTTTCTCGGCAAGGGCAACGTGAGCCAGCCTGCGCCTGCCGTCGAACAGATCGCCGCGGGTGCAATTGGCCTGAAACTGCACGAAGACTGGGGCACCACGCCGGCCGCGATCGACAACTGTCTTTCGGTGGCGGACGACACCGACACGCAGGTCGCGATTCATACGGACACCCTGAACGAAGCGGGCTTCGTCGAAGCGACCGTCGCCGCGTTCAAGGGCCGTACGATCCACACGTATCACACCGAAGGCGCGGGCGGCGGTCACGCACCGGACATCATCAAGGTCTGCGGCGAAGCGAACGTGCTGCCGTCTTCGACGAATCCGACGCGTCCGTACACCGTCAATACGCTCGACGAGCATCTCGACATGCTGATGGTGTGCCATCACCTGGACCCTTCGATTGCGGAAGACATCGCGTTCGCCGAATCGCGCATCCGTCGCGAGACGATTGCGGCTGAAGACATCCTGCACGATCTCGGCGCGCTGTCGATGTTGTCGTCGGATTCGCAGGCGATGGGACGCGTCGGCGAAGTGATCATCCGCACGTGGCAAACGGCGCACAAGATGAAAGTGCAACGCGGCGCGCTGGCTGAAGACACCGCACGCAACGACAACTTCCGCGCGAAACGTTATGTCGCGAAGTACACGATCAACCCGGCGATTACGCACGGCATCGCGCATGAGGTCGGTTCGATCGAGCCGGGCAAGTGGGCCGACCTCGTGTTCTGGGAGCCGGCATTTTTCGGCATCAAGCCTTCGCTGATTCTCAAGGGTGGCATGATCGCGATGGCGCAGATGGGCGACCCGAATGCATCGATTCCGACGCCGCAGCCCGTGCATTACCGCGACATGTTCGCGACGCGTGGTGGCGCGCTGGGACGTACGTCGCTCACATTCGTCTCGCAGATGGCCGCCGACGCGGGCGTCGCCGGGCGTTATGGTCTGAACAAACGCATTGTCGCGGTCAAGAACTGCCGTAACATCACAAAAGCCGACATGATCCACAATGCGTGGAGGCCGGCGATTACCGTCGACCCGGAAACCTACGAAGTGGTCGCGGACGGCCAGTTGCTGACCTGCGAACCCGCGACCGTTCTGCCGATGGCACAACGCTACTTTCTCTTTTAGAGCCCAGATGCGCACTATCGATAAACGCATCGACCCGCACATCAAGCTTGCCGCCGTGCTGGTGAAGCGCGCGCCGACCTTGACGCTCGCGTTCGATGCACGCTGTAAAAGCCGTCTCGCGGCGACGCTCGACAATGGCGAAGAAGTCGCGCTAGTGCTTGCGCGCGGCACGGTGCTGCGCGACGGCGATGTGCTGGTCGCGCAGGATGGCGCGCTGGTGCGCGTGGTGGCCGCAGCCGAAGAAGTGCTGTACGTGCGTGCGCCCGATCGTTTAACGCTGACGCGCGCTGCGTATCACCTCGGCAATCGCCACACGCCCGTCGAAATCGGCGACGATTTCCTGAAGCTCGAATTCGATCCTGTGCTCGCGGATATGCTCAAGCGTCTCGGCACATCGGTCGATCAGGTATCGATGCCGTTCCAGCCGGAAACGGGCGCGTATGGCGGCGGTCACAAGCACGGTCACGACGAGACCTTCGCCGAAGACTACGCGATCGCGCAGCAGGTGTTCGATGAGCACCACGGGCATGACCATTCGCACGATCGGCCGCACGATCACGGCCACTCGCATTCGCACGATCACCCGCACGATCACCCGCACGACGACGACCACGACCACAGCAATTGCGGCCACGCGCATCATCACCATGCGCATCGCTGAACTCACGGCGCTGCTGCATCTTGCGTCACCGGCGTTGCCGATCGGTGCGTTCAGCTATTCACAGGGTCTTGAAGCGGCGATCGAAGCGCAACTCGTGACCGATGCCGACAGCGCGCGCGACTGGATCGCAAGCGGCCTCACCACCGTGCTCGCACGCGGCGAATTGCCGTTTCTCGCGCATCAGATCGAACGCTGGCGTTCGCACCACGTCGCCGCGCTCATCGAAGCAAATTCGCACTATCTCGCGAGCCGCGAATCAGCGGAGCTTCGTCGCGAGACGGAGCAGATGGGCTGGTCGCTCAGGCAGCTGTGCGCATCGCTCGAATGGGGCGACGCTGCGCGGCGCGCGACACTCGCTTCGATGACGCCCGTCGCGCAACCCACTGCATTCGCCTACGCCGCATGGGCCCACGACGCGGCCACAGACGCCGCCCTCGCCGCCTACGCCTTCAGCTGGGTCGAGAATCAGGCCGCCGCTGCGTTGAAAGCCGTACCGCTCGGACAACTCGCGGGGCAACGCATCATCGTCGCGCTACGCGATCTCATCGATGAAGCCGTGGCACGCACGCTCGCCACGTCACCCGACGATATCAACACCTTCGCGCCGCAACTCGGCATTCTGTCGGCGCGGCACGAGTCACAGTATTCGCGGCTCTTCCGCTCATAAGCTTATCCAGACATGAACGCATCTCATCCTGCTCAACGTACGAAGAAACTGCCTCCGCTGCGCGTCGGCGTCGGCGGCCCGGTCGGTTCCGGCAAGACCACGCTGCTCGAAATGCTCTGCAAGGCGATGCGCGAGCGCTACGACCTCGTCGCGATCACCAACGATATCTACACGAAGGAAGACCAGCGTCTCCTGACCGTCGCGGGCGCGCTGCCGGCCGAGCGCATCATGGGCGTCGAGACGGGCGGCTGCCCGCACACGGCGATCCGCGAAGACGCCTCGATCAACCTGGAAGCCGTCGACCGGATGCTGAAGCGCTTCCCCGACGCGGACATCGTGTTCATCGAATCAGGCGGCGACAATCTCGCGGCAACCTTCAGCCCGGAACTGTCGGACCTGACGATCTACGTGATCGACGTCGCCGGCGGCGAAAAAATTCCGCGCAAGGGCGGCCCGGGGATCACGAAGTCGGATCTGCTCGTGATCAACAAGACGGATCTCGCGCCGATGGTCGGTGCCAATCTGGAGGTGATGGCGTCGGATGCGAAGAAGATGCGCGGCGAACGGCCATTCGTTATGTCCAATCTGAAGGCGCTCGACGGACTCGCCGACGTGATCGCATTTATTGAGAAAAAGGGCCTGCTTACGGTGTAGGCGCCGCGCGGAAAGGCAAAAGTGTTGCAAATGTTAGAATGCGCGTTGACTCTCGCTCGCCACGGGGCAACTGGCAGATCGTGTTCGAGAGACTGATCGCACCACCTTATAACATTACGGCCTTTCCCCAACGACAAGATGATCCCTCGGAGTCCGGGCGCGAAAGATCTGATTTCGCTCGTCGTGCCCTTTTATAACGAGTCGGAGGTCGTCGATGCATTCTTTCGTGAAGTAAGCCCGGTTCTGCGCAATATTGCGCACGCCGACTACGAAATTGTCTGCGTCAATGATGGCAGTACCGATTCAACACTTGATCACCTGCTTGCGGCATGTGCGGATGACCCGCGCATCAAGGTAATCGACCTGTCCCGCAATTTCGGCAAGGAAGCGGCCATGACCGCGGGGATCGACGCGGCCATGGGCGAGGCGGTCATCCCGTTTGACGCAGACCTGCAGGATCCGCCGGAAGCGATTCCGGCGATGGTCGACAAATGGCGCGAAGGCTATGACGTGGTGCTCGCAAAGCGGTCCGAGCGCCAGACTGACAGCTATGCGAAACGCAACAGCGCGGCGCTGTTCTATCGCGTGCACAACGCGATCTCCGACATCAAGATCCCCGTGAATGCCGGCGATTTTCGCCTGATGTCGCGGCCTGCCGTCGACGCCCTCAAGCAGTTGCCCGAAAACCGCCGCTTCATGAAGGGCCTCTTCGCGTGGATCGGCTTCAGGACCGCGGAGATCGAGTATTCGCGCCGCCCGCGCGCCGCCGGCAAAACGAAGTTCTCCGGCTGGAAGCTCTGGAATTTCGCGCTGGAAGGCATGACCAGCTTCAGCACGCTGCCGCTGCGCATCTGGACGTATATCGGCGGCTTCACGGCTGCCTTCGCGATGCTCTATTCGGGCTATCTGATCCTGCGCACGCTGATTCGCGGCGTGGACATTCCGGGCTATGCGTCGATCATTACCGCCGTGCTCTTTCTGGGCGGTGTGCAACTCATCGGCATCGGCGTGATCGGTGAATACATTGGACGGATGTACGTGGAGACCAAGCGTCGCCCCGTGTACATCATCCGGAAAATTTACCAGCAATCCGACACATGACGCAGCGCAGATTTCTCCGGTTCTGCGCTTACGTATGCGTCGGTGCGACAGGTACAGGCGTCCAGTATGTGGTGCTGTTCGCGCTCGTATCGACGAAGATGCTGGGCGCCGTCACCGCATCGGGCATCGGTGCCGTCTTCGGCGCCATCGTCAACTACGTCCTCAACTACCACTTGACGTTCAGAAGTTCCGGGCGGCACGTGCATATCGCGCCACGGTTTTTCGCTGTGGCTGCGGCTGGCATCGCGGTCAACAGCGTGTGCATGTTCCTGCTCGCGCACTGGCTGAGCGTGCCGTATCTGCTTGCGCAATGCGCGGCAACCGTCTGCGTCCTGGCGACAACGTACGTCGCGAACTCGATATGGGCGTTCAGGAGACAACCGGCGTGAAGTCGAACGCGCCCATTACATCGAGCATGACTCATGGCTGAACTATTCGCTTCCCATGATCGGACGTCCGATCGATCAAACGGCACCCTCGCTCAATCCAGCAGCGTGCGGTTTTTGTCGCTGTTGCTGGTGCACGCAGTGGTCTGGACATTTGCCGCCTGGCTGTCGCGAGGCAATCTGGATTTCCAGGGCGACATGGTCGAGAACTATGCGTGGGGCATCGAATGGCAGGCTGGCTATGTGAAGCATCCGCCGCTCTTTGCGTGGATTACCGCTGCGTGGTTCAGCATCGCGCCGCACACTGATCTCGCCTACTTCGCGCTCTCGGCAATCAACGCGCTCATCGGGTTGCTCGGCATCGTGGCGCTGGGAAGACGCTTTATGCCGTGGCGGCTCGCGATCGTGGCAGGCCTCGCGATGGCCGTCTCGCCGCTCTATACGAATCTCGCGATCAAATTCAATGCGAATGCCGTGCTGCTGTCCGTGTGGCCCTGGACCGCGTATTTCTTCGTCCGCTTCATGCAGTCGGGCGGCAGGCGGTGGGCGTTCGCACTCGGCCTGTTCGCGGGTCTTGCGATACTCGGGAAGTACTTCTCCGTCGTGCTGCTCGTCGCACTGCTCGGCGCTGCGCTCGCGCGGCCCGCCTGGCGCGCGAGGACATTGAGCCTGCGCTCACTTTGGGTGGCCGCCGGCGGCGTCGTCGCGTTGTTCGCGCATGTGCGGTGGCTCGTGTTGAACCACTTCCCCACCTTCGGATACGCGTCCGAGCGCACCGGCGGGATGCTGTGGGATGCGGTCGGCCGGTTTGGCATCTACACGCTCGCGCAGATCGGCTATCTGGTGCTGAGCTTCGGATTCGTGCTGCTTCTGGTTCCGGCCGAACGCCGCCGCGCAGCAAAATTGATGGTGCAAGGTGTCGTCAAACCGTCGCTGCATCCCGAGTTGTGGTGTCTCGCGATGGGCCCGTGGATCGTCGTCGGCGTGATGGCCGTGCTGGCCAAAACACAGATGTCTTCGGTGTGGGGCATGGCGCAGTGGTTTGCGATTGTTCCGCTGTGGCTCGCGATTCTCGATCACGCAGGCATCAAACTCGCGCCTGCGCGAGCGGTTCGCATGCTCTGCGTCTACTGGGCGCTGGTTCTGGTCGCGTCCGCGACCGTCGGGTATCTCGACGCGAGGAAACACGGCGACAGCGCCGTCGACCCGCGTGCCGAACTGGCCAGCGCCGCTCACGCCGCGTGGCGCGAGCGCACGGGGCAGGATCTGCCGATCGTCGGCGGCTCGGTTCACGAGGCCCAGTCGATTGCCTTCTATAGCGACGGCCACACACGGTTCTGGAATATCGACGAGCCGCGCTCCACACCGTGGCTGGTAAAGGACGATCTGACCAGCCTCGGCGCGCTGCTGGTCTGTGAACAGAACGACACCGCCTGCCTGCGGGAATCGCACGCGCTCAGCGGGACGCAACCTGTGCCGCTGAGCGTGAGAAAGCACGCATGGGGTATGTCGTTGCCGGAACGCACCTATGAGATGTTTCTGGTGATGCCGCGCACGCGGTAGCTAGTGCTTCGACGCCGGCATAAAGGCCGGCGTCGATACGGTGGCTAATGCGCTCACTATGCGGTCACCAATGCAGGGTCAGCCCGGTCGCGTTCGTCCGGTAAAAGCGTGGTCAGCACATCCACCGTGCGCGCCGTCGCGCCCCGATGACGCGCGGCAAACGCCGACGCCGCACCGCCCATCGCGATACGTCGCGAACGGTCTTCGAAGAGCTCACGCAACACCCGCGCAAGATCGGCCGGATCCTGCACCTGCACCGCCGCACCCGCGGCGACCGCGTCGGCGGTCGCCTGCGTGAAGTTGAACACGTGCGGCCCGATCAGCACGGGCACACCGACCGCGCAGGCTTCGATCAGATTCTGTCCGCCAAGCGGCAACAGACTGCCACCGATAAACGCCAGATCGGACGCGGCATAGTAAGCACCCAGTTCGCCCATCGAATCGCCGAGCAGCACGGTGACGTCGCCGGGCAACGCCGGAATGGTCTGCGCTGAACCCACGGGGCTCGCCGCCGCACCTGCCGGCGCCCACTTCGATCGACGCTCGCAACGCAGGCCCGTTTTCTCCGCCAGCGCAGCCACTTCATCGAAGCGCTGCGGATGACGCGGCACCAGAACCAGCAGCGCATCTGCGACGCCGAGCGCCGCGAACGCCTGCAGCACCAGCGCCTCTTCGCCCTCGCGCGTGCTCGCCGCGACCCACACCGGGCGCGTGCCGATTGCCGCGCGCCACGCATGTCCGCGAGCCGCGAGTTCGGGCGGCGTCGCCATATCGAACTTGAGGTTGCCCAGCACGGCGACGTTGCGCGCGCCGAGCGCCGTCAAACGTTCAGCGTCCGAAGGACTTTGCGCCAGCACGCGTGCAAAGCCGCCGAACACCTCGCGCGTCGCCTTGCCGAACTTCGCCGCGCGTTTGAATGAACGCGCCGACATCCGCGCATTGGTGAGCACGAGCGGTACATCGGCGCGACGGCATTCGTCGATCAGTGTCGGCCACACTTCGGTTTCCATCACAACGCCGATCGATGGCCGCCATGCGCGCAGGAAGCGTCGCACGGCATGCGGCATGTCGTACGGCAGATAGCTGCGCAGCACCCGGTCGCCGAAAATCTGCTCGCCGGTCGCGCGACCGCTCGGCGTCATGTGCGTGAGGAGAATGCGCGCGTCAGGACGCGCGTTGAGCAGCGCTTCGATCAGCGGCTGCGCGGCGCGTGTCTCGCCCACCGATACTGCGTGCACCCAGATCAACGGTGCATCGTCATCGGGACGGCGTCCACGCGTGCGGCCGAAGCGTTCGCCGATATGCTCGCGATAACCGTGCTCGCGACGCGAGCGGATCAGGAGCCGCAAGACCGCCAGCGGCGCGACGATCCACCAGAGCGCGTTATAGATGACTCTCAGCATCCCGCCTCCATGCGGACGGGAGCGCAGAGGCGGACGCCGAGGCAATCGCCAGGGCAATCGCCAGGGCAATCGCCGGGCAGAACGCCTGGGCGAACGCCGACGCGAACGTAGCGGAGCAAACCCGGGAGAAAAACCGGGCGAAACACCGGGCGCGACGCGCGAAGAGCCGCGCTCAAACCAGCGCCCTGCCCTTCAGGCGCTCGAGGATGCCAAGCGGCGCGCACTCCGGCTGCGCCATCGCCTTGACCGGCAGGAAGAATGTCTGCTCGAGCATGAACTGGCCGGACATCACAGCGTGCGACGTCTGATCCGAAAAACACACCCACACGCTGCCCGGCGGAAACGGCATCGTTTCCTGCGGACTGGCCTTCTGATAGTCGAGGTCGGCTTTCATGCCGTCGTGCAGGTTCAGCATCAGATGGTCGTACTCGCTGCGCGGCGATTTGGTGACGTGCAGCAGATGCTGCAGCCAGGCGGAACCGGGCATCTGCGGCTTGATCTTTGGCAGGAAGCGCTTCGCCATATCCTCGAACGGTTCGCCGACGCGCCACACGCGCGGCGCGCCATGCGGATTCACGTTCGTGAAGACGCGCAGGATCCGTTCGCCATAGTTGGGCCGCGACGGGAAGGCGTCGACGTGCAGACGGCTGTCGTCCTTGCGCCACGACGTCTGGCGCGTTTCCACCCGATGCAGACGCAGACTGGTCGGCGCGACGCGCAGCTTGCCGTCGTATTCGGGGAACAGCCCATCGACGAGCGTGCGCGCATTCGACTGATACCGCGCGATCAGCGCACGCACCGCCGATTGCGCCACCGCATCGCCGAGCACGCCGTGCAACGCGCCGCCGTTCGGTTCGAGGCTGATGTTCTTGCGCTTCGGATCGGCGATCGCCGGGTCAAGCAGCGCCTGCTCGCCGCCTTCGATCGCAAAGCGCAGGTTCGGGAAATACAGCACCTTGCCGCGCTCGACACCTGCGAGCAGCGTCTCGCGCGGAACGGACAGGTTGAGTCCCTGCCAGTCGGCAGATGCGACTTCGATGATCTGGGATTCGTTCATGGTCGCCCTTTTGAAGCGGGTGGTGCATAGCGTGTTCGTGGCGCGGCGGGTGGCTGCAACCGGGTAGCCGTCAGGGAATACGTTTCGTGTGATTCCCCAACGCAACCCGCCCCGCAACCTCAAAGCAGTCCGAAACCGGCCAGCGCGGATTTCACCTGCTGGAGCGTCGGCGGCTGGCCGGCCGTGCCGAGATTGACGACGTTCGGCGACCAGTAGCCGCCGGTACGCCACGCGGTGGCAAAATTGTACAACTCGACCGTCGGCCGTTTCAGCGCCGCCGCGATGTGAACTAGACCTGTGTCAACGCCAACCGTCGCCGCTGCGCCGTCGATCAGCCCAACCACCGCCGGCAGCGACAACCTCGGCGGCACGATGGCCGCCGCGCCGAATTCGCGTGCGAGCCGCTCGCTCGTCTCGCGCTCGGCGTCGCTGCCCCACGGCAGCACGATCGACGCGCCACGTCGCACCAGCGACTGGCCCAGCTCGATCCACGCGGTATCGGGCCACTGCTTGTCGGTGCGTGAGGTGGCGTGCACGAACACCACATACGGCACCGGCAGGTTCAGCCCGAGCGCTGAGAGCGCCAGTGCCGCGCGCCGCGTGTCGAGGCCGAAGTCGATGTCGTCGGTGGGTTGCGGCGCGGGTTCGCCGAGCGCGCCCGCCACCAGCTGGCGCGTGCGTTCGACAACGTGCGTGCGCGGCGGGATCGGCACACGCTGGTCGTAGAAAAAGCGCACCGGCCATTCGAAGCCGGCGCCGTCGGTGCGGTTCGCGAGGCCGACGAGCGGCCCACGCGCCCAGCTGGCGACCCACGCGGTCTTGATGAGCCCCTGGCAGTCGATCACCAGATCGTATTTTTCGGCGGCGAGCGCGCGGCGGAATGCGCCGATCTCGCGCCAGTTATCGAGCGAAAACAGACGCTTGCGCCAGCGGCGCAGCGAAAACGGAATCGCGCGGCGCACGCCGTCGACGAGCTGCACCAGCTCAATAAAGCTTTCTTCGACGAGCCAGTCGATCTGCGCATCGGGATACCGGCGACGGATATCGGCAATCACCGGCATGTTGTGGACGACGTCGCCGAGCGACGACACCCGCACGATCAGGATCTTTTGTACGCTCAAGTGATAAATACCGGCAAAGCGGCTCGAAGATGCGTGAATGGGACCGCAATTCTATCGCGACCGGCGCCGATTCCGGGATAAGTCTCTGCCGTGCGTCGAGGCCGGACAGCGAGGCCGAACGGCTGGAGCAAACGTCCGGGCACGTTGCCACGCAAACGCGGGCAGAACACATAAAAACGCGGCGCAATGGCTCCCGCCACGCGCCGCGTCCGACGGCGGTGTCATCGCGGGAGGGGTGCAACCCGCCCGCCATGCCGCCCGTCTGACCGTTAGAACGGCAATTTTGCGTCCGGCTTCTCCGCGAGGATCACGCGGCGGAAATCTTCCTGAATCCGCTTGAGCGCCGCGTCGTTATCCGCTTCGAAGCGCATCACGACGACCGGCGTCGTATTCGACGAGCGCGCGAGGCCAAAGCCGTCCGGATACTCGACGCGCAGGCCGTCGATCTTCACGACATCGTCCGCGCCGGTGAACTGCGCGCTTTGCTGCAGGCGGCCGATCAGTTCGAAGTTCTCGCCTTCTTCCAGCTTCAGTTGCAGTTCCGGCGTGGAATGCGAATTCGGCAGGCTGTTCAGCAGCTTGCTTGGATCCTTCACGCGCGAGAGGATTTCCAGCAGACGTGCGCCGGTGTACAGGCCGTCGTCGAAACCGTACCAGCGGTCCTTGAAGAACACGTGGCCGCTCATTTCACCCGCGAGCGGCGCGCCGGTTTCACGCAGCTTCGCCTTCACGAGCGAGTGGCCCGTCTTCCACATCAGCGGCTCGCCGCCCTTCTCGCGCACCCACTTCGCGAGATTGCGCGTGCACTTCACGTCATAGATGATCTGCGCGCCCTTGTTGCGGGACAGCACTTCTTCAGCGAACAGCATCAGCTGACGGTCCGGATAGATGATCTGGCCGTCTTTGGTCACGACGCCCAGACGGTCGCCGTCGCCATCAAACGCAAAGCCGATTTCGGCGTCGGTTTCCTTCAGCGCGCGGATCACGTCCTGCAGGTTTTCCGGGTGTGCCGGGTCCGGGTGGTGGTTCGGGAAGTTGCCGTCGATCTCCGTGAACAGCTCCACGAGTTCGCAGCCGAGCTTCCTGAACAGCTTCGGCGCGAGACCGCCCGCCACGCCGTTGCCCGTATCGACGACGATCTTTAGCGGCCGCGTCAGCTTGATGTCGCTCGCGATGCGTTCGAGGTAAGCATCCTCGATATCGTAATCGGCATACGTACCGCTGCCCTCGGAGAAGTTGTCGTCGACGATGCGCTGATGCAGCGCCAGGATCTGCTCGCCATAGATGGCCGCGCCGCGCAGGACCATCTTGAAGCCGTTGTAGTCGGGCGGATTGTGGCTGCCGGTCACGACGATGCACGAATCGACGCGCCGCTCGCCGCCCGCGAGCTTCAGCGGCACGCTGGCCGCGAAGTAGCCGACGGGCGTCGGCACCATGCCGACGTTCACGACATCGACGCCGGCCGCACGCAGGCCGTCCGACAGTGCTGCGATGAGATCCGGGCCCGACAGACGTCCGTCACGCGCGACCACGACGGCATCGCCGCCCTGCGCACGCACTTCGCTGCCGAACGCGCGACCTATCGAACGGGCTGCGTCGGTGTCCAGCGTCTTGCCGATCACACCGCGAATATCATAGGCCTTGAAAATCGATTTGGAGATCATGGATGGCTCACTTGCGTGCAATGGAGAAATTTGACTGGCGTTCTGCGTCATCACTGTGACTTCCATGATGACCGCATGGCGCCCTTGCCGGAAGCGGTCCGGTTCCAACTTATAATTGCGGTTTTTCAGATACGCCTTCTGGCGCCATTCTAATGCTTAGACGCGTCTCCCTCATAAAGTTGCCACGGCGTGCGACGAGGCGGGCATGCGCTCACGTATCCAGTCGTCCTTCCATCGGGGCAGGCACGACGCGTGCTGAAGGGCGAATCCAGTCGCGCACCCCGGCACTCGCGGGCCGCGGATGCTGACGCTCAGGCGCTTCGCCAGTCCGGATGTCACGAAAGCGTTCGCCAACATCGTCTGGCTGGGGCTGGAGCGGCTCACGCAGATTGCCGTTGCGATCGCGATCAGCGGCGTGCTGGCGCGTTATTTCGGCCCGGACACGTTCGGCAAATGGCAGTACGCCAATACGCTGCTGCTGGTGCTGTCTCCCATCACCTGGGTGTGCGGCGCGGAAATTCTCGTGCCGACCATCGTCCATCGTTCATCTGAACAGCTCGGCACGGTGCTCGGCAGCGCGTTTGTGCTGCGACTGTCGGTTTCAGCGGTTGCCCTGCTCCTGACGTGGGCCGGGATCGCGGCGGGGCTGACCGATCCGCTCGTCGGCGCAATGCTCGCGGGGCTGGCCGTCACGATGCTGTTTCGCGAGCCGTTCGTCGGCGTGATCAATGCGTGGCTGCAAAGCATGACCTACAGCAAGCCACAGCTGCTCACCAGCATGACGACGGCCCTCTTCAAGGCCGCGCTCGTCTGGCTGCTGGTGCGCGCGGCGGCCGCGCCGTCGGGATTCGGCTGGCTGTGGGCGCTCGAATCGGCGGCGATCGGCGGCGTGCTGCTGGTGTATTACATGCACCGGCATGGCGGCAAGCTCGGCTGGCATCTCGACCGCTCGCTCTTCCGTCATTTCGCGACCGCGGGCACGGTGTTCTGGCTCGGGCTCATCTGCATGTATCTGTTTCTCAAGCTCGACCGGCTGATGCTCGAACGCACGATCTCGTTTGCCGATCTTGGGCGCTATTCCGCTGCGCAGCAGTTGAACGAGAACTGGATCACGCTCGCGCTGATGCTCGCGCAGACGCTCGCGCCCGCCTTTGTCTACCGTGTGCAGGACGCCGGGCGACTGCGGCGCAACATGTGGCGGCTGATGGCGATGACCGCGCTGCTGATGGTGGGCGGCGCGCTGGTGCTGGATCTGCTGGCCGGGTTCATCATCAGCCGTGTGTTCGGGCCGTCGTATGAAGGCGCGATCGGGATTTTCCGCTGGGCTGTATGGCTCTCCGTGCCAGCAGGCATCGAGGCGATCGGCAACCTCGTCGTGCTGAAATATCAGGCGAAATTCGTCTTGCTGTCGAAGTGGCTGCTGGCGCTTGCGGTGGCTTTCGCCGTCAATCTGCTGATGATTCCGCGTCTGGGCGCATATGGTCCGCTCGTCGGGCTGGCGGCCGGTTATCTGGCCGCTGCGGCCGTCAATCTTTACTACATCCGTTTCAAGCTGCGTCCATGAGTTCATCTGTGCCGTTATCCGCGAACCTGACTGGTGGCGCGCCTCGCGTGGGCGCGCTCAGTGACGTCGCGATCCTGATGCCCGCTTACAACGGCCAGGCCGATGTGGACCGCACGCTTGCGTCGTTCAGCGAAGACGCGCCCATCTACGCCCTGATCGTCGACGACGGCAGCACGCCACCGATCGTCGCGCCCGCGATTGCGAACATGTCGATCGAAGTGCTGCGCATGCCGAAGAACGGCGGCATCGAGCGCGCCCTGCAAACGGGCATCGATGCGCTCGCCGAGCGCGGTTTCCGCTACGCCGCGCGCATCGACGCGGGCGATCGCACGGTGCCGCAGCGGCTCGCGAAACAGCGCGCATATCTCGAAGCGCACCCGCAGAGCGCAGGCCTCGGCATGTGGGCGCAGGTCGTCACGCGCGACGGCACGCCGGTTTTCATGCTGAGCCCGCCCGCTGATCCGCAGGCGATCCGCCGCATCCGCTTCTTTCGCGGCTGCTTCGTGCATCCTTCAATGATGCTGCGTATCGACGCCGTGCGCGCCGTCGGCAACTATCGTGCGGCATATCGTTCCGCGGAAGATCTCGATCTGTTCCTGCGCCTGATGGAACGCTACGACTGCGCAAATCTCGCCGAACTGGGCCTGTACTACGAACTCAACGAAGGCGGCATCAGCGCGACGAAACGCCGTCAGCAGATCAGCTCGACGTTGAAGCTGCAACTGCATTACTTCAACCCAGCCAATGTCTACGACTGGCTCGGGCTCGCTAAAAACCTGCTGCATTTCGTCGTGCCCTATAGCGCGTTGCAACGGATCAAGCGCACCCTGTTCGCCTCGCGGGCAGCAGGTTGAGCCTCATCTGGCAGTTACCCGCAGTTACCCGCAGTTACTCTCTTTACGAAATTCGAATGAAGTCTTCTGGAACGTCGGTTAGCATTCTGCGCATCAGTCTTGTCTGTAATACGGCGTGGGCGATCTATACGTATCGTCAGGGGCTGATCCGCATGCTCGTCAGCAAGGGCGTCGATGTGACCGTGATCGCGCCGCGCGATCGCACGTTCGACCTGCTGACGGAAATGGGCTGCCGCTGCATCGATCTGCCGGTTGCTTCGAAAGGCACGAGCCCCCGCGACGATCTGCGTACGTTCTGGGCGCTGTATCGGCTCTACCGGACAATCCGTCCGGACGTTGTGTTCCACTACACGATCAAACCGAATATCTATGGCTCGATTGCGGCGAAACTGGCGGGCGTGGCATCGGTCGCGGTGACGACCGGACTCGGCTACGTATTCATCCAGCAGAGCCGCGCGGCGCAGGTCGCCAAAAAACTGTACCGTTTTGCTTTCCGCTTCCCGCGCGAGATCTGGTTCCTGAATCATGACGATGAAGCCGCTTTTGTCGACCAGAAGCTGCTGGTGTATCCAGAGCGTGCCAGGTTGCTACACGGCGAAGGCGTCGATCTCGACCAGTTCGCGTTCGCGCCGCTGGTGGAGCGGGAGCGGTTCACCTTCGTGCTGATCGGCCGTCTGCTGTGGGACAAGGGCGTGGGCGAGTATGTCGAAGCGGCGCGCCGGCTACGTGCGCGTTATCCGCATGCGCGCTTCCTGCTGCTCGGGCCGGTTGGCGTCGACAACCCCAGCGCGATTACGCGCGATGAGGTCGACGCGTGGCAGCGCGAAGGCGTGATCGAGTACGCGGGCGAAGCGCACGACGTGCGGCCTTTTATTGTCGATGCTGACTGCGTAGTTTTGCCGTCGTATCGTGAGGGCGTGCCGCGCACGCTGATGGAAGCATCGGCAATGGGCCGGCCGATCGTCGCAACGGATGTGCCGGGTTGCCGCGAAGTGGTGGCCGACGGCGTGAATGGATTGCTGTGCGAGGTGAAGAGCGCAGATAGTCTTACCGCGAAGCTCGCACAGATGCTCGACATGAGCGGCGATGAACGCCGCGCGATGGGCGAACGCGGCCGAAAGAAAGTCGCGTCGGAATTCGACGAACGGGTCGTCGTCGAACGATATAAAGACCTGCTGCACACCTTGACGGGCGTTTCACTTTAACGGAGTAAAGCATGTCTGCAACAAACGCGAAGGGCACGATCCTGGTGACAGGCGGAGCAGGTTTTATCGGCTCCCACACGTGCGTCGAATTGTTGAACGGCGGCTATGACGTGGTGGTCATCGACAACCTCGTGAACAGCAATCCCGAGTCGCTCAAACGTGTCGAGAAGATCACCGGCAAGAAGCTCGCGTTCTACGAAGCCGACGCGCGCGATGAAGCGGCGTTGAAGGGCATTTTCGACGCGCATCCGGTCACTGGAGCGATCCACTTTGCGGCGCTCAAGGCGGTGGGCGAATCGGTGGCGAAACCGATCCAGTATTACCGCAACAACGTCGACAGTCTGCTTGTGCTGCTCGATGTGATGCGCGAGCGCGACGTGAAGCAGTTCGTGTTCAGTTCGTCGGCGACTGTTTATGGCGTGCCGGAAAGCTCGCCGATCGACGAATCGTTTCCGCTTTCCGCGACGAATCCGTACGGACAGTCGAAGCTCATTGCCGAGCAGGTGATGCGCGACATTGAAGTTACGGATCCGTCATGGAAATTCGCAATCCTAAGGTATTTTAATCCTGTTGGCTCACATGTGAGTGGCCTGATTGGGGAAGACCCCTCTGGCGTGCCCAATAATCTGATGCCATATGTCGCACAGGTTGCCGTAGGCAAGCTCGAGAAGCTCCGCGTATTTGGAGGCGATTACGACACTCCTGATGGCACGGGCGTGCGCGATTACATTCACGTGGTCGATCTTGCGCGCGGGCATCTTGCGGCACTCGATGCGCTCGTCAATCTCGACTCGGGGTTTGTTGTGAACCTTGGCACGGGCCAGGGGTATAGCGTGCTGGATGTCGTGCGCGCATTTGAAAAGGCGTCGGGCAAGCCGGTGCCTTATGAAATCGTCGCGCGCCGCCCCGGGGATATTGCACAATGCTTCGCCAATCCCACTGCGGCAGAAAAGCTTCTCGGATGGCGCGCGCAGTTCGGCATCGAGCGCATGTGCGCGGATCATTGGCGCTGGCAGTCGATGAACCCCAACGGGTTCGACGCAGCATAGTCTTTTGCGCGCCGCGATCTGCACTCGCCGGGCGAACGGACGCGATCGTCGTGCGTACAGCGTGCGCGATCGTCCGCTACTGTTTCATCTTGCCCGTTGCGTCGTCGCCCGACGCGCCTTGCCGCGACATCACGTTTTCGCGTTGTTGCATCAGCGTGCCGCTGGCCGGGTGGGTGCTGCCCGCCTCTGCCGCGCGGCTCATGCTCTGGCCTTCCTTACCCGGCTGCATGCCCTGGCCCGCTTGCTGGTCGGCGGGTTGCGGCTTACCGCTGTTGGTCTGGGCAAACGCACCGGCGCTCGCCAGTAGGGTAAAAGCGCACATTGCCATCGCTATCCGTTTCATGATCGTCTCCAGGTCGGGCATCGCCTGGGCGCTGCCCCGATACCTTACGAATAGCATTCGTCGTGCCTGCGGCGATGCATGAAACGGGCCGCCATCGATGATTGCTTGCACTGCGCCCCCCGGCGTATGCGAAGCCAGACGATCTTGCGAGGCCGGATACCCGCACCGCGCCGAGGTGATTCGCGGGTACCCGAGGTGGCCAGGCTGGATCAAGTTCTATCGCCCGCGTGCAATCCATCCGGAACTTTTTGAGCCGCTGCATGATACCGGGCCGGGCCGTGGACCGCGCATGGTGAGGATCTGACCTTGATGGCGTGGGTCGGGATGGTGCGGTGGTTTTTGTATGCGCACCAGTCCTGTTGGGGCACAAGTCCGCCGCCCTACTGGACAGGATCCATCCGGAATGCAAAATAATCTGATGCTATGTGCCGCTCGGGTTGCCGTGCGCAAACCCGAGGAGCTCCGCGTTTTTGGAGGCGACTACGACACGCTGGATGGGACAGGCGTACGCGATTACATTCACGCGATCGATCTCAACCGCGGGCGTCTTGTGGCGCCCGATGCGTTCGTCAAACTTGATGCGAGTTTTGTCGTGAATCGTTGTACCGGCCAGGGATGGGGCGTGCTCGATATGGTGCGTTCATTTGAGAAAGCATCGGGTAAGTCCGTGCCCTATGAAATGTTGGCGCGCAGGCCTGCGCGATATCCCACAATGCTTCGGTGGTTCGATCGCGGCAGAAAAGCGGCCTGGATGGCACGCCCAGTTTGGGATCGAGCGCATGTGCGAGGATCACTGGCGATGGCAGGCGACGAATCCAAAGCGGCTTGCGTGGCGCATCGGCACGTCCGTGTCTCAATCCTTTCTGCCTGATCAGATCCCGGCGGACGCGCTCTCCTCCCGGTCACTACATCGTGCGCATCGCACGCCCCTGAACCGATTGAGCACGGCGCCTTTGCATGGCCCTGCTTCACACCGTCGCACTTCTGCACGTCGACGTCGTACGTGCGTGTCCGGATCATCAAATCATCCCGCCCTCTCTGAGCGGCGGCGTTTTCAGCGAAGCGCGCTTACGCGTGCCCCCGATTCATGCTATCCAGAACCCAAGGGCTTTCATTTGCAAATTCTGAAGTTGCCCATAAGACGGATGTCCGATTGCAAACCCTCCGGCCGTGTTGGTAATGAGGAGGTTGTGGCGAACGGCATGGCAAAAGCCGCCCTGAATTTAACGTGCTTCAGGTCCTGCGATCAGTGCAAAAGCGGTGGCGTCCCGGCCTTCTGACCCATGCACGCGTCATCATCTTGTAGATGCAGTACACATCCAGGCAGAATCCCAACAAGCCACCCTCTCTAACGAAAGCACCGGGCCAGGTGCTTTTTTCCTGTCGTTCCAGCACACACCTGCATCCATCGAGCAACAGCGTTGACACGACCTGCCGAAGGCCACGAACCGCGCTTCCCGCCTGGACCATGACCGTAAAGTCAATGCGGCCCGGCCGAGCCCAGCCAAGATGCGCACGGCAAAGCTTCCCGGGCAAGGACCTGCAGGGCAACCCGAGGGATAACAAACAGCAGACCGTGCTGATTAAATGGTGCAAACGGGCGAAAACAGGCGGCAGATACACTCGCGGCGACAACGGCCGATCGAGTTCGCCGTGAGTCGTGATTGCCGGCGTATTGGGATCGCGCCGCATCCATTGCAGTCATCCCCTCAGGGCGACGCTTGCGTCGCCCTGAGTTTCGTGCTTCAATGAGGGCCAGTAGTAGAGTATCCGCTTTTCAAACGCCGTATGCCGGCAACATGTAGTCAAGAATTCTCCGATCGAGAATTCCCCGATATAGTCGGGCATCAATAGCAATTTGCAGTTGCACTGCAGGGATTCATGGCCTGCGTGCCGATCCTGAAGGTATGCGTCTGTCGTCGCATGCCATCTGTGACCCGCTTCCACGGAGGTATCTGGAAGACGGCCACAGAAAGGATCGCAACGGTCTGTTACGCGCCGCTTGCGGCGCCGTGCATCCTTCTGCCACTCTAATCAAAACCCCAGCGTCCATTGCATCCGCGTTCCCGCGGATACGCAATGGAAGCGCTCGGTCACCCCTGCCGAATCTGGCATTCAGCAAGCCCCAGGCGCCGCGTCGCGCGCGCCCCGGTCGCCTGCCATTGCAAACCAATGGCATCAGTGCACCAACGCGGGCTATCAATCTTCCAAAGCTAGCAGACCGACGTTCCATCCAACGCATCGCGCGGGATCCCCAAGCTCAACGTCAATATCGGCGCACCTCCCGATCAACAGCAACGCCCTTACGGGCAACAGCAATGCCCTCAAGGCACGCGTACCAGGCTACTGCGGCTCTCCACCGAGCCTGACACGCGATCAATGGCCCCGGCCTTCGAAATGGTGCCTGGCAATCGCCAGGCGTGGAGCCGCATCTGGCCGTTGCGCGACCTTCCGCTCGCGCCGGCGCTAACCTGGAGGGATTGATATGGGCGACCGACACATGCTGGACAACGAAGCAAGGATCTTGATTAGCAGCATCGCAGGCAGTTTCATGGTCCAGGAAAGCTGGAGCCGGGCCTGGCGGCTGTACCTTCGCTATCTGCAACTGCGGGGCTTGCTGCCTGAGCAAATGAAGGACACGCCCCTTCACACGCTTGGACCGTTTGTGCAGTTCTGCATTCGGAACGAGATTGGCGCTGCCACCATTGCCAACGTGCTGGCGGCAATTCGCGCCTGCCTGCGCCAAGCTGGCGTCGACCCCGCCACAATCCCATCGAACCGAAAACTCGCTGTCCCACGTCGAGATCGGGCACGCAAACCCCGCCCCTAAAGGTGTTTGGCAATCGGTGCTTGGCAACCGACGGGCATTAAGCCGCGTCTGGCCGGCGCGAACTTCGGTTCGTGCCGGCGCTAACCGGGGGTTGAGATGGGCAAACGACAAAGATTCGAACACGAAGTCAGCGAGTTGAGCAAAAGGGCGGGAGGTAGCTATGAAAACCAGAAAAATCGGCGTCTTCTCTGGCGGCTCTACCTTCGTTATCTCCAACTGAATGACTTGCTTCCCGAGCGTGTAAAGGACACGCCCCTTCATACGCTCGAACCATTCGTGCAGTACTGTCTTCTGAACCTGAAAAAGCCTGGTGACATTGCCAACAGACTGGCGGCGATTCGCGTCTGCCTGCGTCACGCCGGCGTCAATCCAGCCACGATTCCAACAAATCGGGATCTTGGCGTGCCGCGCCGAAACCGGTCAGGCACAAGGCGCCCTTACACGGACGAGGAATTTCACATGCTTCTCGCACGTTGCCAGAAAATTGATCAAGGCCTCTATCACATCGTCTGGCTATGCCGCCTCCTCGGCCTGCGCCTGAAGGAGGCACTTGAATGCAATGAAACCTTGCAGGAATGGCGCGAGGCCCTACGCAATGGCGAGGTTTCTTTACCCATCAGGCGCGGGGCGAAGAACAAGCGGTTCCGGCGTGTAGAAATCCTGATGGCACGACGCGCCGAGACATTGCAGGCGGTCGAGGCCGCATGCGCTTTCTGCGACGCGAACGGCGGCGAGCTCATTGGTAGCAGGCATAACAACCTTAAGGGCGCGGTCAACCGACTGAAGCCATGGTTGCGGCGAGCCGGCATGACGGGCGAGCTGTCCTTGCACGCGCTCCGGTATACCTACGCCTGTGACAAGGCTAACGAAATACGCGACGCGGGAATCGAGGAGCTTGAAGCGCTTGTTACTTTAAGCGAACTCCTTGGCCACGGACCCACGCGCGCCCGCTGGATCTTCCGCGTGTATCTCAAATCAGTGGCACACAGGTTCCCGTCCCTCCAGCCGAAGGCGAGAACCAGGAGCGCCCAGGCATCCGCGCGAAAAGCTCGATCAGCGGAAGACGCGACTCCCGATACCTGTTTTGCGGCTTAAGGTGGTAGCGATGGCGAGGCAGCCAGCCCAGCTTATAGCGCCAGACATTAAGGCACACTCACGTAAATCAGGTGAACCGCAAAGCCGACAGTATTCGCTCAGTCATGGCGACATTTCGCCATGACTGAGCGATTTCCGGCCTGCAGCTTAAGCTGTCCCTCGAAGAAAGCTTCACTTGACGCTAACGAAGTTGGTGAGACAGGCGGTGACCAGACACTAAGGGTCGCGCGGTCACCTATCGTTGGCGAGGAACTGGATATTGATTGCACAAGCCCGTGACTGGTCTGATGTGACTATCAGGAGGGGTTTGAACTCCGCGCAGCCATGCAGACATCAATCTCCTCGACTCGATTTTCGGATGAGAATGCAGCACCACGGCTTAGGCGTGCACGCAGGAAGCGTCGGTAACGAGATAAAACCCGTTAAAACTTGGACCACCAATGCTACCCGCTATGGCCGCTATTTTTATTAACACGCAGTCCGAACCTTAAGCAACGGGTCCTCATTTACCCGTTGCAATCCATGTTCGTCTTACGTTAGAATTCCCCTAGCCGAGTTGTTTCGGCATCGACATGATGACATGTGGGGCATCCCCACTATCAATTGAACAAGACAACGCAGAATTCAATCCTGACGAGATCTTGGGTTGGCGTCCGCCAGTGAGACAGCTGTGAAACGTCCTGCCACACCGGAGCAAAACCAGCATCGACCACGGTTTGGCGATTCTGGACAAGGTCCAGGTGCGTCTACAGCTTCTATAGCTCGCCCCCAGACGACCTGAAAATACAGCACAAACTCGCCGATCGATCTTCATGCGGTCTGCACGTCAGGCGTTCGCCCGATACAGCAGCATCCCTAAAGAGAACAGCATCGCGCGTCTATTCGTTGCCAGCAATCTCCCGTTTTACGCCAAAGCGCTGACTTCATAAAGTCTTTTTGACGACTCCTTCCGTCATCAGGCCAGCCATCCCACTCCTCAGCAATTAATCCGCGCCCCCGAAGCCCCGCTTTCGATCGCCGTGGAGAAGTCGCGCGCTTTCGCGCCCTCGAAAATCCGAACGTCCCTCGTAGCACCGTTCTCCCTTTTCGCCTGTTGCCACACCGACCTGGCTTCACTACTCACAGGAGCACCAGCATGACCCATAGCATCGTTGTTCATTTTCGTACCAATGCAGCGCCCATCCAGACCTGCGTCGCGCAATTCATTCATGCGAAGACCGGCGGCCTGCTCGTAAGCACCGGACAATCGCGGAAACGCGAGACGTCCTCGGCTTCGAGCATCAGCCACCTTGCGTCACAACACCTTGAAGACGCCTACGGCGCACTCCTGAGTTCGCCACGCGGCGGAGTCATCGATATTGAGCAGATGGCCGCGGAGGCGATGATCAAATTCCTTCGGGAACATTGGGGCACCCTGAGGGAAATTGCGGCGATCGTTATGACGATCACCCCAGAGAATGAGTCGCAGGTGACGGCGCTCCATCTTGTCGAGGCGCTCGAAGAAGCCGGCATGGAGAAGTCACAGCTACGCGTGGTGTACGCAGACGTCCCGTGCGATGCCCGATTGGAGGTCACATTTCCTCACGTGACGCAGCATTTGAACGCCGCGGAGTTTTTGAACTGCACGAAGGACGCCGTTCTGTTCACATCGCGTGCGCTCGAGAGCGCGCTCCAGCATCAGGTACCGATCGGCGCTGTAATTACCGGCGCAGCGAATTTCGAGACCGAACTGGAAGAAGCCCGAGACGCCGAAATGAGCGAGAAAACGCTGCGCACACTCGCGAAAAAGGTCCTTGCGCAGCGCATGGTACTGGGCATCCGCACTGACATCGATCGGCTGTTCGACGCACTCAGGCTGCCCTGCGCCGCTCAGGTATGGGCGCAGGAGGCTCGTGGCACCCCCTTGACGCAAACGCCGAACTCATCGCCCGCCGTCGCAGACCGGGACGCGATCAGCTCACACCCCACAACGGGCTAACGCACACCCTCGTCTGCGACGTTACCCAAATCGTGCCGGCGGCTGACTTCCAGGGAATCCGTCGGCGTATCTGACCCATTGCTGAAAAGGTAGATCATGGAGATTGTGCGCCTCCCCTATGACATCAACGAAAATGTCGGTGTTGCAGTTTCGTCAGTTGCTTACCATCTTGATGCGGAAATGGCTCTAGACGCACTGTCAACCGAATACGACCGGGCGATCCAGACAGACCCTGAGCCTCATGTCGTGGAATTGCACGCGGACAATGTGGAATTTCCAATTCTTCACAACTGGAAAACCCGTGTACCAGAAGCGAATTACGAGCTCGGTCGCGGCCGCGTGATGTGGCACCTTGAGAATGAGGACTACATCGCATTTGGCATGCTCGAATTCTGGTATCCGGAGGCAATCCGGCTCTGCGGGGTACGCGTCGAAATAATTCCCAAGATCCTGTTCAGGCATCCTGAACTACTTACTGCCACAAAGGACCAGGAGTCGCTCGGCTCAATTCTTTTGAGGAAATTTGGCAAGCTGGCAGAGGGTTTTCCGACTCAACATAGCGCCTTTGGGTTTCACCCTGGATCCGTGCCTCTGAGCGCAATCAGCTTCTTCATGGGAGGAATCGACGACATCGACGCAGGTGCAATAGTCGCCTTTACCGATCATGTTTTCGCCGACGGATGCGGCGAAGCGGCTATGCGCGCGGCGACTGAAGAGGCATGTCGAGTTCGAGGTATCCACCTGTAACGGGCGTTTTCGGACCCCGTCGAGCGACGTTTCGATAAGTGCAGGGCTGGCCGTGTGTGGGATGAAACGAATGAGCGTCTTCGGTCGATCATTCGCTTCTGTTGGCCGGGCGTTGTGCTCGCGTCGCCGATTCCGGCACGGCACCAGTAGTCGGCCCCAACGCGTCTCTCGGTAGATCGGGAAGCCGCCGTCGCTCCATCTCGCTCTTGTGCTGGGGGACCTCAGGATGACGGGAGAATTCACGCAAAGCCTCGACCGGAATCGGAGCATCAACAAAACCCGTGACGCCAGGTGGCGTCACGGGCGCCAAAACTTCCGGGCCATTCGTTGCGGCAAACTTTTTTATGAGGACCGCTCCTGAGCCACGATCACTTATTCGTTATCCTTGAGGAACCGTCTGCGAACAAGCGCGCTACGTTACCAAACCGGCCGGCATCATGCTGACCCCGCCGATCGTCTCCAACGTTCCTGCGGTTGCTGGGCATGTTGCCGACTATGCGCTGACTTCCAGGTTCGGGCGATGCGGTCAATAACTGGCCGCGACCAACTTTCAGATCCGACGACGGACAGGACAGGTCGTCGTTGCGACTTGACTATCAATCAAGTGGCTTGAGCACACGCCCCTCTGTCGCTGAGAAATCGGCCACGTTCCGCGTCACTACCTCCAGAACATCAATCAGAGCTGGCGTCACAGCGATTCTGTTCGCCGCCCTTTGGGCATGCTGATGAGGGCCTCTTCCTGGCGCCGCGGAGGGTGCAGACGAGGTCTTGCCGATGCTCTGTCTCAGCGCTTCCCCCGTGTGCGCCGCCTGGAGCTAAAGTCGGAAGTGGTGTACGGGGGGATTGAGGCGGGAGATTGAAGGCGGTGGAGGTTTCAGCTGAGAATCTGATTGTCGAAGTCGGAAACCAGCAAACAACAAACCATCCACCATGAGCAAGTTTACGGAAAAAGAAGTCATCGGTCTATCGGAAGTCGGTCTGGGTCTGGACGATCTGGTGCGCCAGGGCGCGCGGCAGGTGATCCGGCAGGCAATTGAAGCGGAGCTGTCGGCGCTGCTGGAGCGGTTCGAGAACGTCAAGACCTTGCAGGGACAGCGTGCCGTGGTGCGCAATGGCTATCTGCCGGAGCGCGAGGTGCTGACGGCGGCCGGCCCATTGCGGTGAAGGTGCCGAAGGTTCGCGATCGATCAGGATCAGGTGTGAAGTTCAATTCCTCGATTGTGCCGCCGTATGTGAGGAAGTCGCCGCGCGTAAGTGCCGCGCTGCCGTGGCTGTATCTGAAGAGCATTTCGACGGGCGATATGAGCGAAGCGCTGGGCGTGCTGCTGGGCGAGGACGCCAACGGGTTGTCGGCGAACGTGGTAAGTCGCCTGAAGGCACAATGGGCCGATGAGCATGCCAGTTGGAGCCGGCGTGACCTGTCGCAATCGCGCTACGTGTATTGGTGGGTCGACGGCATTCATACCGGCCTGCGTAGTGAGAACTCGGACGGCCAGTGCCTCCTGGTGATCATCGACGTGAGGCCGGATGGGCGCAAGGAGCGTGTGGCAATCGGCGACGGGTATCGCGAGTCGAAGGCGTCATGGCAGGAGCTGCTGCTCGATCTGAAATCGCGTGGCTTGCAGGGTGGTCCGCTTCTGGCAGTCGGCGACGGCGCAATGGGCTTCTGGGCTGCGCTGGAAGAAGTGTTTCCGGCGACACGTGGCCAGCGCTGCTGGTTTCATTATGCCCACCTCCCGATTATGCCGGTGTGCCGCCGCGATGCGGCGGCGCCAGCGGTGAACGTGGCGTACGCATCGGCATAATCCCGGTCATATGAGCGATGCTTCCTTTTCCACAACTGGGAGAAGGAGACAACTCATGTCAGATCCATCTCGCGTCCGTATAACCGGACCGCTCGCCGCGTTCGCAGCCGGCTTCGCCGCGGAGTTGAGCGCACAAGGTTACCGACTCAACGCCGCTGCGAATCAACTGCAGCTTCTTGCGCATCTGAGCCGGTGGCTTGCTTCCAGGCGACAGGACGCAACGACGCTCACCGCTTCGGTCCTGGACGAATTCCTGAATGCACGGCGCGCGCAGGGCTACACGTTGTGGCTATCATCCAAGGCGCTGACGCCGCTGGTCAGCTACTTCAGTAACGTTGGGATCGCGGTGGCGAGCGCGCACGCGGTGTTAAGTCCCAGCGAAGCACTGCTCGAGCGCTACCGCAAATACCTCCTCGATGTGCGCGGGCTTGTCGCGACCAGCGCTCGCGGATATGTCGACATGGCTCGTGCTTTTGCCGTGACCAGAGTCGTCGATGGCGAACTCGATTGGAAGTGCCTGCGACCGGAGAACCTGATCCAATTTGTGCTCTCTGCTAGCCGCGGTCGCTCAACCGGCTCAGCGAAGCTAACAGTAACGGCGCTGCGCTCTTTGCTCATCTATTTGCATATCGAAGGGTTTATCGCGCAGCCGCTTGACACAGCAGTTCCCTCGGTCGCCGGCTGGCGCCTTGCGGGGTTGCCGCGCGCACTGGAGACGCGCGACGTGCAACGCTTGCTGGCGGCTTGCGATCGACGCACCCACCACGGCCAACGCGATTTCGCTATGCTAATGCTGCTTGCGCGTCTGGGCTTGCGTGCCGGAGAGGTGCGTATGCTTAATCTTGACGATATCGACTGGCGCGCGGGTGAACTCGTGGTGAGAGGCAAAGGTCAGCGCATCGAACGCCTTCCTTTGCCTGCGGATGTCGGCCAGGCATTGGCAGCGTATCTGCGACGTGGCCGCCCCGATACCGCACAGGGCCGTACCGTGTTCGTGCGTACACGCGCTCCTCACCGTGCGCTCTCATCCGGAGGTATCACAGAAGCGGTGGCCGCCGCGGCTTCACGCGCGGGCCTCCCTCACATGAGCGCCCATCGACTGCGTCACACACTTGCAACCCAGATGGTTCGCTCGGGTGTTGCACTTCCCGAGGTCGCCCAGGTGTTGCGCCATCGGCGCCTGATGACCACGTCAATCTACGCGAAGGTCGACCGGGAGGAGTCCTGTCGCAACTGGCCAGCATTCACGGTGCGCCCCGCTACCTGCGTTCGGACAACGGCCCGGAATTCGTGTCGTATGCCATCCTGAAGTGGGCTGCCGAAAACAGTATGGAAATGGCGCTTAGCGATCCGGGCAAGCCATGGCAGAACGGCGCAGACGAGAGTTTCAACGGCAAATTCCGTGACGAATGTCTGAGCCTTGAGTGGTTCCGCAGCCGCGCGGAGGCAAAGGTAGTGATCGAACAGTGGCGGCGCCACTACAATTCGATCCGGCCACATTCAAGTCTGGCGTACCTGACGCCCGACGAGTTCAAGCAGCAGTATTGTTCAACTGAAGCAACCGAGGCCGTTCTCCAAGATTGAAATGGCCCGAAGAAATCAGGCAGGTCACAGCCGCGGCGACCATCGCCAAAACTTTGCACGCGCAAAACTGGGACCAGCAAGATTTATACCTTATTATTAAATTATGAGGTATAAATTGACTGGTTTCAATCTATACCTTACTATGCAATTTAAAGGTATAAATTGACCCGCTCATGGTGAACTTTCACAACGACGCGTTGCAGACGCTGTATTCGTCCGTCACTGAACGAACCGGCGCGCAGACGCACATTCCGTTGCACTCTCCTGGCTCTGCTGCCCAGAAGACGATCGACGGGAAAACATACATCTACTGGCGGATATATCTGGCGTCAGGCAAACACAAGGAAACGTCATTGGGTCGTGCGGGTGAACCTTCCACTGACGCCGCGCTCGACGCGAAATTGCTGGAGAGCGGAGAGATGCGCGCGATTGCTGCCGAGGTTCAGCTCTTGCGGAAGGCCGGCTTCGCCGCCGCGGACAACTCGTCGGCGCTCACCATCGCCACGCTGTTTAACGCCGGCATTTTCGGCCATGGTGGTGTACTCGTCGGTTCCCACGCCTTCGGCGCGCTTCTGAACAGCTTGGGCGTTCGCCTGCCAGCGAACTACAAGACTGAGGATATCGATATCGGCAGCGCTGGATCTATTTCAGTCGCCATCCCGGAAAATCGTACTTTCCTCGACATTCTGCGTGACAGCGGAATCCCCTTTCTCGAGGTGCCTGATCTGGACTCCCGAAAGCCCGCAACTTCGTTCAAGGCTCGCGGCCAGCCACTGAAAGTCGACCTCCTCGTGCCGGGTACCGATGCATACGAGACGAAATCGCTGCCCCAGTTACGCGCGCACGCCACGGGACTTCCGTACTTCAGATACCTGGTTTCCAACCCGACGCGCGGGTTCATCCTCGGCAAGGAGCATGTCGTTCCGGTTCTGCTGCCCGACCCCGCACGGTTCGCACTTCACAAATTGATTGTCAGCACGCTCCGCGACCCGTTACGTGCCCTCAAGGCGGATAAAGACCGTCGCCAGGCAACCGTGCTGATTGACGCCCTGATGGAAAAATTCCCAGACTGGTTACAAACCGCAGCCAGCGAGCTCGAGGAAGGCGCGCGTCCTAAGGTTGCCAAGGCCGCGGCGCTGGCTTTGAGGCTAGATTCAGGCCTGTCTGAGCGTGCCCGCGACTTTCTTGCCGATCTGGATGACCAGTAACAGCATGCTCGCGATATGCGAAGAGCCCCTCGCCAGTTCCATTTCGCATTCTTTCAGAAACGGTCAATACCCCGCCTCGTGAACGAGAGAGCCTGCATGGATTTCTCTGAATGGACTGTGACAAAGGGCGCGGGCGAAAGTGCTTCGCACACGGGACGGTCTCGTTTGCAGGCCGTGGCGACAGCACAGTGCGGTTCATCACTGTTTCTGTATCGACGCGCGAGCAGCCTGCAACGCGTGCGCCGGCGTTTGGCCGGTGAGATGGCGGTGGCGGCACAGCCGGCGACTCCCATTGGTGCATCAGCGGCAGTGACCTTGCGCATGCCGTTCCACAGCGTTCCGAAACGGCTTCGACGGATTGACTTGCCCCCTGCGGAGTTGCACGCGCCTGATAAGCGTCCATGTACGGCCTCCAGGGGAGGCGGTACCCGATACCAGGGTTCTCTCTTGAACGCGGTTGTGCTCCAACGCGACCAGGGCATTCGGCGCCGCTCGCACACGCTGTGCATCGCCACACCGCGCAACATGCGATTGACATTCGCGCGCTCTACCCTAGAATCGTATTTTGCTGCGTCGCAACAGCGCTTCCAACTCTGCGACTCGCCGTTCGTGATTGCGTTCGACGGTCTCCCGGACATTCGCCACTTCACCCTACGGAGATAGTGATGAGCACTCTTGCCCCAGAACAATTGGTCGCCACGCAGAAGGCCGGTTTTGAAACGACGTTCGGTCTCTTGACCAAAGCGTTCGTAGGCACCGAAAAGCTGGTCGAGCTGAATGCGCAAGCGGTCAAATCGACTCTTGCCGAAAGTCAGGAAATCCTGGCCAAGGCGTTTGCGACCAAAGACCCACAGGAGTTGTTCGCGCTGCAGGCGAGCCTGGTGCAACCGGCCGCAGAAAAGGTGCAATCGTACTGGCGACATGTGTACGAAATCATTTCCAGCACTCAGGCCGAATTCGCGTCGACCGCTGAAGCACAGTTCAAACAGCAACAGCACGACGCACAAACGTTCGTCGACAGCCCTGCAAAGAACGCGCCGGCGGGAAGTGAAGCGGTCTTGTCCGCATGGAAGTCCGCTCTCGCGACCGCCAGCGAGGCCGCCAGCTCGGCGTATCGCGCTGCCCAGGAGGCAACAAAACAGGTGGTCGACATCGCAGAAAACAATGTCAACGCTGCGTCTGCCTCCTCGACCAGGCCGACCAAACGAGCAATCGAACAGGTCGAAGCGGTCGAGAAGAAATAAGGTCATTGACGTCGCCATTACCAAAAGATGTTCAAAGCGAGCGCTGCTCGCTTTTTTGTTTGCGAGTTCTTTTTGGGCGACAACCAGTGCGCCTCTGACAGTGTCACGGAGCAGCCGGTTATGAAGGTTGGAGGACCGCTGTAAGCAGTCCGTCGAAGTACATGACCGTGCTCTCGAACAAAAGCGGGGGGTTCTCATCCCATCCCGACGCGGTCAATCAACTACGTCGCTCCGGATCGCCTGAAACCAGGACGTCGAACGCTTCGCGCGCGTCTCCCAGTTCCTGCATGGCGGCGGCGAATCTGGCGAGTACGAGTGTAGACGGTTGCTGACTTTCTTCCTCGCCGAAGTGAACCTCGAGCGCTGTCGATGCCGCGTATACCTCTCGCGCGGCGCCGACGACCCGTTCAAGCGCCAACGCCTCATATGACGGTGTCTTTTCCTTTGTCATCGTTCTTACCCTTCGCGCAAATAGTTGGCGCGCACGTATAGTGGTAGACAACGGAAGTATGCTTCGGTTCGAGTATGCAACGCCGAGAGTGCCCCTGCGTGCAGTCGACCACGTGTGGAATAGCGGTGACTATTGAGCGGTTTTCAGCACGCTTTGCCGCGCAGCTTGGAACATGCGCCGAGCGCACGGATGCGTGCGATAGCGGCCGCCCTGGCGGCGAGGACTGCTCTGCGCAGCGTGGTCAACTTACAAACGGCACATAACTAAAAGAATGGTCCGCTTCGGCGGACCATTCTTTGCGCGACAGCGAGTGCGCTCAGGTGTCAGATAGGCTGAATGTTGGCCGCCTGCTTGCCCTTCGGTCCTTGCTTGACCTGAAAGCTCACCTTTTGCCCCTCCTGAAGAGACTTGAAGCCCTCCGCCTTCACTTCCGAAAAATGAGCAAACAGGTCCTCTCCGCCATCGTCCGGCGTAATGAAGCCAAAGCCCTTTGCATCGTTAAACCACTTCACAGTACCGGTTGCCATATTTGTTTCCAAAAGTGAAGAAAGCCGCGATATATCGACGCCATCGGCCGCGTCGTAGATACGTTCGATGTCTTCGGACGACGGAGTGTCACGGTCCACTGCTACTAGAGTAGCCGCGATTGTGCGATGCTTGCCGAAAAAAATACACCGCCACGCGTAAACCGTATGCGAACTTGTAGCGGCGCACAATTGGCATCTTTCCCACTACCGGATGACCAAGTGGGACCGCTCATCGCAAACGATTCGCGGAACGTACCAGGTGATGATTTGATACACGATGAGCCTGTTCACCCTGGCGCTCGCCGGCGAGTTCAAAGACCGAGGTGTCGCAGTCAATTCGCTATGGCCTCGAACAGCTATCGCGACCGCTGCTGTGCGAAACGAGATTGGGGGTGCGGAAATGATTGCGGCGTGTCGTAAGCCGGAGATAGTCGCTGACGCGGCGCACTACATTCTGACGCGCCCTGCCAAAGAGTGTTCGGGAAATTTTTTCCTCGACGACGAAGTCCTGCTGGCGGGGGGTGTGCGAGACTTTGCACAGTACGACATGCAGGCTGGAGCTGCGTTGCAAGCAGATTTCTTTGTAGAGGCGTTGCCGGGAATGCTACCGGCGGACAATATGGCGAAGCGAGCCACGGCACAGTGAGATTTGCTGACCACACTGTAGCTCTTACGTGCTATCGCCTGTCATCGGTATCGCTAACCCAACGTTGCCAGCAGCTTGATGAAGTTGCGCTTGGCGCGATACATCTGGCGAACGGTCTCTAGCTCATCAACGAACTGTGCGTGCTGCTTCAGCTCTGCCCGCAACTTCCCTATGGTGCGCACGATGCCGAACGCTTCGTCATATCGGGCGTTTCGTGTTCCGCTTTCGGCCGCAATCGGCAGCAGTCGGTGATACAGCGCAATGGCGTCGTGCGGATGCGTCTTACCGCGCACGGCCGCCATCGTTGCCCAGATATTTATCGCCACGGGACCTCCGCAGAACGCTTCCCATGCGGTCTCGCTTTCGCACTCGGCAAGAAAAAATTTGACCAGTTCGGTGCGGCTCGGCGTTTGCCATTGGCTGGGCTTCGCTTTGGTCGGCGCCTCTTCAGTGCGGACAAGCGCCCACAGATGGTTGAGTGCGCGCTCGCGCGTTGTATCGTACCGACCGGTTGCCGTGGCGACATCCATTAGCGCCGTGAACGCTTCGGCAACGGGACGCGACTCGAAACGCTGCCAGGCCAATGCACCGGCTTTCTCAAAATCCTCCCGCCGCAAGTACTCCGTTATGCTGAAATCCAGTAGACGCACGTCAGTATTCTTCCCCGATTCCGTAAGACCGCGCTCCGCCCAGGCCAGCCCTTCGTCGTGACGCCCATACTTCGCGCAAAGCTCCGCGACCTGCAAAAAACGATACGGATTAGACAGGTCTTTCGAGCGGATGCGAATCAGTGCATCGACGTCACCATCGAGCTCCGCGAGCGTCTCCATCGCGCGCTCCAGTCGCATCCGCAGCGGGTCGAACGACCTGCGCAGGTCGTTGGCCGGGGCGAGCTGAGGTAACTTGTCCCACCCAAGCTCCACCAGTTCGCGGTAACGACGCAATCCGTCGTCGCCGAGTGGCTCGCCGTACGCCGGCAATACGTTGTAAAACGTATCCCACACACCCTCTGTCTGCAAGCGGAACAGCCGCTCCGCGAGCTTCGCTGCATCAGGCGCCGTCCGGCGGCATGCATCGAGATGCACGGACGCAAGTTCCATGATTGCCGGCATGACGTCACCGCCGGAGTCATCAATCTGTTCGAGACTCTTTTCCGCGCCGGAAATCGCCAGCTCCGCGAGTTCGACTACCTGCGCCGCATTCGGCCCTACGAGACGCTGGCGCAGCATATCTGCGAGCGACATCAGGCCGTCCCCGTACGCTCCGGCTTCCCCCCAGTCGAGCGGTCGCGAAATTCGCGTTGCCTGACGCACCGCAGTCTTCATGCTTGGGAGGTCATTGGCAGTCGCCGCGCGCGGCAAAGAGCAGCTTGTCGCGCAGAATCATGTCGCGCTCGGCAGCTTCGAGCAGCAGGTCGCGCATGGCGTCTTCACCAAGTGTCGCGACGTACTCGCTAATCAGTTCTTCATGCGTTTTGCGCTTCTTGCGAGGCTTCGCCGGTTCGGCGTCGTCGGAATGGAACACCTCTTCGCCTGTGTTCTCGAGCCACGACAGTGCGACCGCTACCGCATGTTTACAGAAAATGCCGTCGGCGCCCACCGGGCAGTCACATTCGTACGTCAGTTCGCCGTCGGCGCCTGCGCCAAGTTCGACGCTGTACCGTTGCGTGCCGCGCACATTCCCGCGAAGCACACCGTCGTGCTCCTCAAGGCGCGACACCGCCCCGTTCTGGAAATAGGCTTTGCCCCGAGTAAAGGTCTTCAGGTCCACCAGCGACTGGACGTCAGCGAGGGTAATGACGTCTGTAAGGGAGGTTGAGCGAGGCATCAGTAAGTAGAAGCGATTCGAGCAATGCCGCAAATCACGGCTAGCGCAGACAATGATACGGGTCCGATGCAATGCTTGGTCGGACTGTCGACGAGTTCGTACATCACGCCCCTAGATTTTGTAGGGGACGCGCACGCCGGGTTCATCCGCAGGAAAATCCTTCCTGTTACGCGAAACCAGCAACAGGGAGTTTACTTGCGCCGACGCCCAAACGATCGCATCGGGCAGGCGAATTCGCTTTTGCTTGCGAATCTCGACCGCTCGATTTGCAATCGCACTGTCCAGTGCAATAACGTCAAATGAGCCGAGCCACGCACGAATCGCCGCGTTGTCGTCTGCTGTCGCCCCAACGAGTACTTCGATCCAGGTGATCGTGCTGATCGCCTTATACTCGTATCGCGCGAGCTCTTTTTTCGCTGCGCCGACGCCACCGAGATAGTCGATCAGAATGTTCGTGTCGAAGAGCGCCTTTACCATTCCGAGCGCAGTTCCTGCTGGTATTCAAGGCCATCGACTTTTTTGCTCTTCCACAGCCCAAAAACGTCGGCCCCAAGCGCCGCCTTGTGCTGCGAGATGTACGCGTTGATCGCATCGCGGATGACAGCGGCGCGAGGGCGGTGCTCAGCCTCCACGAGTGCTGCCAACTCTTCAACCTGCGAGTCGGGCAGGTCAACCAGGATTCGACTCATTACTGCCTCCGTTGCATGATATACATATCATATATCACTCTCTCTTACTTTGCAAGGAAGATCGCAACTTCGGCGGACTCCAGATACCGTGTTACCGGCGTGGTCGCGACCTGCTTGAGCACCCAGCCGGCAATTAAATGACACGCGCAAAGATGGCTCACGGACGCACCGGATCGCTGTCAACGATTCGCTTCACAGCCGACAGGCTACCGAGTCCGAACAGCCGGCGGATGCTGCCGGAAAACGCGGCTGATCACCCGACCGGACAGACAGGGGAAAATCGGAATTCTCGGCTCACGCGCGCACGACGCAAAAAATGGCTATCCGCATTTCGTGGTTGATGTCATCGAGCCTTGCTGCACTGCGGAAGATACCATTGGCTGCATTGCTCGACTGGCGCATTTCGGACCCTGAGCGGACGGTCGCCGTGCTGAAGCAGCAATGGCTCTTCCCGTTAAGGGTTGTTCGACGCCTGCCCTTGTCTGCTGCACCATGAGGGCACGATGACGCATGCGGGCAGGCGTTGGACAAGCCTCGAGGGAGGAAA